>NZ_WLYK01000001.1:1564078-1928156 GCF_009707545.1 Nakamurella alba | reverse complement strand
CTCCCCGGCCAGGAAGGGCCCCGCTTCACCGCGCCCAGTTGACAAAGTTGCTCACATATCAGTCGTAGCGCGGGGCGGGCAGGTCGAGAACACGCGAGTGGCGCAGTCGCCAGGTCAGGTACGCGATGCCCAGACGGGTCCGTCCGAGGCCGTCCAGCGGGTCCCATCCCAGGGTCTCGGTCACCGTGTCCAGCCTGGTCTGCATGGTCGAGTGGTGAATCCCCAGCACCCGGGCAGCGTGCCGCACCGAAGAGGTCCGGACGATGGCATCCAGCGTGGGGGCGGCCCACGGGTGCGCCGCGAGTGTCTCCAGGCCGGCGACGTCGGTCAGGCTCCCGTCGTCGAGCTGATCGGCGATCAACGGGATGAGCCCGCCGAAGTCATCGGCGGAGACCGAGCCGACCCCGGGGGGATCGCACAGGCGCAATGCCGCCACGGCGGACCGGAACGACCGGTGCAGGTGCTCGGGCGGCGCCGAGGCGCCTATGCCCGTCGGTGAGCCCTCCACCGCTCGCACCGATTCGGCGACCACCACGGCGTGCAACGGGCCGAACGCGGTCGGCACCACGTCCTCCGGCCCGCGCGGGTGCTTGTCCCACACCGCGAACAGCGGCGCCACCACGACCCGGTAGCACAGGGTGGGCAGCAACCCGAGACCGGCGGCAGCCGTGCATCTCTCGTCGGCAGCGACGGACCCGTCGAGCAGCAGTCCGAGTTCGCGCCGGTGCTCGGACGGATGTCTGCTCCGGCCGTGCCGGATCCGGACGGCGAGCGACAGCCGCTCCAGGATGATGGCATCGTTGGCCTGCGGGGTGCCCTCCCGCTCCAGCCACACCACCAGGCCGTCGTCGACCGGCGTGACGGTGCGTTGCACTTCACCGTTTCCGCCGGCCGCCTCGCCGCGGGGGGTGATCCGCACCTGCCGGTGCGGGGCATCCTGCTCGAAACCGGCCACGCACCCGGCGAGCGAGGCCGCGGCGCTGAGCAGCGCCCGGGTGTTGACGTTTGCCCACCACCAACTCGTCGAAGCACGCGATCACCCGGAGCCCCAAGCTGGCCGTCGGGTCCAGACGCGCGATCCTGCCGAGCAACTCCTGCATCTCAGCGCCACTCCCCCGCCGCGCACCGTTCAGTCGGCAAGGATCTTCTCCACCCAGGCGTCGCGAGCACGGATCATGCCCTGGGCGAGAGTGGTGTGCGGGGCGAAGATGTCGAATGCGTGGAAGCCACCCGACCACACATGCAGCTCGGCATCACCGCCGGCCCGCCAGATCCTGTTCGCATAGTCGATCGCCTCGTCACGGAAGATCTCCGCCGCGCCGACGTCGATGAACGCCGGTGGCAGGCCGGACAGGTCGGTCGCCCGGGCCGGCGCCGCGTACGGCGAGACGTCGTTGCCGCCCACCGCGTCTCCGAGGAAGGCACGCCACCCCGTTTCGTTGCTCACCCGGTCCCAGACACCGATGCCGTCGAACTGGGCCGTGGACGCTGTCAGGCCGCGGTCGTCCAGCATCGGGTAGTCGAGGATCTGCCCGCACAGCACCGGACCACCGCGGTCCCGTGCCGCCAGGGCCAGCCCGGCGGCGAGTCCGCCGCCGGCACTGGCCCCGGCGACCACGATGCGGTCGGATCGGATGCCCAGCTGCTCCGACTGCGCCGCCGTCCATTCCAGTGCTGCGTAGACGTCCTCCCGGGCGTACGGGTCGCGGAACTCCGGCGCCAACCGGTACTCGACGGTGACCACCACCGCGCCGAACCTCTCGATCCAGTCGAGGATCAGGTCGATCCCACTGAACCGGTCGCCGAACAACAGGCCGCCGCTGTGGATGAACAGCACCGCCGGCGCCGGAGCGGTGCGCGCACCCGGCGACAGCACCGAGATCTCCACCGGATCGCCGGCATGCCCGCGGATGACGGCATCGGTACGGACGACATCCCTGTTCGCGAGTGTGTTCTCCAGGGGTGGGGAGGCATACGAGGAACGCATGAACCCGATCAGCTCCGGAGTGATGGTCGGCGGGAACATACCGCCGACCACCGCAAGCCCCGCCCGCAGTTCGGGGTCGAAGGCAGGCCGGACGACCTGCGCCATGTGGCACCTCCTGTGTCCCTGCATCGTCGCCCACCGACGCCCGCACCGCCACCGCTGGGACCTGCCGACCCGGCTCAGAGCGAGGCGTAGAGCGCGTCCTCGAAGTCGCCGTACAGCTTCCAGGCCTGGTGCTCGGTGATGAAAGGCAGGCTGTTGGTGTAGATCGACGCGCAGATGCCGGTGGTCCTGTCGACGAAGAAGTGCGTGTTGAACAGGCCCGCCCAGGCGCCGGTCCAGGCCCGGCGCCGGCCGGGCAGGTCCTGGGTGTTGAGCAGCAGCCCGTAGCCCCATTTCCATCCCGGCCCGATCCGCATCGAGTCGGTGATCGGCGGGTCGGCGGTCTCGATCACCTCCGGGACGTCCAGATCCCCGATCTGGTTGGAGAAGGCAGCATCGACGGTCTCCCGGCTCAGGATCCGCGCCCCGTCGAGTTCTCCGCCGCGGAGCAGCGCCCGCTCGAAGCGGATGTAGTCCCGGGGTGTCGAGTACAGGCCGTGCCCGCCTGCCCACCAGTCCGGCTCCTGGTTGAGGATCTCGCCGGCCGACACCCACCCACCGTCCGAACCGGGGGTGTGCACCGTGACTGCGTTCGCAGTCCGGTCCGGATCGAGCCGGAACATGGTGTCCCCCATGCCGAGTGGTCCGGTCACGCCTTCCTTGACCACCACGTCCAGGCCCTTGCCGGTCACGGACTCCACCACCTTGCCGAGCCAGTCGGTGTTGATGCCGTACTCGAACCTGGTCCCCGGGTCGCACACCAACGGCGCCCTGAACGCCTCGGCGGAGCCCGGCACGACGTTCGGGATACCGCTGACCGCTTCATATCTCACCATGTCGGCGTTCCAGAACCAGTAGGTCAGGCCGGAGGTGTGGGTGATCAGCTGCTTGACCGTCGCCCTGGTCGCGGGTGCCCGGAGTTTCGGCACGTCCCCGTCCCAGCCGTCCAGCACCTGCAGGTCTCCGAACGCGGGGCAGTAGCGCTCGACCGGTGCGTCGAGGTCCAGCGAGCCCTGCTCCATCAACTGGAGAGCCGTGACGGTACAGACCATCTTGGTCATCGACATGATCCGGAACTGGGTGCTCGTCGTGACCGGTGTGCTGTCCTCGCCGTTGATCCGGGCGCCGGCCCCGCCTTCGTACAGGATGCCGTCGCGGTCCGCCGCGATCGCCGCGACGTGCGGTACCGCCCCCGAGTCCACCGCTGCCGCGAGAACCTCGTCGATCCTGCTGCCGTCGATCGCCATCGCACGCTCCTCAGGTCGGGTGCGGCCGCGTCGTTGCGACCACCTCCAGCCCAGTGTGGGTCGGGTGATCGTCCGGGGGTACCGACAGTGCGTCGCGGTCTGCGGCCGGTGACCCGCCGTTCGGCGGGTCGCCTCCGGTTGTCCCCGACATCAGGCGGGCCGCGCGGCCGATTGCCGTCCGTGGGATCGATGCTGCACCCCGGGCACGTTCGAGGCGGGCGAGACGCGTTCGACCTAATTCCAGAAGGTGGGACCACCTGTGGTGCAGAGACTCCGTCGGCGTCTCTGCACCACGGTGGATCCCGTCATCCGGTCAGGAATTTCTCGACGAGAGGGCTGACCACGGCGCGTCCCTCGTCGAAGAAGGCGTGGCGCAGCCCGGGCAGCACCATCAGTTCGCTGCCCGGGATGCGCTCCGCCAACAGCTCTGCGTTGACGGCCGGCGTCATCACGTCGTCCGCGCCGTGCAGCACCAAGGTCGGAGCGGCGATCGCGCCGAGCACCTCCCAGTCGTCGTGCCCGTCGGAGGCCCGCAAATGAGCCCGGCGTGCTGCCGCCGTCATCGAGGGATCACCGAGCACCCGGTAGGGGCCAGGGTGCCCGGCCAGCCACTCCGGTGTGTACATCAACTCGAGCAGGAAGCGCCGCCGATCACCGGACGGGTCGACCAGGCCGCGCCGGACGCCGGCATCGCGTTCGACGGCGCGTGGCCCGCCCGGTGACGTACAGCCGAGCACCAGTCGGCGCACCAGGTGCGGGTGGTCCACGGCGAGCCACTGCGCGATCCGGCCACCCATGGACGTGGCGTACACGTCGACGGGCCCGAGCCCGAGATGCCCGAGCACGGCCACCATGTCGCCGGCCATCGATCGGGTGGTCATGTCGTCGGCAGGTTCGTCGCTGTCACCGGTGCCACGCTGGTCCACGGTGATGGTGGTGCGCCGGTCGGAGAAGTCGGAGCGCACGTCGTCCCACCAGTGGTGGTTGTTGGCCTGACCGGCGAGCAGCAGCAGCGGCGGGCCGGATCCCGACACCTGGACGGCGATCCGTGCGCCGTCCGCGGCGGTCGCGATGGTGGAGGTCATCAGAGGCGGCACCGGCCGAGCCTACGATCGTCGACCGCGGGCGAACTCGTAGGCCCCCGCGGAGCTGGCCGTCCCTCTCCCCACTTCAACGTATAGCGCACCCCGGGGCTTGCGGCAAGACCCCCTGAGCGGCGCAGAATCGCCGGCGCACCTGACCGACGGCGAGGGGACACATTCTGAGCACCACAGTTTTCGACCTGCCCGACCGGCTGTCCGCCAAAGCGGACCCGGCGCTGATCGCCGATGACCTGGAGTACTTCGCGGAGATCGAGAGATGTCTGCAGGAGTCGATCGATGACGTGACCGCCCGACTGGAGGAGGAGCGGCTCTCCCCCGCCCGGCACGGCGCGGAGGCGCTCGACCGGGACCGGACGATCCACCAGCTCACCGCCCGGCGGCGCGCACTGCGCCGGTTCGGCCTCGACCTGTGCCTCGGGCACATCGTCCCGGTCGACGCGGACGGCACCATCGGAGCGCCGATCTGGATCGGGCGGCTCGGGCTCACCGACCGCACCGGGCGACGACTGCTCGTGGACTGGCGGTCACCGGCCGCCGAACCGTTCTTCGCCGCCACCCACGGTCACCCGATGGCGCTCGCCCGCCGGCGCCGGTACCGGTGGACCAAGGGCCGGATCACCGACTACTGGGACGAGGTCTTCGTCCACGGAACGGATGTCGCCCGGGAACGAGCGGCGATGGACGACCAGTCGGCGTTCATCGCCGAGCTCGCGTCCAGCCGCTCGAGCCGGATGCGGGACGTGCTGGGCACCATCCAGGCCGACCAGGACGCGATCATCCGGGCCGGCTCCCCCGGCACCCTGGTGGTGGACGGCGGGCCCGGCACCGGGAAGACGGTGGTCGCGCTGCACCGGGCCGCCTACCTGCTCTACGCGGATCCCAGGTTGTCCCGTGACCGCGGCGGTGTGCTGGTCGTCGGCCCGCACCACCAGTACCTGCGCTACGTGTCCGACGTGCTGCCCGCCCTCGGCGAGGACGGTGTGCAGACCTGCACCCTGCAGGACCTGCTGCCGGAGGGGGTGACGGCCCGTCCCGAGCCGGACCCGGCGGTGGCCCGGCTCAAGGCCGGCGCCGACCTGGTCCGGGCGGTGGCGACCGGGGTGCGGTTCTACGAGGAGCCGCCGACGACCGCGACGGCCGTCGAGACCCCATGGACGGAGCTGGAACTCACCCCGTCGGACTGGGCCGAGGCGTTCGGCGCAGTCGAGCCGGGCACACCGCACAACGAGGCGCGCGAGCGGATCCACGAGGAGCTGGTGACGACCCTGGTCGATCGGGCGTCCGCCGCCGGGGTGGACGATGACACCCTGCGGAACTCCCTGCGCCGCAACGTGGCGATCCGCGACGAACTCCACCGGGCCTGGCCGCTGATCGAGGCGACGGAACTGGTCGCCGATCTCTGGTCGGTACCCGCGTTCCTCCGGCTGTGCGCGCCGTGGCTCTCCCCGGAGCAGGTGAAGTTGTTGCGCCGCAGCGACAACGAGCACTGGACATTGTCCGACCTGCCGTACCTGGACACCGCCCGTCAGTTGTTGGGTGATGCCGGCTACGAGTCCCGCCGGCGCGCGGCCCGGGCGCAGGTGCAGGGCCAGCAGCAAGGACTGGCCCGGGTCGTCGAGGAAGCGATCGTCGCCGACGACAGCGACATGATGATCATGAGCATGCTGCGGGGTGACGACCTGCAGGATGCTCTGATCGACGAGGACTCGTTGCCGCAGGCGGAGCGTGACCCGCTGGCCGGCCCGTTCGCGCACGTGGTCGTCGACGAGGCCCAGGAGCTCACCGACGCACAATGGCAGATGCTGGTGCAGCGCTGCCCGTCCGGCAGCTTCACCGTGGTCGGCGACCGGGCCCAGGCCCGCGACGGCTTCGCCGGGAACTGGGAGTCCCGCCTGGAACGGGCAGGGCTGGACCGGATCACCGTGGCCTCGCTGACGGTCAACTACCGGACCCCGGAGGAGGTCATGACGGCCGCCGCCCCGGTGATCCTGGCGGCGTTGCCCGATGCGAACGTGCCCACCTCGGTGCGCCGCAGCGGCATCCCGGTCCGCACCGGCGAACTTGCTGATCTGCCCGCCCTTCTCGACGTCTGGCAGGCCGGGAACGCCGACGGTGTCGCCTGCGTGATCGCAGCGGCCGACCGCCCGGCGCCCACGGTTCCGGACATCGACCGGGTCAGCGTGCTCACCCCGGAGACCGCCAAGGGGCTCGAGTTCGATCTGGTCGTGCTGATCGATCCGGACGGGTTCGGGACCGGCGTGCGTGGCGCTGTCGACCGGTACGTCGCGATGACCCGGGCCACCCGGGAGCTGGTGGTGCTGACGAGCTGAACTACTCGAGTGCGAGCACACGATCGCGCGTGCCACCCCGCGGAATGGTGTCGGGGCCACCGGTGCTCACCCCTGCACGGTAGCGGGCCGGTCGGCATCGTCCGCGGGTCGTCGGGCAGTCTGTGTCGCATGACCGTCTCGGTGGAACCCGCCACCCCAGCGCGCTGGACCGATGTCGTCGAGGCATTCGGCCGCGGCGGTCGGCGCCCGGACTCGTGCTGGTGCCAGCGGTTCCGCCGCCACGACTGCCCGGACAACCGGACCGCGCTGCACCTGGAGGTCTCGGACGGGCCGTTGCCGGTCGGTCTGGTCGCGTACCACGACGGAACGCCGTCCGGATGGTGCCGTGTGGTGCCCAGATCGACGCTGCCCGGGATCACCGGCAACCGTGCGCTGCAGCGGGTGCTCGACGACGATCCGGACGCCTGGTGGGTGTCCTGCGTCGTGGTGCGGCAGGGCCACCGCGGTCATGGGATCGGTGCCGCGCTGTTGCGCCGGGCCGCCGTGTTCGCCGCCGACCACGGTGCGTCGGTGCTCGACGGCCACCCGGTGGATGTCGGGGTCGTGCGCGGCAGGCCGGCGCCGACGGCGCTCTTCACCGGCACGGTGTCGATCTTCCGGGCGGCCGGCTTCGGCGAGTTCGGGCGGACCGTACCGACCCGGCCGGTGATGCGACAGCGGTTGCGGTGAAACGGCTCAGCCGAGTTCGAGCTCCAGCACCGTCGCGTCGGAGAGCTTCGCGGTGCCGGCGCCGAGGAACCGGGTCAGCAGGTACACCCGGGTCCGGTCCGGCGTCGTGTACTCGATGGTGAAGTAGCCCCGCGCATCGGTGGTCCCGTGGGCGGCGACGAACCATGGCCCGGTGGGCGTGGACCGCTCGTACAGCCGCACGGTGCCACCGACGATGCCGGTGCCCTCGGCGACGCCGGTCACCCGACCCTTGACCAGCACCAGGTCGCCCCGCCCTGCGGATTCGCCGCCGACGACCATCGCCGCGGTGCGGGTGGCGCCGGTGGACACTCGCACGGTCAGCACCGGGGCGTCGGACATCCGGGCCGCGGTGTTGCCCACGAACCGCACCAGCACCTCGGTGGGCCGACCGGTCGCGACGAGCCGGAGCGCGTAACGGCCACGGGCGTCGGTGCGGGTCTCGGCGGTGCTGCGCCAGCCGGCCGCACCGGCGTCCCGGGTGTACATGCGGACGAGAGAACCTGCGGTGGCCGATGTCCCGGTCGACCGGCCGGTGATGCTGATCGCCTGACCACGGATCGCGGTGGCCGGTGCGGTGGCCGTGGTGACGGTGCTCCGGACGGTGACACCGAGGGTGAGCTGGGCGGAGTCGACGGCCCTGGCCTTCGCGGAACCCAGGTACCGCACCATGAGTCGCTGCGCGGTGCCGGTGGCGACGTACCGCATCGAGTAGCCACCGGTGGACGTGGTGCGGACCTCTGTCCCGGGCGTCCAGCTGGTGGCGCCGACGTTGCGGGTGTACAGCCGGACGATGCCGGTGCCGCCGGTGACCTTCCCCGACACCGGCACCACCTGCCCCTTGTCGGCGGTGGCCGGGGCGGTGGCGGTCAGTGACACCGGGTGCACCAGCGGTCCCGAGTCGGCGGGCGTCGCACCGACGTAGTGGTAGTAGCCCAGCAATCCGAACCCGAAGCCGCGCAGGCTGACCGTCTTCCCGACGTCCGGGGTGTCGATCTGCGCCGGACGGCCGTCCGGCGCGGTACCGCCGACGTAGATGCCGATGTGGTTGACCTGCGTGCCCCCGGACCAGTTGAAGGCGGTGACGTCGCCGGGCACCGGCGTCGAGGTCTTCACGAACTGCCCGGAATGGATGATCGAATGCGCGGTGCCGCCGCCGATGTCGACGCCGAACGCGCTCCAGTAGGCCCAGCGCACCCAACCGGAGCAGTCGAACCCGCCGAGGGTGATCCCCGGCGTCGGGCCGTGACCGCCCGCGTAGACGTACGGGATGTCCTTCTTCGCCCACTCGTGGGCGAAGGCCACCAGGCTGGTCAGCCGCGGTGCCCCGTCGTACGGCAGAGCTGCCGGCCGGGCGGGCGCCGGTGCGGGAGCGGCCTCGGTGGCGGGGACGGCCACGGGGCCGGGAGTCGCTGCCGGATCCGGTACTGCCGACGGGGCAGGGGCGGGGACGGCGGCGGCCGGCGCAACGACAGCAGGCCGGACCGTCGCCGCGGCCGCGATGCCGACAGGGCCGGTCAGGACCTGGGCTCCCAGGGCGACGGCCGAGACCACCAGCCCCGCGACGGTGCGGCGCCACCAGCTGACTGGCATGTGCAAGAGAACCCTCCCCGGATGTCGGCCGGGTCAGTGTCACACATCGTTGCCTGGCGTTCGAAAATCGGCCGCGCACCTGCGCGATCCGGCAGGTCAGGCGGTCCGTCCCGGCCTTCGGCCCGTGGTCGTGGACGCGGCTGCAGATTGCCTGTCACCCGGCAGGGACCTGCGCTCCGATACGCACGGTCACGAAGTTCGACAGAGAGTCACGGTCGGTGCCGACACGCCGACCGGGCGGGTGGACTTCGGGCCGCGTCGTGATCTGATCCGTCGATGACGGACCGGACGGACATCCTGTCGGGCTACGAGTGGCCGGTCGGCCCGTGGACCCGGGCCAACATGATCACCTCGATGGACGGCCGCGCAGCACTCGACGGGGTCTCCGGCGGCCTGGGCAACGACACCGACCAGGAGATCCTGCGCACCCTGCGCGACGGTGCCGACGTGCTGCTGGTCGGGTCCGGAACCGTTCGCGCCGAGGGGTACGAGGGCATCGGCACCGAGCGACCCGCCGGCCGGCCGCTGCGGCTCGCGGTCGTCACCGGCAGGGGTCTCCCGGACGGCCTGCGGGCGATCGACACCGCCGCCGCCCGCCCGCTCCTGCTGACCACCACCGTCGGGGCAGCACGGACCCCGGCCGACATCGCCGCCGAGATCGTGGTGCTCGGCGCCGACCACGTCGATGCGACGGCGATCGTCCCGGCGCTCCGGGAGCGAGGGCTTTGCCGGGTGCTCTGCGAGGGAGGGCCCAGCCTGCTCGGTGAGCTGATCGCCGCCCGGCGGATCGACGAGCTGTGTCTGACCATCGCGCCGTTCACCGTCGGCGCCGGCGCTGCTCCCCTGCTCGGCCCCGACTCCGGTCCCGCGGCGCGCTGGGCGCTGGCCGGCACCGCCGTCGACGGCGATCACCTGTTCACCCGGTACCGGAGGACCTGACCGCATCGCGGCACCCTGACCCGGCATCCGCGGTTGTTCCCCTGGCAGCGGTGGATGCCCCGCGCCCGCTGTGGCGCACCGGGTGTGCGGACGGCGCCAGTCGCTGCGACACCCCCGTGTGACCCGCAGCCGGTCCACGAGGGCGGCATCCAGGGGCGCCATCGGGCGGCGCGATGCACCCAGTGCCCCGGCGACATCGATGGCAACGCCAGCGGAATGTCTGCTCCCGTCACCTTTGTCCGGTGGTTCCGCGCTCGAAACCCTGGTCGCGGCCATTCGAACGAAGAGTGAACATTTCTCCGCACAGCCTCTTGACGCCCGGCGTGTGAGCGTTAACACTGAGCGGGCGGGTCAGCCACCCGCCCTCGAAGGAACTGAGATCGGAAGGTCGGCCAATGACGGCCAGGATCGTTTGCGGCACGGTCAGCACCGTGCCGCCCGCATCCGATGCCGCGCTCCCGCTCCTGCTCATCGTCCGATGCCCCACCCCGCCGTCGTGCGGGACCGCAGCATCAGCGACCTGAACCCGACGATCACAGCCATCCGCACCAGAGGTCATCCAGCGTTGGAGGAACACCGGTGTTCAAGAAGAAGTTCGCGATCGTCGCCGCGGCGGCCCTCGCGCTGACCCTGGCGGCCTGCGGCAGCAACAGCAGCTCCGGCTCGTCGTCCACCCCGGCCGCCGCCGGCACCAGCACGGCGGCAGCGCCCACCTCGGCAGATGCGTCCACCACCGCGGGTGGGGACTCCACGGCGCCGAGTTCCCCGGCCGAGGGTGGCGGCGAACTGCCGCCGGTCGACCCGGCCCAGTTGGACGGGGCCGTCATCGGGTTCGCCCAGGTCGGATCCGAGAGCGGTTGGCGCAGCGCCAATACCGACGACATCAAGGCCACCGCCGAGAAGTACAACGTGGACCTGCAGTTCACCTCGGCCGAGGGCGACCAGGCCAAGCAGATCGCGTCGATCAAGACCTTCATCACCCAGGGCGTCGACCTGATCGCCTTCTCCCCGGTGGTCGAGACCGGTTGGGACTCCGTGCTCGAGGAGGCGAAGACCGCCGGCATCCCGGTGATCCTCACGGACCGCGCCGTCGACTCCGACCCGAGCCTGTACAAGACCTTCATCGGCTCCGACTTCATCAAGGAGGGCGAGAAGGCCGCGACCTGGGCCAAGGACGAGTTCGCCGATGCCTCCGAGGTGAACATGGTGGTGCTCGAGGGCACCACCGGTTCCGCGCCGGCCAACGACCGGAAGACCGGCTGGGAGAACGTTCTCGGTGCGGATGCGAAGTTCAAGACGCTGGCCTCGCAGACAGGTGACTTCACCCGGGACGGTGGCAAGAAGGTCATGGAGGGTTTCCTGGCGAAGTACCCGGACATCGATCTGGTCTACGCGCACAACGACGACATGGGTCTCGGTGCGATCGAGGCGATCGAGGCCGCCGGCAAGGTGCCCGGCAAGGACATCAAGATCGTCACGGTGGACGCGGTGAAAGCGGGCATGGAGGCCCTGGCCGCCGGCAAGATCAACTACATCGTGGAGTGCTCGCCGCTGCTCGGTGAGCAGCTGTTCGCCGCCTCCAGCGCGGTGCTGGCCGGCCAGGAGATCCCGGCCCGGATCATCACGATCGAGGGCGAGTTCGACCAGGAGCAGGCCAAGGCAGCGCTCCCGGACCGCAAGTACTGAGTGGCTCCCGGGCCGGTCGGCAGGACGCCGACCGGCCCGGGCGGCGCACCCGGACGACAACTGCTGCCGCCGCGATCATGTCGGGATGCGGGTCGAGCTGCTCGGATGCACGATCCGTGGCAGCAGCACTTCGCCCGAGCGGAGTGGACCGGCACGAGGAACACCAGAAGGGACGAAGGATGTCGACGCAGGCACAACCGGGCGCCACCCGGACCCCCGCCGGGGAGCCCGTGGTCGAGATGCGGGACATCTCGATCACCTTCCCCGGGGTGAAGGCACTCGACGGGGTCGGGCTGCGGCTGTTCCCCGGTGAGGTGCACGCCGTGATGGGCGAGAACGGCGCCGGCAAATCGACGCTGATCAAGGCGCTCACCGGGGTCTACGGGATCGACTCCGGCACCATTGCCGTGAACGGGCAACAGGTCTCGTTCACCGGTCCGGCGCAAGCGCAGGAGTCCGGGATCGCCACGGTCTACCAGGAGGTCAACCTGGTGACCAACCTGTCGGTGGCGGAGAACATCCTGCTCGGCCGGGAGCCGCGGCGGCTCGGGATGATCGACTTCCGGCGGATGCGGGCCCGGGCTCGAGAGGTGTTGCGCTCGCTGAACCTCGACATCGACCCGGGATCGCAGCTCGGTGCGCACTCGATCGCTGTGCAGCAGCTGGTCGCGATCGCCCGGGCGGTGGACATCCGGGCGCAGGTGTTGATCCTCGACGAGCCCACCTCGTCGCTCGACATGCGCGAGGTGGCCGAGCTCTTCACCGTCATCCGCCGGGTCCGCGACGAGGGCGTCGCGGTACTGTTCGTGTCGCACTTCCTCGACCAGGTCTACGAGATCTCCGACAGGATCACCGTGCTGCGGAACGGGAAGCTGGTGGGCGAGTACCCGGTGGCCGCGCTGCCCCGGCTGCAACTGGTCTCGAAGATGATCGGCAAGGATCTCGCCGCGCTGGACGCGCTGGAGGAGGGCACCCGCCGGGAAGCCGGCGAGCGGGTGGAGGGTGGCGCCTTCCTGGCTGCCGCGGGTCTGGGTCGCACGGGGTCGATCCAGCCCTACGACCTGGAGGTGCATCCCGGCGAGGTGGTCGGCCTGGCCGGACTTCTCGGCTCCGGCCGTACCGAACTCGTCCGGTTGCTGTACGGCGCCGATCGTTCGGACTCGGGAAGTGTCGCGATCAAGGGCGAACGGGTCCGGTTGCGCAGCCCGCGGGAGGCCTTGGACCGGGGCATTGCCTTCGCCTCCGAGAACCGGAAGGCCGAGGGTCTCATCGGGGATCTCTCGGTCCGGGCCAACATCGTGCTGGCCCTGCAGGCCGCTCGCGGCTGGGTACGGCAGATCCCGCGCCGCCAGCAGGACGAGATCGCCGACAAGTACATCAAGGCGCTCGACATCCGGCCCGGTAACCCGGACCATCTGGTGCGCAACCTGTCCGGCGGCAATCAGCAGAAGGTGCTGCTCGCCCGCTGGCTGCTCACCCGGCCGAAGTTGTTGATCCTGGACGAGCCGACCCGCGGGATCGACGTCGGTGCCAAGGCGCAGATCCAGAAGCTGGTCGCCTCGCTGTCGGACGACGGCATGGCGGTCATTTTCATCTCCGCCGAGCTCGAGGAGGTGCTGCGGCTCTCGCACCGCATCGGCATCCTGCGGGACCGCCGGATGGTCGACGAGATCCTCAACGAGGGGACAACGGTGAACGACATCATGGGCATCATCGCCGACGACGGCTCCGCGGCCGTCACCTCATCAGCCCCACTCCCGGCCGGCCCATCGGCCGGCGCAGGTGCGGAGGTGCGATCGTGAAGGCGTTCCTCTCCCACCGGCTGGTCTGGCCGGCCGCAGTGCTGCTGGCACTGCTGGTCGCGAACCAGGTGGCGAACCACTCGTTCCTGTCGATCACCGTGCAGGACGGCAACCTGTTCGGGCCGCTGATCGACATCCTGCGCCGCGCCGCACCTGTCGTGCTGGTGGCCCTCGGGATGACGCTGGTGATCGCCACCCGCGGCATCGACCTCTCGGTCGGGGCGGTGGCGGCGATCTCGGGATCCTGGGCGTCGATGTACATCATCGGGTCCGCCGACCGGGCCTCCGTCGGTGTCGTGCTCACCGCGATCGGCGTGGCCCTGCTGATGGCGCTGGTCGCCGGCATGTGGAACGGCTTCCTCGTCTCCGTGCTCGGCATCCAGCCGATCGTCGCCACCCTGGTGCTGATGACGGCCGGGCGGGGTCTGGCCCAGGTGATCACCGACGAGAAGATCCTCTACCCCGACAACTCTCCCGCCTACAAGCTGATCGGCGGCGGATACCTGCTGGCGGTGCCGTTCTCGATCCTGCTCGCGGGGGCCATCTTCGCGCTCACCGCGGTCCTCACCCGGAAGACGGCCCTGGGCACACTGATCGAGTCGGTCGGTGTCAACCCCGAGGCGAGCCGGCTGGCCGGCGTCCGCGCCCGCACCATCATCTTCATCGTCTACGTCTTCTCCGGCCTCTGCGCCGGACTGGCCGGGCTGATGCTCACCTCCAACTCGACCTCGGCCGATCCCAATTCGATCGGTCTGTTCATCGAGCTGGACGCGATCCTCGCGGTGGTCATCGGCGGCACATCACTGGCCGGCGGCCGGTTCTCGCTCGCCGGCACACTGATCGGCGCCTTCATCATCGAGACCATGGACACCTTCGTGGTGATCGCGATCTCGGCGCGCTCCACCGACGTCTTCAAGGCGTGCGTGGTGATCGTCGTCTGCCTGCTGCAGTCGCCGCAGGCCCGGAGCTGGCTGGTGCACACCGTTCTGCGCCGCCCGGTGCGCCGCCCCGCTCCCCCACCACCGCCCCCGGCCGCCGTGGACGCTCCGGTCGCTGTTCCCGACGCCGGCACCCTGATCGCCGATGCCGCTGCAACCGGCGACGACCCCTCCGCTCCGACCGGCAGCGCGGTGACCGGGAACGCCGCGACCGAGAGCTCGGTGACCGGGAGCGCAGCGACTGCAGCTGATTCCATGGATCCGGCCGCGACCGGGTCCGGCCGCTCGACGGCCGGTGCACCCCGCTCCGACGAGTACACCGTGAGGACCCGATGACCACCACACTGCCGCCGGCCGGCCTCACCGGCACGGCCGGACCCCGCCGGCGCTCGATCGGCCGGTTCGGGAAGTACACCCAGGTCGGCACCACGGTGGTGCTGCTGGCGATCATGCTGTTCGTCGGGTCGCTGCTCTACCCGAACTTCACCTCCGGCCAGGCGCTGCTGGACCTGTTCGGCAAGAACGTGTTCCTCATACCGCTGGCCGTGGGCATGACCTTCGTGATCATCAGCGGTGGCATCGACCTGTCGGTCGGCGCGGTGATGGCGCTCGGTTCGGTGATCGCCGCGACCCTGCTGGCGGCGGGGTGGCCGGCGTGGGCGGTCATCGTGGTGGTGCTGTTGGCCGGATCCGGTCTCGGTCTGTTCGTCGGATATGTCATCAGTCGGTTCGAGATCCAGCCCTTCATCGCCACTCTCGCGGCGATGTTCCTCGCCCGCGGGCTCTGCCTGGTCATCACCGACCGGTCGATCGCCATCGACAACTCGTTCTTCCAGGCCCTGAACCTGGGCAAGATCGGGCTCTGGGAGAGCACCACCACCAACCTGCGGGGCCGCACCCGGGTGGCCGAGGTCTACACCACCCCGTCGGTGCTGATCGCCCTCGGCCTGGTGCTGATGGCCTTCCTGGTCCTGCACTACAGCCGGTTCGGCCGGACCGTGTACGCGGTGGGCGGCAGCGAGTCCTCGGCCGGCCTGATGGGCCTGTCCGTGCAGCGCACCAAGATCTCGGTCTACGTGATCAGCGGGTTCTGTGCTGCGCTGGCCGGCCTGCTGTTCTCCTTCTACACCGCCTCCGGCGACCCGGTGGCCGGCATCGGCTACGAACTCAACGCGATCGCGGCGGTGGTGATCGGCGGCACGCTGCTGGCCGGTGGTTCCGGGTACGTCATCGGGTCCGTGCTCGGCGTGCTGACCCTCGGCACCATCTACGCCTACAAGGAGTTCGACGGCGATCTGAACACCGGCTGGACCCGGGTCATGATCGGTGTGCTGGTGCTGTTCTTCATCGTGCTGCAGCGTTTCGTCGCGTCGCGTCGCTGGGCCCGGACATGAGCGTGCCGACCAGACCCGCGGGTGCGGCCCGACCACCCGGGATGTACGACGTGGCCCGGCTCGCCGGCGTCTCCCACATGACGGTCAGCCGGGTGCTCAACGACCACGGCAGCGTCTCGGCCGAGACCCGGCGCAAGGTGCGGGCGGCCATCGACGAACTGGGCTACCGCCGCAACGTGGCGGCCCGGACGCTGGTCACCCGGCGGTCCAGCACCATCGGGATCATCACCAGCGGGTCGATGCTGTACGGCCCCAGCAGCACCATGATCGCGGTGGAACGGTCCGCCCGGGACGCCGGCTACTACGTGAGTCTGGCGTCGCTGGCGAGCATCCAGCCGTCGGCCGTCGCCGAGGCCATCAGCTACTTCGTCGACCAGGGGGTCGACGGTATCGCGGTGATCGCGCCGGAGGCCGGGGTGGCGCACATGGCCGAGCCGTTCATCTCGGCGGTGCCGGTGGTGCTGATCGCCGCCGGCGCCGAGCCGGCGGCCGGCGTGCAGATCACCGCGATCGACCAGGAGCAGGGTGCGCGCCAGGCCACCCGGCACCTGATCGACCTGGGACACACCGTGATCGGGCACGTCGCCGGTCCGGAGCCGTGGTTCGACGCCTCCGCCCGGCTGCGCGGCTGGCGGCGGGAACTCGCGGCCGCCGGCCTGTCACCGGGTCCGGTGATCACCGGCGACTGGACACCGGAGAGCGGCGTACGGGCCGCCCGTACGCTGCTGGAGCGCGGCCTGCCGAGCGCGCTGTTCGTCGCCAACGACCTGATGGCGCTGGGCGTGCTCCGGGTCCTGCACGAGGCGGGAGTGGCGGTGCCGGAACAGATCTCGGTGGTCGGCTTCGACGACATGCCGGGTGCCTCGCACTTCGCGCCAGGGCTGACCACGATCCGGCAGGACGTCGAGGGTCTCGGTGCCCAGTGCATCGGGATGTTGCTCGACGCCTTCGACGGGCACCCGACCGACCGACCACCGGTGCCCGCGAGGTTGATCGTCCGGGACAGTACGGCGCCGCCGCGCTGAACTCTGTGCGCCGCGGGCCCTGTCGCACGCCGGTGATGTGAGCGTTAACGAGAATCGGGGTGGCCGGACAGGCGGGTGCTCCCAGTACGGACAGTCGGACAGTCGGACCGGCGGCCGCGCGAGCAGCGAGTCCGACCATCGAACAGCCGGAAATGCTTTCAGACAACCAGGTCCCGCATCAGGCGGGACAGCAGAACGAAGCGGGGTCCGACCGGACCCCGGTGAGCGAAAGGGACGCCGATGACGGTGGAACCGGGCCGGGCCGTGGTGGTCGGGATCGATTTCGGCACGTTGTCCGGCCGGGCGGTGGTGGTACGGGTCGCCGACGGCGCCGAGCTCGGTACCGGTGTGCACGAGTACTCCCATGCGGTGGTGGACCGGATCCTGCCCGGCACCGGGCAGGTGCTGCCGCCGGACTGGGCGCTGCAGGTGCCGTCCGACTACGTCGACGTCCTGCGGCATGCGGTCCCGGCGGCGCTCGCGGCGGCCGCCGGTGCCGGGGTGAGTGCAGCCGACGTGATCGGCGTGGGCACGGATTTCACCGCATGCACGGTCCTGCCGGTGGCCACCGACGGCACCCCGCTCTGCGAGCTGGAGCGGTTCGCCGACCGCCCGCACGCCTACGTCAAACTCTGGAAGCACCACGCGGCACAGGGCCAGGCGGACCGGATCAACGAGCTGGCCCGGGTCCGCGGCGAGTCGTGGCTGCCCCGTTACGGCGGACTGATCTCCTCCGAGTGGGAGTTCGCGAAGGCACTCCAGGTGCTGGAGGAGGATCCGGAGATCTATGCGGCCACCGCGCAATGGGTGGAGGCCGCTGATTGGATCGTCTGGCAACTGACCGGCCGTTACACCCGCAACGCCTGCACTGCCGGCTACAAAGGCATCTTCCAGGACGGCGTCTACCCGTCACCCGAGTTCCTGCGCGCCCTGGCCCCTGGATTCGCGGGATTCGTCGAGGACAAGCTGGTGCCGCCGGACGGCCGGCTCGGCGACCGGGCCGGCGGTCTCACCGAGCAGGCCGCGGCATGGACCGGCCTGCCGGCCGGGATCGCCGTGTGCGTCGGCAACGTCGATGCCCATGTCACCGCGCCGGCCGGCAATGCCGTCGCCCCCGGACAGATGGTCGCGATCATGGGGACGTCGACCTGCCACGTGATGAACGGCGAGCGGCTGGCCGACGTCCCGGGCATGTGTGGGGTGGTGGACGGCGGGATCACCGCCGGTCTGTTCGGCTACGAGGCCGGACAGAGCGGCGTCGGGGACATCTTCGGCCACTTCGTCGACACCGGCGTGCCGGCGGCGTACTCGGAGCGGGCCGTGGCCGAGGGCCGGTCCGTGCACGAGGTGCTCACCGAGCTGGCCGCGGCGCAACCCGTCGGCGCGCACGGGTTGGTGGCCCTTGACTGGCAATCAGGCAATCGATCGGTGCTGGTCGACCACGAGTTGTCCGGGGTGGTGCTCGGGCAGACCCTGCAGACCCGGCCGGAGGACGTCTACCGGGCGTTGATCGAGGCCACGGCGTTCGGGGCCAGGACCATCATCGAGGCGTTCGAGGGCGCCGGCGTACCCGTCGAGGAACTTGTGATCGCCGGTGGCCTGACGAAGAACGCGCTGTTGATGCAGATCTACGCCGACGTCACCCGGCGGCCGTTGTCGGTGGTGGACTCGGCCCAGGCACCGGCCCTGGGCTCGGCGATCCACGCCGCGGTCGCCGCCGGTGCCTACCCGGACGTCCCGGCCGCCGCGGCCGTGATGGGCCGGATCCGGCGCGGGGTGTTCCTGCCCGTCGCTGCCAACTCCGCGGTCTACGACCGGCTGTTCGCCGAGTACACCCTGCTGCACGACCATTTCGGCCGCGGTGGCAATGCCGTGATGCACCGGCTGAAGGCGCTGCGCCGGGAGGTGCTGGGTGTCACCCCGGGCGGATCGGGGGTCACGGGGTCGGGTGCTCCGGAGGCGGACGCCGTGGGGTCGGACGCAGCGGCCGCAGGCGCACCGGGACCGGGCACCCCGGGCCCGGCGGAGGCCGGCGCGGTGCCGGCCCGGCCGTCCGCCGCGCTGCAGGAGGCACTGGCATGACCGTGGTCTCGGAGGTGCGGGACACCATCGCGCTGCTGCGCGCGCAGGTCGCCGACCTGCACGCGGAGCTGACCCGCAACCAGTTGGTGATCTGGACCGCGGGCAACGTCTCGGCCCGGGTGCCGGGCCGGGAGCTGTTGGTGATCAAGCCGTCCGGGGTGTCCTACGACGAGCTGACCCCGGAATCCATGGTGGTCACCGACTTCGACGGCCGGCTGGTCGAGGGCACCCGCAGCCCGTCGTCGGACACCGACGCCCACGCCTACGTGTACCGGCACCTGCCGGAAGTGGGCGGGGTGGTGCACACCCACTCCACTTACGCCTGCGCCTGGGCGGCGCTCGGCCGGCCGGTGCCCTGCGTGCTGACCATGATGGCCGACGAGTTCGGCGGCGAGATCCCGATCGGCCCGTTCGCGCTGATCGGCGACGACTCCATCGGCCGGGGCATCGTGGAGACGTTGCGGCACAGCAGGTCCCGGGCGGTGCTGATGGCCAACCACGGCCCGTTCACCATCGGCCGGGACGCCCGGGAGGCGGTCAAGGCCGCCGTCATGTGCGAGGACGTCTGCCGCTCGGTGTACATGGCGATGCAGCTCGGCGACCCGGCACCCATCCCGCAGGACAAGATCGACTCCCTCTTCGCCAGATACCAGAACGTGTACGGGCAGCCCGGTCCCGCCGGCCCCGGGAAGGACGTGTGAGAAGATGACGACGCCGACGCGCGAGACCTGGTTCCTCACCGGCAGTCAGGGCCTGTACGGGCCGGAGGCGCTCGAGCAGGTGGCCACCCAGTCCGCGGCCATCGCGGCCGAGCTGGACAGCGGTCCGGAGCTGCCGGTCCCGGTGGTCTGGAAGCCGGTCCTCACGGATGCCGCCGCCATCCGACGGGTGATGATCGAGGCGAACTCCGACGACAACTGTGCCGGGGTGATCATCTGGATGCACACCTTCTCCCCCGCCAAGATGTGGATCGCCGGGTTCGACGCGCTGCGCAAACCGCTGCTGCACCTGCACACCCAGGCGAACGTCGGCATCCCGTGGGCCGAGATCGACATGGACTTCATGAATCTCAACCAGGCCGCGCACGGGGACCGGGAGGTCGGCTACATCCAGACCCGGCTGGGTGTCACCCGCAAGACCGTGGCCGGACACGTCGGCGACCCTGTCGTCCGTCGCCGGGTGGGCGCCTGGCAGCGGGCCGCCGTCGGTGCGGCCGCGGTACGGTCGTTGAAGCTCGCGCGGTTCGGCGACAACATGCGGGATGTCGCGGTCACCGAGGGCGACAAGGTCGAGGCCCAGCTGCGTTTCGGTGTCTCGGTGAACACCTACGGCGTGAACGAGTTGGTCGAGGTGGTCGACGCCGTGCCGGACGACGAGATCGACAAGCTGATCACGGAGTACCTCGACGTCTACGACGTCGCACCCGAGCTGCTGCCCGGGGCCGACCGCCACGACTCGCTGCGCTACGCCGCGCGGATCGAGGCCGGTCTGCGCAGGTTCCTCACCGACGGCGGATTCGGCGCCTTCACCACCAACTTCGAGGATCTGGGCGGGCTGCGCCAACTGCCGGGCCTGGCCGTGCAGCGGCTGATGGCCGACGGTTACGGGTTCGGCGGCGAGGGCGACTGGAAGACCTCGGTGGTGCTGCACACGCTCAAGGCGATGGCCGTCGGCCTGCAGGGCGGCACCTCCTTCATGGAGGACTACACCTACGACCTGGGCCCCGGGAACGGGAAGATCCTCGGCGCGCACATGCTCGAGGTGTGTCCCAGCATCGCCGTCGGGCGACCGCGGGTGGAGATCCACCCGTTGGGCATCGGGGACCGGGAGGATCCGGTCCGGCTGGTGTTCGACGCCGCGCCGGGACCGGCGGTGGTGATGGGCATCTGCGACGTCGGCGACCGGTTCCGCCTGGTGGCCAACACGGTCCGGGTGATCCCGCCGGACGAGCCGCTGCCGAAACTGCCGGTGGCGCGGGCTGTCTGGGAACCGGAGCCGTCACTGGCCACCTCCGCCGAGTGCTGGCTGACCGCCGGTGGGCCGCACCACACGGTGCTGTCCTCCGCGCTGGGCGTCGAGGAGCTGGAGGACCTCGCCGACATCCTCGGTACGGAACTGCTGGTCATCGACGCCGCCACCACCCCGCGTGCGTTCGTCAAGGAGGTGCGGTGGAACCAGGTCTACCACCGGATCGCCGCCGGCCTGTGACACCGGTGGACCCAGCGACCCCTGCGACATCAGCGACCCCTGCGACATCAGCGACCCCTGCGGCCGGCCGCGTGCCGGATGTGCGGGACTGCGAGATCCTGGAGTTCGGCGGTCCGCGACTGCAGGTCGGGGTCATGCGGTACGGCGCGCGGATCGCCTCGATCCGGGTGCCGGATCGCGACGGCATGCCCGGAGAGGTGGCCGTCGGCTTCGACGACGCCGAGGGCTGGCTGTCCGACGCCTCCTTCCAGGGGGCGACGATCGGCCGGGTCGCGAACCGGATCCGCAGCGGCCGGTTCTCCGTCGACGGCACCGAGGTCATGGTGCCGTGCAACGAACCGGCGGCGGCCTTGCACGGCGGTCCGGACGGCTTCTCCCAGCATGTCTGGGATCTCGAGTCCCACGATGATCTCGGGGCGGTGCTGCGGCTGCGGTCCCCCGACGGCGACATGGGTTTCCCCGGCGAGCTGGACGTGCAGGTGGCGCTGCGGGTGCACGGTGCGGACCTGGTGATCGACTACACCGCGACCACCACCGCGCCGACGCCGGTGAACCTGACCAACCACACCTACTTCAACCTGACCGGCACCGGCGGATCGGTCGACCGCCACCTCGTCGACATCGCGGCGGACGCCTATCTGCCGGTCGGCGCCGGACTGCTGCCCACCGGCGAGCTCGCCCCGGTCGCCGGCACCGCGTTCGACCTGCGGACCCCGATCGCCGTCGGTGCGCGGTGGCGCGCACCGGACCCGCAGCTGGTCGCCGGCCGCGGCTACGACCACGCATTCGTCCTGCGGGACGGCTCGGCCGTGGCCGCCCGGGTCGTGGAACCGGTGACCGGTCGGACCCTCACCGTCGTCACCGACCAGCCCGCGCTGCAGTTCTACAGCGGCGGCATGCTCGACGGCACGATCCGTGCGCGCACCGGCCTGCTGCGGCAGGGCGACGCGTTCTGCCTGGAGGCACAGGGATTCCCGGACGCGGTGCACCACGACCACTTCCCGTCGGTGCTGCTGCGACCGGGGCAGATCTACACGCAGCGCACCGAGTACCGATTCGGGGTGCACTGAGGAACGTGCAACGAGCCGGAACGTGCACCGAGCCGAACGGAGCGCCTCTCAGTCGCGGTCGAGCGAGGTGCAGACGCAGACCCGGTTGCCGTCGGAGTCGGCCAGCACGGTGAACGACGGCGCCTCGGAGTCGTCGACCACCGATCCACCCACCGCCAGCGCGGCGGCGATCCGGCCGTCGGCCTCCTCCGGCGCCACCCAGAGGTCGAAGTGCCAGCGCTGCCGGTCCGGGGCGGTGCTGTCGGTCTCCTGGAACCACATCGCCGGCACCCGCCCGGTCGGGTCGAACACGCTGTCGAAGACGGTGTTGTCCGGCGCCCCGGTGAGCAGGGCCGACCAGAACGGACCCAGCCCGGCGGCGTCGGCGGAGTCCAGCGCGAGTTCGAGCTGCACCACGGCCGCCGGGTCGGCGGCCAGGCCCAGACCGGCGGCGGTCTCGCTGATCCGGGCGGCGAGCTCGGTGTCGAGGTCGGTGACCCACTGCCCGGCCTCGTGGGTGACCACCCGCACATCGATCACCCCGTAGGTCATCCGCAGATCGGGGTGGTGGTTCCGTTCCTCGGCCAGGGCGGCGACGGCGGTGACGAACTGCGCTCCCACCGTAAAGTCCGGGATCCGGAACCGTGCGTGCAGGCCCTGCGCCAGCGACCGCCAGTCCGCGAGCCCGGCCGCGGCGATCTGGTCCTTGCTCAGTTTCTCCATGACCCGACCCTGGCACAGCCCCCTGACACCCCGCTCGCCCGCGCCCCGGGATTCCGGCCCGCCAGGCCGGGGCGACCCCGCCGGTCGTGGTCCGACAACCGGACGGAGATGCACGAGTGCGATCGGATGCGCCGGGAGCGGCCGTGCGGATGACCCATCAGCCCCCGAACAGCGGCTGACCGGCCGGTGCACATCACCCACCCGCCCGCCCGGCGCGTCGAAAGAGCGTGATCAATCATGCACACTGCGTGCATGAGCACTCCGGGGGAGCCGCAGTCCCCAGACCGGCCTGCGGACAGCGGCAGCGATCCCGTCACGGCCGACCGCACCCCGCCGGCCGCGGCGGCACCCGGCCGGGATCCGTCGGCCGCACCCTCGGCCACGAGCTCACCGACCGCGCCGGCGACCACGGTCCCGGCCGCCGGGGTGCCCATCGGGCGGGCGAACGCGAAGAAGGCCGGCCTGGCCGGGCTCGCCCTGGGCGCCATCGGCGTGGTGTTCGGCGACATCGGCACCAGCCCGCTGTACGCGATGCAGACGATCTTCTCCATCGACGACGGCGCGGTCCGGCCGACCGAGTCGGACGTCTACGGCGTCGTGTCACTCGTCTTCTGGTCGATCACGCTGATCGTCTCGGTCAAGTACGTGGCGTTCGTGCTGCGCGCCGACAACGACGGCGAGGGCGGCATCATGGCGCTGGCCGCGCTGGTCCGGTCCAAGCTGGGCGGCCGCAGCCGGGTGGCCGCCGCGGCCATCGTGCTCGGGGTGCTCGGCGCGTCCCTGTTCTACGGCGACAGCCTGATCACCCCCGCCATCTCGGTGCTCTCGGCGGTCGAGGGACTGGAGGTGGTCGACCCGGGCGCCGCCGACCTGGTGCTCCCGGTGGGTGTGGCGATCGTCGTGGTGCTGTTCCTGGTGCAGCGGCTCGGCACGCACAAGATCGGCCGGCTGTTCGGCCCGGTCATGATCATCTGGTTCGTGGTGCTCATCGTCACCGGTCTGCCGCAGGTGATCGAGCACCCGGGCATCCTCCGGGCGCTCTCCCCCACCCACATCGTCGATTTCGTCGCCGATCACCCGTTCACCGCGTTCATCGCGATGGGCGCCGTGGTGCTGTCGATCACCGGTGCGGAGGCGCTGTACGCGGACATGGGGCACTTCGGCCGGCGCCCGATCCGGACGTCCTGGTTCTGCCTGGTCTTCCCGGCGCTGGTGGTCAACTACATGGGTCAGGGCGCACTGATCCTGCACGACCCGGCGTCCATCGAGAACCCGTTCTACCTGCTGGCTCCCGGCTGGGCCCGGCTGCCGCTGGTCGTGCTCGCCACCTTCGCGACGGTGATCGCCTCCCAGGCGGTCATCTCCGGTGCCTTCTCGGTCTCCAAGCAGGCGGTGCGGCTGGGTTACCTGCCGCAGCTGCGGGTGCACCAGACCTCGGAGAAGGAGTCCGGCCAGATCTACGTCCCGGCGGTGAACTGGCTGCTGTTCGCCGGCGTGCTGGTGCTGATGCTGGCCTTCGAGTCGTCCAGCAGCCTGGCCACCGCCTACGGCCTCGCCGTCACCGGGACACTCCTGCTCACCACCACCCTGTTCCTGGTGCTCGCCCGTAGCGCCTGGCACTGGCCGCTGTGGTGGATCGTGGTGCTGGGCATCGTGTTCGGCGGCACCGAGCTCACCTTCTTCGCCGCCAACCTCACCAAGGTGGTGCACGGCGGCTGGCTGCCGCTGCTGGTCGCCGTGGTCGTGGTGACCGTCATGCTCACCTGGCACAAGGGCCGGCTGCTGATCACCACCCGGCGCGAGCAGGCTGAAGGCAGCTTGGCGGACTTCGTCGAGCACATCCGGCAGCATCCGCTGCCGAGATCTCCCGGTACCGCGGTGTTCCCGCACCCGACGAAGACGACCACACCGCTGGCGCTGAAAGCCAACACCGTGTTCAACAGGGTGCTGCACCAGCACGTCGTGGTGGTGTCCATCCGGACCGAGAACGTGCCGCACATCCCTCCGGACGAACGGATCACCGTCGACGACCTCGGCTACACCGACGACGGCATCGTGCACCTGGAGCTGCGGGTGGGATTCCAGGACGCGCAGGACATCCCGGGCATGCTGCGGATGGCGGTCGGCCGTAGCGACGAGCTCGACTTCGACCCGGACACGGCGATGTACTTCCTGTCCCGCGCGGCCATCGAACGCGGCCGGGCACCCGGTATGGCGCGCTGGCGTAAGCGGATCTTCGTCGGCCTGGCGCACAACGCGGCCAGCCCGGCCCTGGCCTTCAAGCTGCCGGAGGACCGGACCGTCGTGATGGGCTCGCGGATCGACCTGTGACCGGGTACTCCGATGCGCAGGCGGCCGAGCTCTACGACCTGCTGAACCCCTGGTGGCCGGGCGACGACTTCTACCTGGCCGAGGTCATGGCTGCTCGTGCTGCCCTCGACATCGGTTGCGGCAGCGGGGCTCTGCTCGATCGGGCGCGGCGTGACGGGCACACCGGCCGGTTGATCGGCGCCGACCCCGACGCCGCCGCGGTGGCGGTGGCGTCCGCCCGGCAGCCCGCCGTCGAGTGGCGGCGCAGCACCGCCGCGGACCTGGATCTGGTCGGCGCGGTCGATCTGGTCACCATGGCGGGCAACGCCTTCCAGTGCCTGGTGACCGACGACGTGCTGTCGTCCTCGCTCGTGGCGTGGCAGCGGGCCCTACGACCGGCCGGCCGCCTGGTGTTCGACTCCCGCAACCCGGAAGCCCGGGCCTGGCTGGGCTGGACCCCCGAGCACGCCACCGATGTCGTCGACGACGCCGGTCGCGCACTGCGCATCGAGCACAGGGTGCAGGCGGTGACCCCGGTCGGCGACGGCGTGCTCGTCGACTTCACCGAGTCGACGTGCGACACGGACGGCACCGTGCTGCGCACGGATCGCACGACACTGCGCTTCCGGACCGACGGGGAGATCCGGGACATGCTGCAGCAGCACGGGTTCCGCGTGCTGGAGCAGTACGGCGGCTGGGATCTCGGGCCGGTGTCGCCGGACCGACCGTCGATCATCGTGGTCGCACAACGGGTCTGACGTTCGTCGGAGGTGCGGGGCCGGCCGGGTTCACCGGTGGCCGGTGGCGTCCGACCGGCGCGGTCAGAAGTCCTCGCCACCGCCACGCAGTTCGATGCTGATCTGGTCGGCGTCCAGACTGAGCAGGGCGCTGCGCAGCACCTCGGCGTCGTAGATCCCGTCATCCCGGGCGTCGAGCAGGGCCGCCCGCTGCGCGTCCAGCACCGTCGTCCAGACCGTCCGGATGTCGACGTCGGGGTGCTCCGCCTGTACGTCACCGGCCACCCGCCGC
Source organism: Nakamurella alba (assembly GCF_009707545.1). Classification (NCBI taxonomy): domain Bacteria; kingdom Bacillati; phylum Actinomycetota; class Actinomycetes; order Nakamurellales; family Nakamurellaceae; genus Nakamurella; species Nakamurella alba. Next base: position 1,901,901 of record NZ_WLYK01000001.1, on the reverse strand, counting down.
AGCAGGTCGACCACCTCCCCGCGCTGCCGGTCCGTCTCTGCCCGGCTGTCGGCGTCCGCGTCCTGCCGCAGCCGGCCGACCACCCAGCCCAGGGTGCCGCCCTGGACCAGCAGCGACCCGGTGGCCACCATGAATGCGATCAACACCAGGAACGGCCGCTGCGGCGTGTCCTCCGGCAGCGTCTGCGCGGCGGCCAGGGTGACGGCGCCGCGCATCCCGGCCCAGATCAGGATCCCGCCGTCCCGCCACCCCATCGGCCGGGCCAGCAGGTAGTCGATGTCGGCCAGCCCGCGGCGGATCCGGGTCCGGAACCGCTCCACCCGGACCGGGCTCGGCGCCGGTCGCTGCCCCCGGGTGAGCCACTCGGTGTCGGCGGCATCCCCGTCGGCGTCGTTCTTGTCGAAGCGCTCCTGCAACGCGTCCAGCCGCGGTTTGAGCCGGACGCTGCGGCGGGCCCGGCGCCGCAGGCCGAGCAGCAGCGGCACCGTCCACACGGCCCGGATCAGCACGGTCAGCGCCAGCGCGCAGGCGGCGATCACCGCTGCGCGGCCGATGCCGGCGTGCTCGGCCTCCACATCGGCCAGCAGTCCGGCCAGCTCCAGGCCCATCACCAGGAAGATGGCGCCCTCCAGCACCATCTCGATCACGCGCCAGTTCTGGTTGTCCGACAACCGGTGGCGCGGCGGCAGCTTCCGGGCCGCACCGTAGCCGGTGACCAGCCCCGCGATCACCGCGGCGACCAGGCCGGACGCCTCCAGCAGCTCGGCCGGGACGGACGCCAGGAACGGGACGGTGAAGGACAGCACGGTGTTGACCGTCGCGTCGGTGACCCGCGCCCGGAGCAGCAGGTTCAACTGGCCGACGAGGATGCCGAGGGCGACCGCGATCGCCACCGAGTAGAGGAACTGCCCGAACGCGCCCCAGAACGAGATGGACGCGGCGGTGGCGGCGACCGCGGTGCGCAGCATCACCAGGGCGGTGGCGTCGTTGAGCAGGCTTTCGCCTTCCAGGACCGACACCACCCGCCCGGAGACGCCCAGCTTCTTGACGATCGAGGTCGCCACCGCGTCGGTAGGGCTGATGATCGCGCCCAGCGCGATGCCCCACCAGAGGTCCAGGCCGGGGATCACCCAGTGGAAGAAGGCGCCCAGGCCGACCGCGGACAGCACCACCAGCACCACCGACAGGCTGGCGATCGGCGGGAACTCGCGGCGGAAGTTCATGCTGGGCATGGACACCGACGCCGAGTACAGCAGCGGCGGCAGCACGCCGGCGAGGATCCATTCCGGGTCGATCTCGACCGCGGGGACGAACGGCAGGAAGCTCACCCCGATGCCGAGCAGCACCAGGATCAACGGCGCGGCGATGCGCAGCCGCGGGGCCAGGGCGGTCGCCCCGGCGACCACGAGCAGGCCGGCCACGGCGATCACCAGTGCAGTCATGGACCCACCCTCCCGACTCCCGCTGACATCCGCCTGGCATCGGCTGTCAGGTAGCTGTCAGCGCGTTCGTGTCGACCGTCGGCTGTCGGCGCAGACCCTACCCGGCGCCCGGAAGACGGCTTAGGGTGCGGTATGGCCACCCTGGAGGACGCCACCGCGCTGGCGTCGGCGCTGCCCGAGGTCGAGGAGACCACCCGTTACGGCCACCGGTCATGGGCGGTGCGCCGCAAGGTGTTCGCCTGGGAGCGGCCGTTCAGCAAGGCCGACCTGAAGCGCTTCGGCGACGAGACCCCGCCCTCCGGACCGATTCTCGCGATCACCACGGCCGACCTGCACGAGAAGGAGGCGATCATCGCGGCCGGTCCCGGCGTCTTCTTCACCATCCCGCACTTCGACAACTACGCCGCGGTCCTGCTCCGGCTCGATGCCATCACGAAGCCCGCACTGCGGGAGGCGATCGTCGACGGTTGGCTGGCCTGCGCGCCCGACTCGCTCGCCGCGACCTACCGCGACAGGTCCTGAGGCCCGACAGGTCCTGGCTCGCTGCCGGCCGGGCTCGTGGTCGGCCGGGCCAGAGGTCGGCCGTGCCCGTGGTCGGCCGGACCCCGGACCGACGGGAGCCCCGGATCGGCAGACCGTTGGGCGCCGACATGTGTCGCGACGTGGTGTCCCCGGGACCGACCGGTGACCTCAGAGACGCGCGGTGCTCTCGCGGATCACCAGTTCCGGCTCGATCGGCGGTCGATCGGCCGGGGCACCACCGAGTGCGTCCAGCAGCATCTCGATGCACTGCGCACCGAGCGCCTCCAGGTCCTGGCGGACGGTGGTCAGGCCGGGCACGAAGTAGGCCGAGCCCGGTGCGTCGTCGAAGCCCACCACCGAGACATCCTGCGGCACCGACAGTCCGGCGTCGTGCAGTGCCCTGATGACGCCGAGTGCCATCAGGTCGTTGGCGACGAACAAGGCCGACGGCAGGCCTTTCCTGATCATCACGCGGGCCGCGGCGGCGCCGCCCTCCGCGGTCCAGTCGCCGGCGACCACCGGGCCCGGCCGCAGCCGGGACTCCTTGAGCTCGCGGCGCCACCCGCGGACCCGCGCGGTCGCGTCGAACCACGGATCAGGGCCTGCCACATGCCCGATGCGGGTGTGCCCGAGCTCCACCAGGTGTCGGGTAGCCAGCCGCGCACCGAGCTCCTGGTCCACCGATGCGATCCGCACGCCGGCTGCGGGCTCCGCGCCGGCCGCCACCAGCACCACCGGCACCTGCGCCCGGAAGGGTTCGGCCAGGTGCGCCGGACCTGCCTCCGGGGCGATGGCGACGATGCCGTCCACACCCTGGTCCACGAAATGGCCGATCGCCCCGGTCACCGCCGAGGTCTCGATGCTCTCCAGGCTGGCCACGCTGACGAAGTAGCCGGCCTCCCGCGCCGCTCGCTCGACGGCGATGAGCGTGGTGCTGGGGCCGTAGAGCGAGGAGCCGCTGGTGATCACGCCGATGGTGTCCGACCGTCGGGTGACCAGGGTGCGGGCCGCGACATTCCTGCGGTAGCCGAGCTCGTCGATCGCGGCCTGCACCTTCGCCCGGGTGGACTCGGCAACGCTGGGGTGGTTGTTCAGCACCCGGCTCACGGTCATGTGCGACACCCCGGCCAGGCGTGCGACGTCGTGCATCCCCGGCGCACGGACCGGCCGGAACTGCACGGGGACCTCCTGAAGGCCGGGCGGTTCCGCGGCTCGAACGGGATTCGGACTCTACCCCGGTGACCACCGGCACCATCGGGCGGGATCGAGAGCCCGTCGGCAGGAGAGCAGTGGCGTCCTTGCCGATCCGGCAAGAGCGACCGCGTCAGGCGCACCGGACGGGCAGAATGTCGGCATGACCGCCGGGCAACAGGACTTCTGGGAGAAGCATTACCGCGCACTCGATCCGGGCTGGGGGATCCGGCCGAACGCAGTGCTGCTCGACATGCTCGCTCGACTCGACCCACCGGCAGGCCGTGCCCTGGACCTCGGGGCCGGTCACGGTGGCGACGCCGTCGGCCTGGCCGCACGCGGCTGGACGGTCACCGCGGCCGACGTCGCCCCCACCGCGCTGGCCCGGGTCACGGAACTGGCCGAGCGGAACGGGGTGGCGGCTCAGGTCACCGCCGTCCATGCCGATCTGTCCGACGCCGCAACGGATCTCGCTGCGGTCACCGGCGGTGATGTGTTCGATCTGGTCACCGCGAGCTACTTCCACCTGCACGACGCAGCCGTCAGGGCCCATGCCCTGCGCCGGGCGGCCGGGTTGCTCAAACCGTCAGGACTGCTGGTGGTCGTCGACCATGCGTCGTTCGCGCCCTGGTCGTGGCGGGGCGAGGGACATCCGGGCTTCCCCGCCCCGGAGCAGACGCTGGCGGCACTGGACCTGCCGTCCGCCGAGTGGACGACGGAGATCTGCGAAAACCGGGAACGGATCGCGACCGGGCCGGCCGGCGAGACGGCACCGGTGACCGACACGGTGATCGTTGTGCGTCGGGCTGTCTGACAACCTGCACTGACTCCGGGACCGTGCACAGCTGTCCGACAATCTGCGCAGGCCGTCCGACCACTTGCGCCTTCTGACAAGCCGCGCTCTGACAACCTGCGCCCTGACTACCGCCGTCGTCTCACCGCCTGCGGTGCCTGACAATCTGCGCCGCCCGACACCTGCGTCACATGACAACCTGCAGCCTGACGCAGGCTTCGCCGACGCTTCAGAGGTGCAGCAGGGCGGTCCGGGTCGCGACGGTGAGCGGCGCCGGCGGTTCCCCCAGCGGGAACCATCGCAGCCCGGAGTGCTTGTGCGGCTCCATGATCCGCGGCTCGCCGGTGATGTCGCGGGCCAGCAACACCGGGGCGATCCAGTGCTCACCGGCGTCGCGGTCGATCTGGTCGACGACGCAGAGCAGTCGCAGTGCTCCCAGCTCGATCCCGGCCTCCTCGGCGATCTCCCGCCGCACCGCCTGCTCGACGGTCTCGAACAGGTCGATCTTCCCGCCGGGCACGCCCCACGCCCCGGCCTCCGGATCGTTGCGGCGCCGCAGGAGCAGGATGCTGCCGTCCACGACGATCGCCGCCCCGCACCCGCTGCGCGGCTCGCGCGGGCATCGCTCGGCCACCGGGTTCATCGGGGGCACCGGGTTCATCGGGGCACGGGGTTCATCTGGGCGCTCATGGGGTCATCCTCCCAAGACCCGTCCCGGCGCGGCAGGATGGACCGGTGTCCGGCACCGACCTGCTGTACCTGGCCCTGTTCGTGGCCGGGTACGGGCTGCTGGTCGGTCTCCTCGTGGTGGTGTACCGGGCGGCCAGGTGTCGGCGCACCGGGGGTGACGTGCTGGGGGCCTTCGACGAGATCTGGCATCCGGCGGCAGTGGCCCCGCGGATCGAGATCCGCGTGCAGGACCAGCGCGGCGCCCCGGGCCGACTCCCGGCGGGCCTGGGCGACCGCGCCGAGGAGGGGTGATGACGTCCCCTGCTGACCCGCCGAACGAGGACCCCGTCCGGCGTGAGCAGGCCGCCGGAGGCTCCCTCACGCTGGCCGCGTTGCGGCAGGAGCGCGACCTCTCCCAGTCCGCGTTGTCGGTGCGCAGCGGCATCGCGATCCGGACCGTCCGCAATCTCGAACGAGGCGGCAGTTCCAGGCCCCGGCTCGCCACGGTGCAACGGGTCTTCGACGTGCTGCGACCGGATGCCTCCGCGCGCGAGGACATCGTGCGCGAACTCGGGCTCGACCGGAGGAGTCACTGGTTCGAACCGCGCCGGCTCTTCCGGATCTCCGCTGCGATCGACGAGGCGGCGGCCCGGGTGGAACCGATACTGCGGAAGTACCGGACGGTGTACTACCGGAGGCACGTGACGGTGCGCCACCGACGGGTCGTCTCGGAGACCTTCCGGACCGTGATCGTCGCGACCGAGCCGCACGTGGACACGATCGCGGGGGTGATCGACACCGAGTCGGTCGAGGCAGCGTGCCGGTTGCAGGTCCGGCCCTTCGAGGGCTGCAGTGATCTGTCGGCCGAACCGGTCCGGGGCGAGAGCCTCGTGCTCGTCAGGCTGTGCCTCCCGAGACCTCTGCGCGAAGGAGAGGCCCACGAGTACGCCATCGTCTACTCGGATCCCCTCGCGGTGGACGGTGACGCAGGATCGCGGTTCGTCGGTCTCCACACGCCTGTCCCGGCCGCCGTGCTGCAGGTCGGGTTCGACGGGACGGATCCTCCGGCCTGGGTCCGGAACGCGACCCGGGAGGTACCGTCCGCACACCCGGCGCTGGACCGGCCGGTCGGCCTCGATCCGGCCGGCGAGGCGACCCGGACGCTCACCGAGCCGGATCCCGGATGGCACGGTCTGGCCTGGGGGTGGAGCCGGCCTGCTCCGACAGGGCACTCGTCATCGTGGTGAGCCGGTCGGCGGTGAGGTCGGTGCCGTCGACCGTGCGGACCCGTCCTGTCGCGCGGCCCGGAACCGGGGACACCCGAGCCCGGACAGTTCGATCCAGGTGCCGATCCCGAGGCGCTCGAGGAACCCGTCGTCGTGGCTGACGACGACGAGTCCGCCGCGGTAGGCCTCGAGCGCCTGCACCAGCACGTCGATGGTGGCCAGATCGAGGTCGTTGGTCGGTTCGTCGAGCAGCAGCAGCTGGTGGGGCGGCTCGGCGAGCAGCAGCCGGGCGAGAGCGACCCGGAATCGCTCGCCACCCGACAGACCGGCGACCTGGCGTTCGGCCGCCTCGCCGCGCAGACCCAGCCGGGCCAGGTTCGATCGCAGCTCGCCGCCCGTCCGATGCGGTGCCACCGCGCTCACGGCTGCGAGCACGGTTCCTGTCTCGTCGGCGAGTTCCCGGCGCTGCGGCAGGTATCCGACGCGGTCGGTGAACAGGGTGCCGTGGGGTGATCGGCCCGCGACGAGACCTTCGAGCAGTCGGGTCTTGCCGACGCCGTTGTCGCCGAGGAGGGCGAGCCGCTCCGGGCCGCGCAGTTCGGTCGTGAAGTCGCCTGCATCCAGGCGTAGCAGCGCCCTGCCGGCGGGCACGTCCGGATCCGGGAGGTCGAGGTGGATACGGACGTCGCGACGCACCCGGCTCTCGCCGGCGGCGACCGCCAGCTCGGCGGCCTCGACGCGGTCGTCGAGCAGACCGCGGTGCTTGCCGGCCGACACCTGCGCCTCGGTCGCGCGCTGCCGCATCACGGTCTTCGGCTTGCGCTTGTTCCGGTAGTCGGTCTTCGCGTAGCGCTGCCGTCGGGCGAGCTTGGTCTCGGCCTCGATGCGCTGGCGCTTCTCGGTGCGCAGCTCCTGCTCGCTGGTGCGGAGTTGTTGTTCGGCCGCCGCCTGTTCGAGCGCGAGATGCTCGGTGTAGGCGTCGTAGGTTCCGCCGAAGAACTCGAGTGCGCCGTCCCGCAGGTCGGCCGTGGCGTCCATGGCGTTGAGCAGGCGTACGTCATGACTGACCACGATCATGGTGCGTTTCCAGTCGGCGACGAGGTCGAGCAGCTGCCCGCGCGCCCGGGAGTCGAGATTGTTGGTGGGTTCGTCGAGCAGGGCGATCTGCGCCTCCGCCAGTCGCAGCCCGATCAGTGCGACCGCGATCCCCTCGCCGCCGGAGAGCGTCCCGACGCGGCGGTCGAGATCGATCCGGCCGAGCCCTGCCTCGTCGAGGGCGGCGCTCGCCTCCGCGGCGATGTCCCATCGGTCACCGACGGCCTCGTAGTTTTGCGGCGACGTGGAGCCCGCTTCGATGGCGCGCACCGCGTCCAGCGGCGACCGGATGCCGAGCAGGTCGCTGACCTGCGCATCCTTCCGGAGCAGCACACCCTGCCGGAGGTGTCCGACGCGTCCGTGCGTGGTGACCGACCCGGCGGTCGGCGTCAGTTCGCCGGCGATCAGCCGCAGCAGTGTCGATTTGCCGGCCCCGTTCGCGCCGATCAACCCGGTGCGCCCGCGCCCGAACGTGCCGGAAACTCCGTCGAGAAGGAGCGCACCGTCGGCCCATGCGAAAGAGACGTCGGCGAGGGTGACCGCGTGCGGGGCCGTACTCAACGGCCCGCCCGGTGCACGCGGCGGTGGTCGGGAACGGCGATGGTCATCATCGGATCCTGATCGATGTTCGCCGTGCTGACCAGCACGTGACGTTCTTTGCCGCCCCGGTTGCCGCATCACCCTGTCCCTCGCGGTCGGCGTGACGGGAGCACGACCACCGTTCCCTCGACCCCCCCCGGGACCCGGACTCCGCGACCACCGCGGCTGTCGACGCCGGCGTCCTCGGTACCCGGATGAGCGTCCGTGTCGAATCCGCCGACGCCCGGCCGTCGGGCTGACGATCGCGCCCGGGGCGCCGGACGACACCGGGGGCGACAGGGACCCGGAATAGGCTGCGTCCGTGCCCGAGCCCTCCCAGCCGCTGCGCAAGCTCGGCTTCCTGACCATCGGTCTGTTCGACCCCGCACACCCCGGCGCCGGGCACGAGTCGACCCTGCAGGTGATCGAACTCGGCGAACGGCTCGGCTTCGACAGTGCCTGGCTCCGCCACCGGCACCTGCAGTACGGGATCTCGTCGCCGGTCGCCGTGATGGCCGCCGCATCGCAACGCACCCGGCGCATCGAACTCGGCACCGCTGTCACACCTTTGGGGTGGGAGAACCCGCTGCGGCTCGCCGAGGACCTGGCGACGGTGGACGTGCTGACCGGTGGCCGGCTGAACCCCGGCGTCAGCACCGGCCCGCCCATGCACTGGGACCGGATCAAGGACGCGCTCTACCCCGACACGATGGAGCTGGAGGACCTCGGCTACGACCGGGTGCTGCGACTGCGCGGGTTCCTCCGGGGCGACCCCGCCACGCAGTTCTCCGGGACCGAGGGCATCGAGGAATTCTCCGACCACGTCCAGCCGCACTCCCCCGGCCTGGCCGACCGGCTCTGGTACGGCGGCGCGAGCCTGCGGTCCGCGGTGTGGGCCGGCGAACACGGCTTCAACCTGTTGGCCAGCAGCGTCGTCGGAGCCGAGAGTGATGATGCCGCACCGGATTTCGAGAACATCCAGCTCGGGCACATCCGGGCGTTCCGGGCCGCGCACCCGCTCGGCGACCGGGCCCGGGTGTCACAGGGACTGGTGGTGATCCCGACCGACAGTGCCGACGCCGATCAGCGGGAGCGCTACCGGGCCTACGCGGAATCGCGCCTGCCGCGCACCCGGACGCCGCAGGGGCCGCGCCGGATGATGTTCGCCCCGGATCTGGTCGGGACGTCGGAGCAGATCGCCGAGCGGCTGTACGCGCACGCCGCCTTCCGCGAGATCGACGAGGTCGCCTTCGCACTGCCGTTCAGCTTCCGGCACGAGGACTACGTGCAGATCCTCACCGACACCGCCACCCGGCTCGGACCGGCGCTCGGCTGGTCCGCCCGCACACCCTGACCGAGACCACGATCAACTTCCACGGTCACCGAGGGTGATCAACAACGGCGCTACGATCCACCCATTACAGTGAGTGACAGCTGATCGGCGGACTGTCTACGGTGGGTAACAGCCAGCTCGGACCAACCGGACACAGACCCGGTCGTGTGCCGGTGGCCCCCACCGCCTGAATCCCTCAGGCGTTCCCCGATCACGAGAGTGTCGACACATGACCCTGTCCGCTGCCCCCGCCACCGAGACCACCCCGGCCCCGCTGGATCTCGTCCGCGCCCGCGCCGCGTTCGACCCGGAGTTCCGCGCCGCCCTGCTCGCCGACCCGCGGGCTGTGCTGGCCGAGGCCGGAGTCGTGGTGCCGGAGACGATCTCGATCACCGTCGCCGAGTCGACGGACGACAATCTGGTGCTCGCCCTCCCCCCGGTGGTGGACGAGAGCGCCGAGCTGACCGAGGACGGCCTGGCCGACGTTTCCGGCGGCGCGACCCCGATGGTCGTCATCGGCCTGATGGGCATGGAGGTCGTCAAGGACGCCGCACTGGGCTATCTCGCCTGGACCGCCGGGGCCGGCGCGGTCTTCGGAGCCGGCTACGCCGGTTACAAGAAGGCCACCAGCTGATCCCGCCCGCGACCGAACACCAGGACATCCACGAGGACAGGAAACATCGATGACCACCACCGAAAGCCTTGCAGTGTCCGCGGAAGCGGTGCTGCAGGAGTTGTACTCGCGCAGCGCCGTCGACCCGGAGTTCCGGGCGTCGCTGATCGCCGACCCGCACGCGGTGCTCGCCGCCGCCGGCATCGAGGTGCCGGCCGATCTCGAGATCGACGTCGTGGAGTCCACTCCCGAGCACATCGTGCTGACGGTGCCGCCGCTGCTCGAGGACATGGAGTTGACCGACGACCAGCTGGCCGCCGCCGACGGCGGTGTCGGGCCGTTCCTCATCCTCGGCTTCGTGATCGCCGGTGGCGGTTCCGCCTTCGGTCTCGGTCGGTGGCTGGGCTGATGACCACGATCGAAAAGGCATCCGTGCCGACGCTGGACGACATCAGGATCCGCGCCGGGTTCGACCCGCAGTTCCGCGCCCGGCTGATCGCCGACCCGCGGGGCACCCTGGTCGCCGAGGGCGTCGACGTCCCCGAAGGCCTCACCGTGTCGGTGGTCGAGCCCACCCGCCCGGACGAGTTCGTGTTGGATCTGCCTCCGGTCCTGCAGCAGGACGACGATGCCGAACTGACCGAGGATGCGCTGTCGGGCGCCAGTGGCGGGATCTCCCCCTGGGCGCTCGTCATCCCCATCGCCTTCGTCCTCGGCGTCGAGAGCAAGAAGTGGTTCTGAGCCGGGCCCGCCCGCGCTCTCCCCACCACACCCGCGACGACCCTCACCCCGACCACGGAAGACGATCATGATCCTGCACGACATCCAGTCCCGCGCCGCCACCGACCGGGACTTCCGCACCACCCTGCTGGCCGACCCCAAGGCGGTCCTGTCGGCCGAAGGCGTCGAGCTGCCGGCCACCACCATCGTCGAGGTCCGCGAGACGAGTCCGTCGAAGCTGGTGCTCACCCTGCCGCCGGCCGTCCCCGCCGTGCAGCCCGACTCCGAACTGAGCGAGTCCGACCTGGAAGGCACCAACGGTGGGGTGCTCCCGCTGTTCGCGGCGGCCGGGATCGCCAGCGCTCTGTGGGGCGCGATCATCGGGGTCGGCGCTTCCGTCGCCACGGCAGGCGCCTACGTCGGCGTCAAGAAGCTCACGGACTGACCTTCCACCCAGCCTGATTCACCACCCAGGTCCGGGCCGCCGGTCTCAGGCCGGCGGCTCGGCCACGAAGATGCAGAACGGGTGGCCGGCCGGATCGGCGTACACCCGCAGCGGCTCCTCCGGGTCGTCGAACCTGTCGTAGCGCAAGTGGGCGCCCATCCCGAGCACCCGGTCGTGCTCGGCCTCCAGCTCCGCCGTGGTCGCCACCGTCAGGTCCAGGTGGAGCTGTTGTGGCACACCGTCCTCGGGCCAGGTGGGGACCGGCAGTGCGTCCACCTTCTGGAACGCGATGCCCATGTCCGCGCCGGGCTTGCGCAGCACCAGCCAGTCCTCGCCATGCGGATCGGGATCGCCCGGCGCCGGTGGTTCGTCGCCCGCCCGGTACTCGTACTCGAGCAGTTGCCGGTAGAACTCTGCCAACCCGCGCGGGTCGGTGGTGTCCAGCACCACCTGTCGCCAGTGCACCGTCATCGGGTCCCGTCCTCCTTCGTGCTCGCCGTGCCCGTCTCCGCCGCCGTGACCCTGTGCCCGGCGTGACCCTGTGCCCGGCGGGATCCTGTGCCCGCCGGGATCCTGCTGCCGCCGGCCCCGCGCCGGCGGGTCCGCACCTCGACGCCGCCCGCCCGGCCATGACGGTGTTCCGTGTCCGGACCGTTGTGGTTTCCCGGGCATGCCGCTCGATTGCGTGGGTACCCACCCAACGGTGTCCGGACTCCTCCCGGATCCGGACGGAGGTCGACGGCGGATGCTGGATCGTTTCCCGCTCAACCCGGTGCTGCCGGCCAAGGACGGTGACCGGGCCCGTGCCTTCTACCGCGATGTGCTCGGTCTCGAGCTGCTCTCCGGGCCGGACGACGACCCGATGATGTTCCGCGCCGGCTCCGGCACCCTGCTGATGGTCACCGAGATCCCGGGTCGGGTGCCGCCGGGCTATCCGATGGTCAGCTTCCTGGTCGAGGACATCGAGGCGGTGGTCCGCGACCTGAAGGAACGCGGTGCCCGGATGCGGCCGATGCCCGCCACCGCCACCTTTGACGGGCACCCCGCGGTCGCCCGCGGCGACATCATGGACTTCGGCGTGGTGCGGTCCGCCTTCGTCGAGGACACCGAGGGCAATGTCCTGGCGCTCAACGAGCTTCTCGTCTGATCCGTTCGAGGCGGGCGCCGCTGCTTCCACGCCGCCGCCTCCCGCCTGACACCCAATGGCGCCGGCCCGGCCGACCGGACGATCGGACACCACCCTCCGTCGGCCTCCCGTCATGAGCTGTTCGACCGGTGACCACCGGAAGGTGGCCGCGTCCGGGAATACCGGTGGCCCCGATGCCGTAGAACTGACAGTGCGCCGCAGATGTGTGGTGCAGTCCCGCGTCCGGAGCCGTACGCATCCCGCCACGAGATCGATCGAGAAGCCCCGGATGACCAGCCAGTCACTGTCCCCCGCCCCTGCCCTGGACCCGCACCACGGCGCCGTGCCGCCGGTGCGGACGGTCAAGCTGGCGATCGTGCTGGGCGCGCTGACGGCCATCACCCCGCTCACGATCGACACGTACCTGCCGGCACTGCCGACGATCGCCGCCGAGTTCCGTGCCACCGACTCGGCCGTGCAGCTGACCCTGACCGCGACCCTGCTGGGTGTGGCCGGTGGGCAGCTGCTGATGGGCCCGCTGGCCGACCGCTTCGGCCGGCGCCGGCCGCTGATCGCCGGGTTGTTGCTGCATCTGGTCGCCTCGGTGCTCTGCGCCTTCGCCCCGAACGTCGAGCTGCTGATGATCGCTCGCACCCTGCAGGGCATCGGCGCGGCTGCCGGCGCGGTGATCTCGCTGGCCATCGTCCGTGACCTGCTGACCGGACTGCCGGCCGCCCGCCTGCTGGCACGGCTGATGCTGGTCACCGGTGTCGCGCCGATCCTGGCGCCGACCATCGGCAGCCTTGTGCTCCGCACCACCACCTGGAACGGCCTGTTCGTCCTGCTGGCGCTGATCGCCGCCGCGCTCGCCGTGGTGGCGGCCACCGTGCTGCCGGAGACCCTGCCGCCGGCCCGCCGGCGGACCGGCGGTGTCCTCGCCGCCTTCCGGACCTACGGCACCCTGCTGCGCGAGCGCCAGTTCGTCGGGCTGACCCTGGTGGCCGGCCTGGCCATGACGGTGATCCTCGGCTACGTGTCCGGTGCATCGTTCGTCATGCAGAACCAGTTCGGGTTGAGTTCGGCGATGTTCGGCATCGTCTTCGGTGCCAACTCCATCGGCCTGATCGTGATGTCCCAGCTGAACCCGGTGCTGCTGCGCCGGTTCGCCGCGGTCGTGGTGCTGCGCACGGCGCTGGTCATCGCCACTGTCGGTGCGACCGCCCTGGTGACGGTGTCCGCACTGGACATCGGCGGCCTGCCGGCCGTCATGGTGGCGATGTTCGTGACCCTCGCCTCGTGCGGACTGGCCATGCCGAACCTGCCCGGTCTCGCTCTCGCCCGGCACGGCGAGGCGGCCGGCACCGCTGCCGCGGTGCTCGGCGCGGTCCAGTTCGGGGCCGGCGCGCTGCTCGCCCCGCTGGTCGCGGTCGGTGGCGAGATCAGCGCCCTGTCCATGGGTCTGGTGATCCTGGCCGGGGCCGCCGGTGCCCTGCTGGTGCTGCTGTTCGTGGTCCGCCCGCGCACCCTGCTGATCCCGGACCCCGCCGACGCCCCGGTGGTCGTCGGCCACTGACGCCTCAGGCCCGCCGGAACTGCACCCGCCAGTACGGCCCTTCGGCGGTGTCGACCGTCTGCTGCTGCTCCAGGGTCACGTCACCATCGGCGAAGGCGTCGATGTCCGCCGCGCTCAGCGGCCAGGGCGGACCGCTGGTGTCGTTCTCGTCGTCCCACACCCGCTGGATCACCAGCAGCCGGCCGCCGGGCGCCAGCAGCGACCGGACGGCCGCGGTCGCCCCGGCCCGCTCGGTGCGCGGGAGCGCCTGCACGGTGAACACCTCGAGCACCAGGTCGAAGGCGCCGACGAGCTCCGCGGGCAGGGCGAACAGGTCCGCGACCCGGATGTCCACGCCCGGCGAACGATCGGCGGCCAGCCGGACCGCGGTCGGCGAGATGTCGAAAGCGGTCACCTGCCAACCGCCTGCCAGCAGCAGCCGGGCGTCGGCGCCCAGCCCGGCGCCGACCACCACCGCGCGCCGGCCGCCGTGCGGCGGCTGCTGCACGGCATCCCAGGCCGACACCAGCGGGGACGGCTCCGAGCGGTCCCACGGCAGATCGTGCTCCCCCGCCTCGCCCGCCGAGTAGAGCTCCTCGAACCAGGCGGCCGGTCGCCCCGCTGCCACTGCGCGCCCCGCCAGTACGTCCGCCTGCTGCTGCCATGTGGTCATGTCCTCCAGCCTGGCATCCTGCATCCATGTCCGACCAGCCCGCTTTCGCGAACAGCAAGGAGGAGGCGGGGCGCCGTCGCGGCGTGAAGTGGCAGCTCTTCGGCCCCGACGTCCTGCCCGCCTGGGTCGCGGACTTGGACGTGCAGGTGCCGGAGTTCGTCCGGTCGGCGGTGCTGGACGTCCTGGACCGGCACGAACTCGGTTATCCGTCATGGGATCTGCCGCCGGTGTCGCCGCTGGCCGACGCGTTCGCCGGGCGCATGTCCGACCGGTACGGGTGGTCGCCGGATCCGACTCGTGTCCGCGGCGTCAACGACCTGGTGCAGGCCGTGCAGCTGCTGATCGATCTGACGACACCGCCGGGTGCACCCGTCCTGCTGCCGACTCCTGCCTACCCGCCCTTCGTCGAGGGCCCCGCTCTGCTGGGCCGCCGGTTGGTGCCGGTGCCCGCGGACGTGGTCGACGGCCGGTATGTCTGGGATCCGGATGGCTTCCGGGAGGCGGCCGCCACCGGGGCGCGGGTCCTGGTGCTGGTGAACCCGCAGAACCCGACCGGGCGCGTCCTGAACCGTGACGAGCTGGAGCAGGTCGCCGAGATTGCACTGGCCCACGACCTGTGGGTGATCGCCGACGAGATCCACGCAGAGCTCGTGCACGCCCCGCACCGGCACCTGCCGTTCGCCTCGCTGGGTCCGGAGGTCGCGGCCCGCACGATCACCGTCACGTCGGCCGGCAAGAGCTTCAACCTGGCCGGGATGTCCACCGCTGTGGTCCATCTCGGCCCGGACGAGGTGCTGCGCCGATGGGACGAGGTGCCCGCGCGGACCGGCGCGCCGAATGTGCTCGGGGTGGCCGCGACCCTGGCCGCCTGGCAGCACGGCGATGCCTGGCTGGCCGCCCTGGGCCGGCAGTTGAGCGACCGGCGTGACCAGGTCGGCGCCTGGGTCCGGCTGACCGCCGGCGTCGACTGGATCCCGCCCGAGGCCACCTACCTCGGCTGGCTGGACTGCCGGGGACTGCCCTGGCCGGATCCCGCTGCGGTGTTCCTCGAGCACGGTGTGGCGGTGAACCCCGGGCATGACTTCGGGCCCGGGGCCGGGGGTTTCGTCCGGCTGAACTTCGGGACCGGCCCGGCCCTGCTACAGGAGATCCTGGACCGGATGGGCCGTGCCGTCGTGGAGAGCGGCCGCTGACGTCAGGCCCGATGCCGACCCCGGTGGGACCACCGGACCCGTCGGGGTGTACTGCCGGGCGAGCGCGGTGGGCACGGTCGCCTCGGCGGCGTCCGGCCGCGCGACGGATTCCGGCTGGTGCAGCGCGAGCGCCGTGATACCGAGCACGGTGACCACGGCACCGACCAGGATTCGCTGGCTCACCCCGCCGGACACCCAGTCCCCGGCCAGGCTGCCGACGAAGATCACCGCGGCCAGGCTGCCGATCACGAAGACCTGCATCAGGATCCGGCGTGCCCGACGGGCGAACATGCCGGTGGAGGCGAGCAGCAGCACACCGGCGGGGGCGCCGCCGATCAGCACCAGGCTGGCGTACCGGTGCACCTCCCCGGTGACGCTCGGGCCGTTGCTGCCGGGCGCGTCGGCCGGGCAGACGGCGGCGACGACCGAGGCGACGGCGGCGATCCGGAGGAGGGTCCGGGCCGCCGGTCCGCCGCGGCCGCGCCGGTGCAGTTCGGAGGCCAGCAGCAGGATCCCGACCGCGAGGATCAGCAGCGCCAGGACGAACATCCAGCCCTCGTCCACCCAGGCATAGCTGCTCAGCGTGTCGGTGAAGGGGTTGCGGGCACCGAGCGAGACGACCTGCACCAGCACCAGAGTCAGCACGGTCAGACCGAAGAGGACCATCGGGGCGCGGGACGGGGCGGTCATGTCCCTCACCCTCCCCTGCCGTCGGCCGTGCGGGAACGGGGCTGTCCCCCGGTTCCAGGGTAGGGGTTTCCCCCGGGTCAGCCGTGGGATGTGACGAGGAACGGTGCGGTCAGCGAGTCCTCGTCGGCGGCCAGCAGGGCCGGCGGCCCCTCGAACATGACGCGACCACCCTTGTGTCCGCCCTCCGGTCCCATGTCGATCACCCAGTCCGCCTGCCGCACCACGTCCATGTTGTGCTCGATGACGATCACCGAGTTCCCGGCGTCCACCAGCCGGTTCATGATCGCCAGCAGGTGCTCGATGTCGGACATGTGCAGCCCGGTGGTCGGCTCGTCCATGACGTAGACCGAGCCCTTCTTGTGCAGTTCGCCGGCCAGCTTGATGCGCTGGCACTCACCGCCGGAGAGGGTGGAGAGCGGTTGCCCGAGGGTGAGGTAGCCCAGACCGACGTCGCTCATCGCCCGCAACCGGCGGACGATCTCCTTCTCCGGGAAGTGTTCCAGCGCCTGGTCGACGGTCATCTCCAGGACGTCGTCGATGTTGGCGCCGTGCAGCAGGTAGGTGAGCACCTCGTCCTTGAACCGGCGCCCCAGGCAGGTCTCGCACTGCGTGCGCACCCCGTCCAGGAAGGCCAGGTCGGTGTAGATGACGCCGAGGCCCTTGCAGGTCTCGCAGGCGCCCTTGGAGTTGAACGAGAACAGGCCGGCGTCGACCTTGTTCGCCTTCGCGTACGCCTTGCGGATGTCGTCCATCACCCCGGTGTAGGTGCCGGGATTGGACCGCACCGACACCCCGACGGCCGACTGGTCCACCACGATCGCGCCCGGGTGGGCACGCAGGAACTCCTGGTGGATCAGCGAACTCTTCCCGGAGCCGGCGATGCCGGTGATCGCCGTCAGCACACCGGTGGGGATGTCGACCGAGACACCCTGCAGGTTGTTGGTGCGGGCATCGCGGACGGGCAGCGACCCGGTCGGGGTGCGCACGTCGGTCTTCACCGGCAGCGGCCGGTTCAGGAACCGCCCGGTCAGTGTGTCGGAGGCCAGCAGCCCGGCATGGTCGCCCTCGTACATGATCTCGCCGCCGGCCCGGCCGGCGCGCGGCCCGACGTCGACGACGTGGTCGGCGACCGCGATGACGTCGGGGTCGTGCTCGACCACCAGCACCGTGTTGCCCTTGTCGCGCAGCCGGCGCAGCAGCTCGCCCAGCCGGTGGACGTCCCGCGGGTGCAGCCCGACGCTGGGCTCGTCGAAGACGTACATCACGTCGATCAGGCTGCTCGACAGATGCTTGACCATCTTCACCCGCTGCGACTCGCCGCCGGACAGGGTGTCGGTCTCCCGGCTGAGAGTCAGGTAGTCCAGGCCGATGTCGACCAGGTGGCCGAGTCGCTCGAGCAGGGTGCCGATCATCGGGGCGGCCACCTCGCCGGCGTCCCCGGAGCGGTCGAGCTCCTGCAGGAAGGCCACCAGCTCGTCGATCTCGGTGTCCGCCAGCTCGGCGATGTTCCGCCCGGCGATCCGGCTGGCCAACGCCGCCTGGTTCAACCGGGCTCCCCGGCACAGCGGGCACGGGCCGGTGGTCAGGTACTTGCCGACCTGCTTCTGTGTCCGCTCGCCGAGGGTCTTGAGATCGCGGCGGATGTACGAGCGGGTGAGCTTCTCGACGATCCCCTCGTAGGTGGCGTTCATCGTCTGGTCGCCGATGCTGAGCTTGAACTTGCGGCCGGACCCGTGCAGCAGCAGCTGCATCTCCTCGTCGGAGAAGTCGCGCACCTTCTTGTCGTTGTCGAAGAAGCCCGAGGAGCTGTAGACGTTGTTCTCCCAGCCGACGAAGAGCGGCACCTGCACCGCACCCTCGGACAGCGTCCGGTCGGGGTCGACGAAACCCGTGGTGTCGAAGGCCATCGTGCGGCCCAGACCGTTGCACTCCGGGCAGCGGCCGTCCGCGTGGTTGAACGAGTAGGCGTTCGCGTAGCCGGCCGACGGGCTGCCCAGCCGGGAGAACAGCAGTCGCAGCACCGTGAAGATGTCGGTGACCGTGCCGACCGTCGAGGTCGAGCCGCCGCCGAGCCGCTTCTGGTCGACGAGCACCGCCATGGACAGGTTCTCGATCGCGTCGGCATCCGGCTGCGGGTACCGCGGCAGGAAGGTGCGGACGAACATCGAGAAGTTCTCGAAGAGCTGGCGCTGGGCCTCGGAGGCGATGGTGTCGAAGACGATCGACGACTTCCCGGACCCGGAGACACCGGTGAAGATCGTGATGCCGCGCTTGGGGATGCGCAGCGTGACGTTCTTCAGGTTGTTCTCCCGGGCACCCCGCAGCTCGATGTATTCGGTCACCGGGCGAGGATGGCAGACGTGACCGACAGTGCAGTCCCGCCGCCGGACCCGGTGCTCGCCGACGCGCCGTTGCTGGCTGCCTGGGCGTCCTTCCGCGGGACGCACCGACCCTTCACCATTCCCGGGCACCAGGGGCTGGCCGGGCGGCTGTCCCGCGCGCTGGGCGCGCTGCTCGACGCCGACGTGCCGCTGTACGGCGGGCTGGACACGGTGAAGCTGTCCGGTGGTCTGCTGGCCGCCGCCGAGGCGCGGGCCGCGCGGCTGTGGGGCGTGGACCTGTGCCGGTTCTCCGTCGGCGGGTCCACCCACGGCAACCAGGCGGCCGTGCTGACCGTGGCCGGACCGGGCGAGACGGTCCTGGTGGGCCGCAACGCCCACCGCTCGGTGCTGCTGGGGCTGGTGGCCGCCGGTGCGCGTCCGGTCTGGCTGCCGGTGGCCGCGCACCCGGCGACCGCCCTGCCGGTCGGCGTCACCACCGCGGTGCTGGCCGACGCGCTCGCGGCCCACCCGGAGACGCGGGCCGTCCTGCTCACCGAACCCGCCTACCTGGGCGCACTCTCGGACGTCCCGGCCGCCGCCGAACTGGCCCACGCGGCCGGGATCCCGTTGGTCGTCGACCAGGCCTGGGGTGCGCACCTGGGGGTCGCCCCCGGTTACCCGGCGCACGCCCTGGCGGCCGGCGCGGACATCATGGTGACCAGCGCGCACAAGACGCTGCCGGCGTACAGCCAGGCCGCCCTGGTGCTGGCCCGGTCGGGACGCATCGACCCGGACCGGTTCGAGCGGGCCTTCGAGGCCGGCCACACCACCAGCCCGGCCGGTGCCGTTCTGGCCGGCATCGACGGCGCCCGGTCGGTGCTGGAGACCGTGGGTGCGTCTTTGCTGACCGATCTCGCGGCGACCGTGGCCGCGGCGCGGGACCGGCTGCGGGCGATCGACGGTGTGCGGGTGCCCGGGCCGGAGGACTTCCCGGCCGGCCAGTTCGACCCGGCCAAGCTGGTGGTGCAGCTGGCCGGCTGCGGGGCCGACGGCATCGCCGTCGAACAGGACCTGCTGGCGCAGGGGATGCCGGTGGAGATGGCCGACCGGGACACCGTCGTGCCGATCGTCACCCTGGTGGACCGGCCGGCGGACCTCGAGCCGCTGCTGGACGCCCTGGTGCACTCGATCCGGCGGCGGAGCACCGGGATCCCACGCGAGCCCGCCGGGCATGTCTGGGATCCGGCGGAGCAGGTCCGCACACCGCGGGAGGCGTTCTTCGCCCCGCACGTCACGGTCGACCGGGCCTCGGCCGCCGGTCGCATCTGTGCCGAGGTCGTCGCCCCGTACCCGCCGGGTGTGCCGGTGCTGGTCCCGGGCGAACGCATCGACCGCGACACGCTGGACCGGCTCGCGGCGCTCGCCGCGACCGGCACCCGGGTGGCCTACGCGGCGGATCCGGCGCTCGAGACCATCCAGGTGCTCGCCTGAGGCACGGTGTCCGGCTGAGGCACGGTGCACGAGTGAAGCACGGTGCTCGCCCGGGGCACTGTGCTCGCCGAGGCACCGTGTTCGCCGAGGCGCCGCGTTCGCCTGAGGTGCTGTGCTCGCCCGAGTAGCCGTGTTCGCCTGAGGTGCTCCCGCCGGACGGATCGCGGATCGCGTAGGGTGGAGCGCTGCTCGGATCCGAACGGAGGCGATCACCCTGGGCGCGGACGACACCATCCCCGGCGGTGCCGGCGACCCTGTCGCACCGGTGGTCCGGACGGCCCTGGCGGACGAGCAGGACTTCGTCGACCTGCTCTACGCGCGCCTGGACCGGATGCGGGCCGAGACCCTGGCCCTGCGCGACTCCTACAGCGCGAAAGGCGACGGCACCCCCGGCGGCCGGGTGCAGCAGGACATCGGGTGGTCGCACCACAACGCCTCGCTGACCGCACTGAACGTCGCCGAGGACCGGCTCTGCTTCGGCCGGATCGACACCACCGACGGCGAGTCGATGCACATCGGCCGGATGGGGATGTTCGAGGAGGGGGCGAGCGACCGGCAGCTGCTGATGGACTGGCGGGCGCCGTCGGCCCGGCCGTTCTACGTCGCCACCGCCGCCCACCCGCTCGGCCTGCTGCGGCGCCGCCATCTGCGGATACGCCGGCGCCGGCTGGAGTCGTTGTCGGACGAGTTCCTGGACGTCAGCGCGGAGGCACTGCAGCGGGCCGGCATCTCCCCGGACGAGGTGGCCGCGACCAGTGGACTGGCCGGCGAGTCGGCGCTGATGACCGCGCTGAACGCACCGCGCACCGGCCGGATGTCGGACATCGTCGAGACCATCCAGTCCGAGCAGGACACGATCATCCGGTCCGAGCGCAACGGGGTGCTGGTGGTCCAGGGCGGTCCCGGCACCGGCAAGACCGCGGTCGCCCTGCACCGCGCGGCCTACCTGCTGTACACGTTCCGCGAGCAGCTCGCCTCCCGCGGCGTGCTGCTGATCGGGCCCAACCGGACCTTCCTGTCCTACATCGGCCAGGTGCTCCCCTCGCTGGGCGAGAACGCCGTGGTGCTCAGCACTCTCGGCGACCTGTTCCCAGGGGTGAGCGCGACCGCCGCCGACCGGCCGGAGGTGGCCCGGATCAAGGGCCGCCGGTCGATGGCCGGGATGGTGGCGAATGCGCTGCTGGACCGGCAGCGGATGCCGAAGACGGCCGTGGTCATCGAATCCGGCCTCGGCCGGCTGGTGCTGCAGCCGGAGGACCTCAAGCGCGCGCAGGATCGCGGCTGGGCCGGCCGGATCCCGCACAACCGGGCCCGGGCAGCCGTGGTCCGGTACCTGCTGCGCCGGCTCGCGCGCCAGGTCAAGGAACGGCAGACCTCCGGCCTGGGCGGCGAGATCCCTTTCACCGCCGAGGACATGGCGCAGGTGGTGGCCGATCTCCGGGAGGACGAGGCGGTGCAGTCGGCGCTGCACGGCCTCTGGCCGCTGATGACGGCGCAGCGGCTGCTGAGCGATCTGTACGCCTCGCCGCGCCGGCTCGCCTTCGCCGCGCCGGATCTGCAGGAGCGCGCAAGGGACCTGCTGCACCGGGAACCCGGTGCGCCGTGGACGATCTCGGACGTGCCGCTGCTGGACGAGGCGGCCGAGCTGCTGGGTGAGCCACGGCTGGCCGACCAGGCCGAGGCCGAGCGCGTCGCCGCCCGCGAGTACGCGCAGGGCGTGCTGGACATGCTCAACGACGGGCAGGACGAGACCGACCAGCCGCTGTTGAGCATGATCAGTGCCGCCGACCTGGCGGCTCTGCGCGAGGAGCAGGTCACGTTGTCCAGCACCGCGGAACGGGCGGCGCAGGACCGGGAGTGGACCTACGGGCACGTGGTGGTCGACGAGGCGCAGGAGCTCTCGCCGATGGCCTGGCGGATGGTGATCCGGCGCTGCCCGGCCCGGTCGATGACCTTGGTCGGCGACATCGCACAGACCTCGGACCCGTCCGGGGCCACGTCCTGGGACAGGGCACTGCGGCCACACGTCGGCGACCGTTGGCGGCTGGCCGAACTCACCGTCAACTACCGCACCCCGCTGGAGATCAGCCGGGTGGCCGACCGGGTGCTGCGGCGGATCGACCGCACCCTGCAGCCGCCGGAGGCGGTGCGGTCGACGGGCGTGCAGCCGTGGTGGCAGGAGGTCAGCCCGGAGAAGCTCGCCGACGCGACCGTGCACGCCGTCCGCGACGAACTGCCGCCCGGCGGGCAGGAGCACCTCGCCGTGCTGGTGCCTTACGCACTGCGTGACGAACTCGCCGATGCGTTGCGCGCCGGTCACGGCGACCTGACCGACCGTGTCGTCGTGCTGACCGTGCCGGAGGCGAAGGGCCTGGAGTTCGACGTGGTGATCCTGGTCGAACCGGACCGGATCGAGGACGAGTCCCCCCGCGGTCTGGGCGATGTCTACGTGGCACTCACCCGGGCGACGCAGCGCCTTGGTGTGCTGTGGACCGGCCGGCAGCCGCGCATCGCCCGCTGAGGACCGGTCGCTCGTCGGGATCGTGCGGTCGAGCATCGCAACGAGGACCGGTCGCTCGTCGGGATCATGCGGCCGAGCATCGCAGCGAGGACCGGTCGCTCGTCGGGATCGTGCGGTCGAGCATCGCAGCACGGCGCGAGGTACTGGTCGTGATGAATGGTCGCTCGTCGGGATCGTGCGGTCGAGCATCGCAGCGAGGCACGAGCGAGAAGCGCAGAACGCGCGATCCCATCAAGGACGAGCGACCCGCGAGCGCCAGCTCGCCATGTTTCAGCGCTCCCCGGCGGACCGCTCGACGGTCAGCAGGCTCTCGGTCTCGTGCTCCCGGCGGTACTCCGCTCCCCCGCCGCGCGCGCCGAACAGCCGCTTGGACCACACCAGCCAGAGCACGGCGGCCAGGTTCACCAGGAACAGCAGCACCTTGAGCCAGGTGACCCGCTCGGTCAGCTCGTAGATCTCCAGCGGCAGGAAGATCCCGGTCGCGACCACCGAGAAGTACTCGCCCCAGCGGCGGACCAGCCACAGGCCGACCGACTCGACGGTGAGCAGCGCGGCGTAGGCCAGCAGCGCGAGCCCCACCCATACCAGCGTCGTCGGGGACAGGGTGAAGGCCCGGTCGACGAGCTGGACCACCTTGGAGTCCTGGACGTTCCAGCCGAGCTGGCCGGCCAGCGGGGCGAGCAGGCCGAGATCCTTCTCGTAGCCGGCGCGCAGCGCACCGATCCGGTCCCTGAAGACCAGCACCAGCACCCCGGCCAGCAGGAGCACCAGCGCCCGCAGCAGCCGTTCCGCGGCCAGCAGCCGCATGATCCGCCGGTCGCGGAGCAGGCGTCCGCGAGGTACCTCAGGGGCGGCGGCGGCCGGCCCCGATCCGGCAGGTGCACCGGGCACGAACGTCCCGCAGCGCAGGCAGCGCCAGGCGTGCCCGGCCGGGGTGTCCGCCTCCAGCCGGGCGCGCAGTTCGGGTTCGTCCGGCGCGTAGGTGGCGTGGCCCGACCGACCGCAGGTGCTCAGGTTCCAGTCGATGGCCATCAGGTGGTCCGGTGGCGGTGGTGCGACATATCGGGCGTCAGTCCGCGGGCAGCCGTGCCGGACGGCAGGAGGCCAGCACCCAGCAGGCCAGCACCACCACCGCGACCATCTCGGTGACGGCGAGCGCCCGCTCGACGAATCCCACCAGGTTCCAGGCCCGCGGCGTCAGCGCCGACAGCAGGGTCTGCAAGGCCAGCACCCCGAACCAGCCGGCCGACACCCAGGCCAGGGCCAGCGCCACCCGGGGCCAGCGGCCGTGCGGGCCGCGGGTGCGTCGTCGGCAGGCCAGCAGCAGGCCGATCGGCAGGCTGAAGAACGCGATCAGCGTCCAGGTCCAGTGGATCCGGCCGGCCAGGGTGGTGTCCGGTCCGAACCCCTGCTTGGGGAAGACGATCAGGCCGATCAGCCCGATGCACCAGACCGCGGTGGCGACCGACGCGACCGAGCGGGCCGGCACCAGCTCTCGCAGGATCATCGCGACCAGCACCATCGCCGACGCCGCCGCCAGCACCAACACCCCGACGTCGAACACCCAGCCGCTGTCGAGCAGTGCGTACTCGCTGATCGTGCGGGACATCGGGTCCAGCTCGCGACCGGGCATCGCCACGTGCATCCAGCCGATCATCACCGTGGACACCAGCACCCCGGCCAGGCCACCGATCGCCAACCGGCGGGCCAGGTGCACATCCCCGGGGACGACGTGCTCCGCCGGGTCCCGGGCGTCGGCCGGCCGGAGCCGGCCCGCGGTCGGATCGGGTGGTACCGGGTGCACCGCGGCTCCTCTCCGGGTCGGACGGTGTGCACACGGTAACCGGCGGCGCGGCCGCGCACGGTGGTTCCAGATGGTGTCGCGGGGGTGGGGCCAGGCTCCCTGCCGATCCGCCACCTGCCATGGGCACGTGCTCCCCGATGAGCACTGCCCGCCCGTTTAGCATGGGCCCATGCAGCAGTACCTGGATCTCCTGGACAAGATCCTCACCACCGGCGTGGACAAGGAGGATCGCACCGGGACCGGGACGCGCAGCATCTTCGGCCACCAGATGCGGTTCGACCTCTCCGAGGGTTTCCCGCTGGTGACGACCAAGAAGATCCACCTGCGCTCGGTGGTGGTGGAGCTGCTCTGGTTCCTCCAGGGGTCGACGAACGTGCGCTGGCTGCAGGAGCGCGGGGTCAGCATCTGGGACGAATGGGCAGACGCCGAGGGCGAACTCGGCCCGGTCTACGGCCACCAGTGGCGGTCCTGGCCGGCGCCCGACGGCTCGCACATCGACCAGATCGCCGGCGTCCTCGAGTCGCTGCGCGGCAACCCCGACTCCCGACGGCACATCGTGTCGGCCTGGAACGTGGCCGAGGTCGGCGAGATGGCACTCCCCCCGTGCCACACCATGTTCCAGTTCTACGTCGCGGAGGGCCGGCTGTCCTGCCAGCTCTACCAGCGCTCGGCCGACGTCTTCCTCGGGGTCCCGTTCAACATCGCCTCCTACGCCCTGCTCACCGCGATGGTGGCGCAGGTGGTCGGGCTTCAGCCGGGCGACTTCGTGCACACCCTGGGGGATGCGCACCTCTACTCCAACCATCTCGAGCAGGCGCGGCTGCAGCTGACCCGGGAGCCGCGGACACTGCCGGTGCTGCGGCTCAACCCGGCGGTCACCGAGATCGACGGCTTCACCTACGAGGACATCGAGGTGCTGGGCTACGACCCGCACCCGTTGATCAAGGCCCCGATCGCGGTATGACGATCACGCTCGTCGCCGCGGTCGCCCACGGCGGGGTGATCGGGGCCGACGGCGGGATGCCGTGGCACCTGCCGGAGGACCTGCGCCGGTTCAAGGCGCTGACCATGGGCCGGCCGATGATCATGGGGCGCCGCACCTTCGAGTCGATCGGTCGGCCGCTGCCCGGCCGCCGGTCCATCGTGGTCACCCGCGACGGGGACTGGGCCGCCGACGGTGTCGAGGTCGCGCACTCGCTGGGCGAGGCACTCGAGCTGGCGCGGGCCGGTGGCAGCGACGACGTGATGGTCGTCGGCGGGGGCGACATCTACGCCCAGGCACTACCGCTCGCCGATGTCCTGGAGATCACCCACATCGACCGCACGGTTGCCGGTGACACCCGGTTCCCGGAGATCGGTCCGGCGGAGTGGGAGCCGGTGGCGGAACTCGACGCCGGACCGGAGCTCCGGTTCACCACCTACCGCCGGCGCCCGCCGGCGCTGACCGACCTGCAGGCGCTGCTGCACGGGATGTCCCCGGTGCGCCGCCCCGACGACGTGCTGTTCTGCACGGTGGCGCCGGGAACAGATGTCCCGGCGGGACTGTCCGCAGTCGCCACCGTGCGGGAGGCGGAGGGCACCACGCTGGTGCTGACGGTTGCCGACGCCGCGGCTGCCGGGCTGGCCGGGGTCGGCCCGCAGGCGTGGATCTCGCTGCAGGTGCACTCCGACCTCGATGCCGTCGGCCTGACCGCCGCGGTGGCAGGTGCGCTGGCCCGGCACGCCCTGCCCTGCAACGTGATCGCCGGGTACTTCCACGACCACCTGTTCGTGCCCGCGGACCGCGCCGACGAGGCGCTGTCCGTGCTGGCGGCGCTGGCCCACACCGCCTGAGCCGGGGGGTCGGGCCACCCAGGTCAGTGGGCCAGGTACTTGAGCAGCACGGCGAGCACACCGAGCCCGAGGACGACGAGCACGAGCACCGTGCGGCCGAGGAAGCCGAGCCGGGTGTGCCGGGCGGTCAGCAGCGCGAAGACGCCGAGCGAGACCACCAGTACCCAGATGCTGGCGTGCAGCGCGACCGGGAACCGGATGACCCCGGCCCCGGCCAGGACGAGCAGGATCGCCGGGACGAACCCGGCGGACACGATCTGCGAGGCGGCCCGGGTCATCTTCAGCACCTCGGCCCGGTGCGGCGGCACGCCGTGCACCCCGAGATGGGCGACGTACTCGGCCACCAGGTTCGCGAAGTAGAGGCTGACCAGCGTGATCCCGAGGTCCAGCAGCGCCGACCAGCCGTCGGACTCGTCGGTGTGCTGGCTCAGCACCAGCAGACTGCTCAGGCAGGCGAAGTCGCCGTACAGCCGCTCCTTGAGCAGCGAGGCGCGCTCGGCCAGCGACAGCGGCAGGTCACGACGCCGCAACTGGTGCCGCAGATGCCGGTCGGCGTCCTCCCGCTGATCGGCGGTCAGCTCGTCGTGCTCACCCGGAGCGGCCGGTGACCCGGACCCGCCGGACTGCCCTGTGCGCTCGTCCACCGGTCGATGAGATCAGACGACGGTGGCTTCCTGACGGCCCGGGTACGGCAGCACGATCCGCAGGTCGCCCAGCTGACGGCTCTCCGGGGCTCCCGCGGCCTTCGCCCGTGCGGAGTTCGCCGCGACCTTCGCCGCCAGCGCCGACTCGTTCCGCATCGCCGTGCTCACCGTCGAGAGCACCTCGGACAGATCGAGATCCAAGGCGTCGCAGATCGACGCGAGCAACTCGCTCGAGGCTTCCTTGCGGCCCCGCTCGACCTCGGAGAGGTAGCCCAGCGACACGTTGGCCGCAGTCGACACATCCCGCAGAGTGCGGTTCTGATTGGTACGGGCGTCGCGCAGGGTCTCGCCCAGTGCATTACGCAGCAGCACGTCGCACCTCCTCCCACTCGGTCCACCTGGTCTGCTTCTGACAACAATTCCACCGGCCGAACACTTCCAAGGGTGCCTTTCGCAGATTGCCTTCCCGTTGCCTCGCTGTTGCAGTGCTCGTGCGGGTGCACTGCGCGGTGCTCGGTTCGTGGGGCGGATCCGCTTCCGGTGCCCGGTCCGGTCGGTGGCGCCCGTGCCTGGCCCCTTCCACGCTACTCCGGCCGGGCGACGGCCCCGGAGAGGGCTCGTTCGCCGAGGGCGAACCCGGGGCGTCCCGGATCCGGCTCCGGTGCGGCGCGTCGGATGTGCGCGGTCGGTCGGGGCAGGCCCGGGGGTCAGAGCTCGGTGACGCTGCGCAGCAACAGGTCCAGCGCCGCCGTCACGCAGGCAGCACGGACAGCGGCCCGGGACACCGGTGCGGCGAAGTCGGCCGGGCCGAGCGAGGTCAGGGCCGGGACGGGGCCGTCGAGCGCGATGTGACAGGTGCCGACCGGGTGACCGCCCTGCGGGTCCGGACCGGCCACCCCGGTCAGCCCGATGCCCAGGTCCGCGCCGCACCGCTCGCGGGCGCCGGCCGCCAGTGCCCGTCCCACCTCCGGGTCGACCGGGCCGACGCGGTCCAGCAGTTCGCGGTCCACCCCGGCCAGCGTCGCCTTCAGATCGGTGGCGTAGACCACCAGACCGCCGCGGACGACCGCCGACGCGCCGGGCACCTCGGTGAGGGTGGCGGCCAGCAGCCCGCCGGTCAGCGATTCGGCGGTGGCAACGGTGAGCCGGCGGCCGGCCAACGCCCGGATCACCCGGGCCGGCAGCTCCGGGTCGGAACCGGGTGCGGCAGCGGGCCTGCCGGTCACGGGCGGTCGGCCGCCCCGCGGTCCCGGGATCGGGACACCAGCGACGCGGCGCGGGCCAGGTAGTCGAGCCCGGTCAGCACGGTGAGTGCGACAGCGACCCAGAGGACCACCATCCGGACGACGTCGAGCATGTCCGGCAGCGGCATCACGTACAGCCCGATGGCGACGATCTGCAGCAGGGTCTTGGCCTTGCCGCCGGGGCTGGCCGCGATGACGCCGTACCGGATGACCGCGAACCGCAGCAGGGTGATGCCGACCTCGCGGACCAGGACGGTGACGGTGATCCACCACGGCAGGTCGCCGAGCATGGACAACCCGACGAGCGCCGACCCGGTGAGGGCCTTGTCTGCCATCGGGTCGGCGATCTTGCCGAAGTCGGTGACCTGCCCGCGCTTGCGGGCGATGTGGCCGTCGAACCGGTCGGTGATCGCTGCCGCCGCGAAGACCAGGAAGGCGGTCCACCGCCAGACCGCGTCGTGCCCGCCCTCGGCGAAGAGGGCCAGCAGGAAGACGGGGACGAGGATCAGGCGCAGCACCGTGAGCGCGTTCGGCAGGTTCACCAGTGAGACCCGCGGCGGCTGCTCGACCATCAGCCGGCCACTCCCGCGCGCAGCCGGTCCGGGTCCACCGACGGTGCCGGCAGCACCTCCAGCGGCTCGGCGACCAGGTCGATGCCGTCGGTCCCGACCACGCGGGCCCGGACCAGGTCGCCGAGGGCGATCCCGTCGGCGTCCAGCAGCGTGGTGGCGCCGTCGACCTCCGGTGCCTGGTGCTCGCCGCGGCCGACCACGCCGTCGGAGAGGTCGTCGACCAGCACCAGCAGCTCGGAGCCGATGCGCTCCTCGGCCCGCTGGGCGGTCAGCTCCTCGACCAGCGCGGTGATCCGCTCGACCCGCTCGTCGACGACGTCCTGATCCAGGTGCCCGTCCAGGTCGACGGCCGCGGTGCCGTCCTCGTCGGAGTAGCCGAACACGCCGACGGCGTCCATCCGGGCGCCGACCAGGAACGCCTCCAGCTCGGCCAGGTCGTGCTCGGACTCCCCCGGGAACCCGACGATCACGTTGGACCGAATCCCGGCCTCCGGTGCCTGCGCCCGGATGCTCCGGGTCAGCTCCAGGAAGGACTCGCGGGAGCCGAACCGCTTCATCCGGCGCAGCAGCGGCTCGGACGCGTGCTGGAAGGACATGTCGTAGTAGGCGGCGATCCCGGGGGTGGTGGCCAGCGTGGTGACCAGGCCCGGCCGGGTCTCGGCGGGCTGCAGGTAGCTGAGCCGGGTGCGGATGATCCCCGGGACGCCTGCCAGCTCGACCAGCAGCCGCTCCAGCGGCCGGTCCTCGCGCAGGTCCTTGCCGTAGGAGGTGGAGTTCTCGCTGACCAGGACGATCTCCCGGACACCCTGACCGGCCAGCCAGTGCGCCTCAGCGACGATGTCGGCCGCCGGGCGGGAGACGAAGCTGCCGCGGAAGGCCGGGATCGCGCAGAAGGTGCAGCGCCGGTCGCAGCCGGAGGCGATCTTGAGCGGAGCCACCGGACCGGCGTGCAGCAGCTTGCGGGTGAGCAGCGGCCCGGCGGCGGTGCCGGACGGTGCGTGCCCGCCCGGTGCCCGTCCGCCGGCGGCGTGCCCCGGGACGGAGACGGCGGTCGCGGCGGCCGGCCGGTTCACCGGTGAGATCGGCAGCAGGGTCCGGCGGTCGACCGGGGTGTGCGAGGCCGGGCGGTGCCCGTCCAGCACGTCCTCCAGCAGCGCGCCGAGCTCGGGATAGGCGTCGAAGCCGAGGACGGCGTCGGCCTCCGGCAGGGCCTCGGCCAACTCCTTGCCGTAGCGCTCGGCGAGGCAGCCGACGGCGACGACCTTCGCGCCGGTGTCGGCGGCGGCCAGCAGGGTGTCGATGGAGTCCTTCTTGGCGCTGGCGACGAAGGCACAGGTGTTCACCACGACGAGGTCGGCGGGAGCGCCCTCCTCGACCAACCGGTACCCGCCACCGGCGAGCCGGCCCGCGATCTCGGAGGAGTCGACCTCGTTGCGCGCACACCCGAGCGTCACCAACGAGACGGACGGCGCGGAACTCACAGGTAGGAGCCTAACGGTCCGGAAAGGGTGCCACTGCCGACACGGGCATGCCCTAACGTTGCGGCTCGTGAGTGCGCAGTGAACCCCGACATCCCGCTGGTCCGGCGGGCCAGGGTCGGCGACGTGCGGCGGATCAAGCAGCTGGTGGACTTCTACGCCGGCCCGATCCTGCTGGAGAAGACGCTGGCGAACCTCTTCGAGGACGTCACCGAGTTCTGGGTGGCCGAGTTCCGCGGCGAGGTGATGAGCTGCGGTGCGCTGCACGTGCTCTGGGAGGACCTGGGTGAGATCCGCACCGTGGCCACCGATCCCGCCGTGCGCGGGCGCGGGATCGGCCGGGCGCTCTGCGAGGCGGTCATCGACGAGGCCCGCCGCATGGACCTCACCCGGCTCTTCGTGCTGACCTTCGAGGTGTCCTTCTTCGCCGGCCTGGGGTTCGCGCCGATCGCCGAGCTGGATCTCACCGCGCAGGCCCGTTCCGAGCTCCGCCGGTCCTACGACGCCGGCGTCGCCGAGTTCCTGGACCTGCCGTACGTGAAGCCGAACACCCTGGGCAACACCCGGATGCTGCGCGCACTCTGAGGTGCCCCGTCGGGGCGATCGCGGTGGAACCCGCCCCGGCCCGTGACCCGGGCGATCAGCCGGGTCGACCGGTGCTACCGCCCGCGGCGCTCGGCCAGCTTGGCCAGGGCCTCCGCCAGCAGGGCCTCGCCGTCCTCGTCGGTGCGGCGTTCCTTCACGTAGGCGAGGTGTGTCTTGTAGGGCTCGTTGCGCGGGGCCGGCGGCGGGGTGGCCGCGTCCCGGCCGCCGGGCAGGCCGCAGGTCGGGCAGTCCCAGTGGTCCGGTACCTCGGCCTCGGCGGCGAAGGACACCCTGGTGGTGTGGCCGTTCGCGCAGAAGAACTCGAGGCGCCGGCGCGGGGCGAGCTCACCCCGGTCCGCCTCGCCCATCCGGCCGGCCCCCACCCGGGAGCCACGGATCGGATTGCCGGCGGCCATGACCGGTCAGCCGACCTTGAGCAGCAGGCCGATACCGATGATCGAGATGACCCAGATCAACGCGACGAACAGGGTCAGCCGGTCCAGGTTGCGCTCCACCACGGAGGACCCGGACAGCGACGACTGCATCGAACCGCCGAACATGGACGACAGGCCGCCACCCTTGCCGCGGTGCAGCAGGATCAGCGCCATCAGCGCGATGCTGGTGACGATGAGCAGGATGTCGAGGAACAGTTTCATCGGGACCTATCGGACGTGCAGACGGTGAACGGTCGGACGGCAGGCGACCCGGGCGACCGGGGACGGTGCGGTCACCGAGTCTAGGGCATGACGCCGGTCACCACCGGCAGGACGGGACCGCCGTCCGCCGCCCGGCACCCGGGAGGCCTGCACCGGGCGCAGCGGGAGCACCCGGTGCCTGCAGCCGGTCACGGCAGGATGCCCACCGAGTTGGCGACCAGCGACGCGAACTCCGCGCCGTCCAGCGAGGCGCCGCCGACCAGGGCCCCGTCGACGTCGGGCTGGGCGACGATCTCGGCCACGTTGCCGGACTTCACCGAGCCGCCGTAGAGGATCCGGGTGCCGTCGGCGATCTCGGTGCCGTACTTCTCGGCGAGGGCGGCCCGGAGTGCACCGCACACCTCCTGCGCGTCGGCCGGGGTGGCGACCCGGCCGGTGCCGATCGCCCAGACCGGCTCGTAGGCCAGCACCAGCGACGCGGCCTGCTCGGGGGTGACGTTGACCAGCGCGGCCAGCAGCTGGTTCACCGAGTGCGACACCTGGTCGCCGGCCTCGCGGACCTCCAGGCCCTCGCCCACGCAGAGCAGCGGGACGAGTCCGTGCCGGTACGCGGCATCAACCTTGCGGGCCAGCAGCTCGTCGGTCTCGGCGTGGTACTCGCGCCGCTCCGAGTGGCCGACCAGCACGTAGGTGCAGCCGAGCTTGGCCAGCATCGAGCCGGAGATCTCACCGGTGTAGGCGCCGGAGTCGTGCGCGGACAGGTCCTGCGCGCCGTAGACGACCTTCAGCTTGTCGCCGTCGACCAGGGTCTGCACCGACCGCAGGTCGGTGAACGGCGGGATGACCGCGACCTCGACCTTGTCCAGGTACTTCTCCGGCAGGGTGAAGACGATCTTCTGGGTCAGGGCGATGGCCTCGAGGTGGTTGAGGTTCATCTTCCAGTTGCCGGCGATGAGCAACGTGCGGGACATGTGGTTCGACCTCCGGGTCGGGCAGGTGCGGGTGCGGATGCGGGACTGGGTAGCCGGTGCGGTGACCGGGCGTCAGGACGCGTCGGCGGTCGTCAGGAGCCGAGGACGGACAGGCCGGGGAGTTCCTTGCCCTCGAGGTACTCCAGCGAGGCGCCGCCGCCGGTGGAGATGTGGGTGAAGCCGGCCTCGTCCACCCCGAGCGTGCGGACGGCGGCGGCGGAGTCGCCACCCCCGACCACGGAGAAGGACGGTGCGGCGGCGATGGCCTCGGCCACCGCGCGGGTGCCCTCGGCGAACGCCGGCATCTCGAAGACGCCGACCGGGCCGTTCCAGAAGACGGTGCCGGCGGCCGACACGACGGCCGAGAACGCGGCCCGGGAATCGGGGCCGATGTCCAGGCCCATCCAGCCGTCCGGGATGGCGTCGGCGGCGACGACCTGGCTGTTCGCGTCCGCGGCGAAGGCGTCGGCGATGACGACGTCGGTGGGCAGCACGATCTTGTCGGCGTTGCCCTCGAGCAGCGCGCGGCAGGTGTCGACCTGGTCGGCCTGCAGCAGCGAGGTGCCGACGCCGTGGCCCTGGGCGGCCAGGAAGGTGTAGGCCATCCCGCCGCCGATCAGCAGCTGGTCGACCTGCGGCAGCAGCGAGGTGATGACGCCGAGCTTGTCCGACACCTTCGAGCCGCCGAGCACCACGACATAGGGCCGGTCCGGGGCGTCGGTGAGCTTGCGCAGCACGGCGGTCTCCGCGGACACCAGGTAACCGGCGTAGTGCGGCAGCCGCTCGGCGACGTCGTAGACGGAGGCCTGCTTGCGGTGGACCACGCCGAAGCCGTCGCTGACGAAGGCGGCGTCGGGGCCGACGAGTGCGACCAGCGCGTCGGCCAGCTCGCCGCGCTCGGCGGCGTCCTTGCTGGTCTCCCGGGCGTCGAAGCGCACGTTCTCCAGCAGCGCGAGCGAACCGTCGGCCAGCCCGCCGACCACGGCGTGGGCAGACTCCCCGACCAGGTCGGTGGCGAACGCGACGGTCCCGTCGAACAGCTCGGTCAGCCGGGCGGCGACCGGTGCCAGCGAGTACTTCTCCTCCGGGGCGCCCTTCGGGCGGCCCAGGTGCGCGGTGACGACCACCTTGGCGCCGGCGCCGGCCAGCGCCTGCAGGGTGGGCAGCGACGCGCGGATCCGGCCGTCGTCGGTGATGGTCGCGCCGTCCAGCGGCACGTTCAGGTCGGCGCGGACCAGGACCGTGCGGCCGCTGATCCCGGCGGCGAGCAGGTCGTCGAGGGTGTTCACGTTCGGTGTGCTCCTACGGCGTCGGGAGGAGGGAGTGGGCCGTCCGGGCCCGGAGGCCGGGTCCGGTCCTGCGGTGGCCGGACCCGGACATGCGTCGCGGGTGGTGCCGTCCCGTTCGGGACCGGCGCCACCCGCGACGCATCAGTGCTTGTTCAGCGCGCGGTCAGAGCTTCGAGGCGACCAGCGCGGTGAAGTCCGCGAGGCGGTTCGAGTAGCCCCACTCGTTGTCGTACCAGCCGAAGACCTTCACCATGTTGTCGGCGAGGACCATGGTCAGCGGCGAGTCGAAGGTCACCGAGGCCGGGGAACCGACGATGTCCGAGGACACGATCGGGTCGGTCGAGTAGACCATGTACGGCGCCAGCGGGCCCTCGGTCGCGGCGGCCTTGAACGCGTCGTTGACGTCGTCCACGGTCACGCTCTTGGCGAGCTCGATGGTGAGGTCGGTGACCGAGCCGTCCGGCACCGGCACCCGCAGCGAGGTCCCGTGCAGCTTGCCCTTGAGCTCCGGCAGCACCAGCGCGGTGGCCTTCGCGGCACCGGTGGAGGTCGGGATGATGTTCTGCGCGGCGGTGCGGGCCCGGCGCAGGTCCTTGTGCGGGAAGTCCAGCGTCACCTGGTCGTTGGTGTACGCGTGCACGGTCGTCATCAGGCCCTTGACGATGCCGAAGGTGTCGTTGAGCACCTTGGCCATCGGCGCCACCGAGTTGGTGGTGCAGGAGGCGTTCGACAGGATCGTCTGGCTGCCGTCGTAGACGGAGTCGTTGACGCCCAGCACGACGGTGAGGTCCTCACCGGTGGCCGGGGCCGAGATGATGACCTTCTTGGCGCCACCGGTCAGGTGCTTGCCCGCGGTCTCGGCGCTGGTGAAGAAGCCGGTCGACTCGATGACGACGTCGACGCCGAGGTCGCCCCAGGGCAGTGCGCCCGGGTCGCGGTCGGACATCACCTTGATGTCCTTGCCGTCCACCGAGATGACGCCCTCGCCGGAGGTCACGGTGTACGGCAGCACGCCCATGGTGGTGTCGTACTTGAGCAGGTGGGCGAGGGTCTTGGTGTCCGTCAGGTCGTTGATCGCGACGATCTCGATGTCGTGGTCCAGCGAGTCGACGGCCCGCCAGAAGTTGCGTCCGATCCGGCCGAATCCGTTCACTCCGACGCGCACAGTCACGTGGCTTTGCCCTTCGTCTGTGGTGGCCCACACTCCGTGGGCACCGGCTGGTGGAAGTGGCCTCCGGGCTGGGCTCGGCGAGCTCGCCCTTGATGCCACCGTATCGATCCAGAAAGACCGAGCACGTCGTCGGGTCCGGTCGCGCCCACTGTAGCCCGCGACACATGCCGGTTCGCAGCCGGGCAGGTCAGCGGCTTCCGCCGGTACGAACCGGACACCGGATCGGCACCGGAACAGCGCCGGTCGGACACCCGCCGGACGCCCGGCTGCGACCTGCCCCGCCTCGTCCGGACCGTCGCGTCGCGTCGGGCGACGGCCGCTGGTCCGCGACCCGATCTCAGGAGGGCTGCTCGTCGCCCGGCTCGTTGTCCTCGGCGGCCAGCAGCTCCGGGGTCACGGCGGACTCGGTGTCCGGGATGCCCTCGTCCGCGGCGCGCTTGTCGGCCATGGTCAGCAGCCGCCGGATCCGGCCGGCGATGGCGTCCTTGGTCATCGGCGGCACCGCCAGCTGGCCCAGTTCCTCCAGCGACGCCTGGCCGTGCGCGATGCGCAGCCGGCCGGCCTCCATCAGGTGGTCCGGCGCCTCGTCGGCGAGGATCTCCAGCGCGCGCTCCACCCGGGCCTTGGCGGCCACGGCGGCACGGGCCGACCGGCGCAGGTTCGCGTCGTCGAAATTGGCCAGCCGGTTCGCGGTCGCCCGCACCTCGCGGCGCAACCGGCGTTCCTCCCAGGCCAGCACCGAGGTGTGCGCGCCGATCCGGGTGAGCAGGGCCGCGATGGCGTCGCCGTCCCGGACCACCACCCGGTCCGCACCGCGGACCTCCCGTGCCTTGCTCTGCACGCCGAGTCGGCGGGCGGCGCCGACGAGGGCGAATGCGGCCTCCGGTCCGGGGCAGGTGATCTCCAGGGATGCACTGCGACCCGGTTCGGTGAGCGATCCGTGGGCCAGGAACGCGCCGCGCCAGGCGGCCTCGGCATCGGAGAGGGAGCCGGCCACGATCTGTGCGGGCAGGCCGCGGACCGGACGCCCGCGCTGGTCCAGCAGGCCGGTCTGCCGGGCCAGCTGGTCGCCGCCCGCCACCACACGGACCAGGTAGCGGGCGCCCTTGCGGATCCCGGACGGCGCGAGCACGTGCACCTCGGCGGACCGGCCGTAGAGCTCACCGATCTCCTTGCTGAGCCGCCGCGCGGTCACCCCGGTGTCCAGTTCGGCCTCGACGACCACCCGGCCGCCGACGATGTGCAGGCCGCCGGCGAACCGCAGCAGCGTCGACACCTCCGCCTTGCGCGCCGACACCTTGGTGACCACGACCCGGCTGAGCTCGTCCTTGACCGCGGCCGTCATCGCCATCCGGGCACCATCTCCTCAGTTCTCGCTGCGTGCATCGCGCCCGTCGGCGCCTCGTGTTCGGTGTGTGCCGGTCCGGGACCGGCGGTGTTCGGGTGGTGCTGGGCTCCCTGCCGGGCCGGACCGTCCCTGCTGGTCAGAGCCGGTCGAGCACCCGCCGGAGAGCACGGGCCAGTGCGGGTGGATCGTGGCGCGGCGCACCGGGCACGGCGATGCCTGCCAGGTCCAGCCGGGCACCCCTGTCCCCCGCCGCGGCGGACAGCCGCCCGGGCAGGGCCACCGCGTCGGTGTCGGCCAGCACGGTGTCGATCCGGAACGTCGGAGCGTGTGCTGAGAGTACGTCCAGGTGCTGCTCCGGCGAGAACCCCTCGGTCTCCCCCGGCTGCGGTGCCAGGTTCAGCACCACCAGCCGGTGCGCCCCGGTCTTCTCCAGGGCCAGTCGCAGACCCGGCAGCAACAGGTGCGGCAGCACGCTGGTGAACCAGGATCCCGGGCCGAGGATCACCAGGTCCGCCGCGGCGATGGCGTCGGCCGCCGCCGGGCAGACCTCCGCGTCGGCCGGTTCGACGGCCACCGACCGGACGCGTCCGGGCGTCGAGGCGACAGCGACCTGACCGCGGATCCGCCGGACGTCCCGCGGGTCCGCGTCGACCCCGGCCACGTCGGCCACGATCTCCAGCGGCACGGTGGACATCGGCAGCACGCGGCCGCGCGCGCCCAGCAGCGCCCCGGCGGCGTCCAGTGCGGCGACCGGGTCGCCGAGCACCTGGGTCAGCCCGACCAGCAGGAGGTTGCCGACCGGGTGCCCGGTCAGCGCACCCTCGCCGGTGAACCGGTGCTGGAAGGTCCGGGCCCAGAGCTCGCCGCGGTCGTCCGGGGCGGCGAGGGCGGCCAGCGCCATCCGCAGGTCCCCCGGCGGCACGATGCCCGGCACCTCGCGGCGCAGCCGGCCGGACGAGCCGCCGTCGTCGGCCACCGTCACGACGGCGGTGATGTCGACGTCGTCGAGCAGGGCCAGCGCACCGAGCATCGCGTGCAGACCGTGACCGCCGCCCAGGGCGACCACCCGGGCCGGCGGTGTCGTGGTGCTCACTCGCGCCCCAGGTCGCGGTGCGCGACCCGCACCGACAGCGTGTCGGAGCCGAGCCTGCGGGCGAGCTCCTCGGCGACCGCGACCGAGCGGTGCTTCCCGCCGGTGCAGCCGACGGCCAGGGTCAGGTAGCGCTTGCCCTCGCGCCGGAACCCGCCACCCACCAGGTCGAGCAGACCGGTGTAGCGGTCGAGGAACTCGGCCGCGCCCTCCTGCGACAGCACGTAGTCGCGGACCGCCGGGTCCCGCCCGGTCAGGTCGCGCAGCTCGGGGATCCAGAACGGGTTGGGCAGGAACCGCATGTCGACCACCAGGTCCGCGTCCAGCGGCAGCCCGTACTTGTAGCCGAAGCTCAGCACCGTGAGCGAGGAGCGGCGCGGGCCCTCGGCGAAGCTGCGCTCGATCTCGGCCCGCAGCTGGTGCACGGACAGGTTGCTGGTGTCGATGATGACGTCGGCCTCACGGCGCAGCCCTTCCAGCAGGGTGCGCTCGGCGGCGAGACCGTCGACCAGCCGGCCGCCGCCCTGCAGCGGATGCTCCCGCCGGTTGGCCTCGTACCGCCGGATCAGGGTGGCGTCGCTGGCCTCCAGGAACAGCAGCCGCGGGCGGTAGCCCCGGGCGTCCAGGTCCTTGATCACCGACGCGAGGTCCTCGGTGAACGCCCGGGACCGGACGTCGAGCACCACTGCCATCCGGGTCACCCGGCCGCTGGCCCCCGCCCCCAGGTCGACCATGGTGGCGATCAGGTTCGGCGGGAGGTTGTCGACCACGAACCAGCCGGAGTCCTCGAGGCACTTCGCCGCCGTCGACCGGCCGGCACCGGACAGCCCGGAGACGATCGCCACCTCGATACCCGTGAGGTCGGTGCGGTCACCGGTCGCCCGCCCGCCGTCGGCGTGCTCGCCGGCGCCGACGTCCGGATCCGCCACGGAGCGCGTGCCGGGATCCTGGCCCGGCCCCGAAGGTACGGCCTCAGGCGGAACTGGCGACATGGTGCGTCTCCTCCTGAACGGCCGCGACGTCGTCCGCAGCCGGATGTTCCCCCGGCTCCCCGTCGCCCGCGGTGGCCCCGGCGGCCGTGACGCCGGCGGCCGTGGTGTCGGAGGGCGTGGTGTCGGCGGGCGGTGCGTCCTCGGCATGCAGCGCGCCGTGCACGGTCGCCGCTGTGCGGGCACCGAACCCCGGCACCTCCGCGATCTGGTCCACGGTGGCCTTGCGCAGTTCGGTCACCGACCCGAAGTGCTGCAGCAGGGCCGAACGCCGGGTCTGGCCCAGCCCCGGGATCCCGTCCAGCGCCGAGACGATCATCGACTTCGACCGCTTGCTGCGGTGGTAGGTGATGGCGAACCGGTGCGCCTCGTCGCGCAGCCGCTGCAACAGGTACAGCGCCTCGCTGGTCCGCGGGAAGATCACCGGGTCGTCCTGGCCGGGCAACCAGACCTCCTCCAGCCGCTTCGCCAGCCCGCACACCGTCACGTCGGCGATCCCCAGATCGGTCAGCACCGCCGCCGCCGCGTTCACCTGCGGTGCGCCGCCGTCGACCACCAGCAGCTGCGGCGGGTAGGCGAACCGGCGGACCCGGCCGGTGTCCGGGTCGATGCCCGGCCGGTGCTCGGGCTGCTGCTCGGCCTGCTGTGCTGCCACGGTGTCCGGCTCGTCCGGTGGCGGGGCGTCCTCCGGTGGCGGGGTGGCGCGGCCGTGCGAGAAACGGCGCCGCACCACCTCGGCGATCGAGGCGACGTCGTCGCCCGGGCGGTCGCGGATGGCGAACTTGCGGTAGTCGCTCCGCTTGGCCAGACCGTCCTCGAAGACCACCAGCGAGGCGACCACGTCGGTGCCCTGGACGTGCGAGATGTCGATGCACTCGATCCGCAGCGGAGCGGTGTCCATGCCCAGCGTCGAGGCCACCTCGGACAGCGCGGCGGACCGTGCGGTCAGGTCGCTGGCCCGCTTCAGCCGGTGCTGCGCCAGTGCCTCGGCGGCGTTGCGCTCCACCGTCTCGGCCAGCGCGCGCTTGTCCCCGCGCTGCGCCACCCGGAGCGACACCCGGGACCCGCGCAGGCCGGACAGCCACTCGGCGACGCCGTCGGCATCGGCCGGCAGCACCGGCACCAGGATCTCCCGCGGCACGGCGCTGCGGCCGGCCGACGGGTCGTCGAGCACCCTGCGTCCGTAGAACTGCAGCAGGAAGTTCTCCACCAGCCGGGCGGCGCCCTCGGACTGCGCCGAGTCGGCCGCACTCACCTGCGCACCGGTCACCTCGTCGCGCTCGAGACCGGCGGCCGTCTCCTCGTCGACGTCGACGATCCAGCCCCGCTGGCCGCGGACCCGGCCGCCGCGGACGTGGAAGACCTGCACGCTGGCCAGCAGTTCGTCGGCCTTGATGCCGACGACGTCCGCATCGGTGCCGTCGCCGAACACCACCGCCTGCTTCTCCACCGCCCGCCGGATGGCGCCGAGGTCGTCCCGCAGCCGGGCGGCCCGCTCGAAGTCCAGCTCTGCGGAGGCGCCGGCCATCTCCTTCTCCAGCTTGCGGATCATCGGGTCGGCCTTGCCCGCCATGAAATCGCAGAAGGAGTCGACGATCTCGCGGTGCTGCTCGGGGCTGACCGCACCGGTGCAGGGCGCCGAGCACTTGCCGATGTAGCCCAGCAGGCAGGGCCGGCCGATCTGCTGCGAGCGCTTGAACACGCCGGCCGAGCAGGTCCGGGCCGGGAACACCCTCAGCAGGAGGTCGAGGGTCTCCCGGATCGCCCAGGCGTGGGCGTACGGACCGAAGTAGCGGACGCCCTTGCGGTGCGGCCCGCGCATCACCTGCAGCCGCGGGAACTCCTCGCCGACGGTGACCGCCAGCTCCGGGTAGGACTTGTCGTCCCGGTACCGGACGTTGAACCGCGGGTCGAACTCCTTGATCCAGTTGTACTCGAGCTGCAGCGCCTCGACCTCGGTGGTCACCACGGTCCACTCGACCGACGCCGCGGTGGTGACCATCCGCGCGGTCCGTGGGTGCAGGCCGACGATGTCGGCGAAGTACGAGTTCAACCGCTGCCGCAGGCTCTTCGCCTTGCCGACGTAGATGACCCGGCGGCTC
Organism: Nakamurella alba; assembly: GCF_009707545.1. Classification (NCBI taxonomy): domain Bacteria; kingdom Bacillati; phylum Actinomycetota; class Actinomycetes; order Nakamurellales; family Nakamurellaceae; genus Nakamurella; species Nakamurella alba. The sequence continues at coordinate 1,861,930 of NZ_WLYK01000001.1, read as the reverse complement.
GCATCGCGGAACTTGTAGACCCCTGGTTGGTCCGGGATGCTGCCCGGCGCGGGCCGGTACGTCGAGGGATCTGGCACGAGGGCGAGGGTAGTCGAGCCGACCGACACCGGACGGGGGACGACGCGGGCGGTCCGCCGGCCGCAGCGACCCGGCCCGACCGGCACGCCCCGATCAGCGGTGTCACAGGACCGGAACAGGCGCTGTCTAGTGTGGTGCTCCCCCACCGGACGCATGACCGGGGTCAGGTGCGGGCAGTGTGAGGTGCGACCGGGGCCGCGAACCGTGCGTCCCGGCCGAATGCGGACGATCTGCGTCCGACGAGATGAAGGAGTTGTCCGTGGAGTGCTGGCCAGGCACCGCCTACCCGCTGGGTGCCACCTACGACGGGACCGGCACCAACTTCGCCCTGTTCAGCGAGGTGGCCGAGAAGGTCGAGCTGTGCATCATCGGCGACGACGGCACCGAGACCCGCATCACCATGCCGGAGCAGGACGCCTACGTCTGGCACTGCTACCTGCCGACCGTGCAGCCGGGCACCCGCTACGGCTACCGGGTGTACGGGCCGTACGACCCGGCCAACGGTGTGCGCTGCAACCCCAACAAGCTGCTGCTCGACCCGTACGCGAAAGCCGTTGCGGGAGCAGTGGAGTGGGACCCGTCGGTGTTCTCCTACGACCTGGGCTACCCGGACTCGGTGAACAACGAGAACTCCGGCCCGCACATGATGCACGCGGTCGTCATCAACCCCTTCTTCGACTGGTCGGGTGACCGCAACCTGCGGATCCCCTACCAGGACACGATCATCTACGAGGCGCACGTCAAGGGCCTGACCGCGCTGCACCCGGAGGTGCCGGAGAGCCAGCGCGGCACCTATGCCGGCCTCACCCACCCGGCGGTCATCGACCACCTGACCCGGCTCGGGGTGACCGCCATCGAACTGATGCCGGTGCACCAGTTCGTCCAGGACTCCACGCTGCTGGACAAGGGTCTGACCAACTACTGGGGCTACAACACCATCGGCTTCTTCGCGCCGCACAACGCCTACAGCGCCTTCGGCGACCGTGGGTCGCAGGTGCAGGAGTTCAAGGCGATGGTCAAGGCCATGCACGCCGCCGGCATCGAGGTCATCCTCGACGTGGTCTACAACCACACCGCCGAGGGCAACCACCTGGGACCGACGCTGTCCTTCCGCGGCATCGACAACGCCGCCTACTACCGGCTCGTCGACGACGACCAGCAGTACTACATGGACTACACCGGCACCGGGAACTCCTTCAACGTGCGGCACCCGCACTCGTTGCAGCTGATCATGGACTCGCTGCGCTACTGGGTGACCGAGATGCACGTCGACGGCTTCCGTTTCGACCTCGCGGCGACCCTGGCCCGGGAGTTCTACGACGTGGACCGGCTGTCCACCTTCTTCGAGCTCGTGCAGCAGGACCCGGTCGTGTCGCAGGTGAAGCTGATCGCCGAGCCGTGGGACATCGGGCCCGGCGGCTACCAGGTCGGCAACTTCCCGCCGCAGTGGACGGAGTGGAACGGCAAGTACCGGGACACCGTGCGCGACTTCTGGCGCGGCGAGCCCGCCACCCTGGGCGAGTTCGCCTCCCGGCTCACCGGTTCCGCGGACCTGTACGAGAACTCCGGACGGCGTCCGGTGGCCTCCATCAACTTCGTCATCGCCCACGACGGCTTCACGCTGCGGGACCTGGTGTCCTACAACGAGAAGCACAACGAGGCGAACGGCGAGGACAACAACGACGGCGAGTCGCACAACCGGTCCTGGAACTGCGGGGTCGAGGGCGAGACCGACGATGCCGAGGTGCTGGCCCTGCGGGCCCGGCAGCAGCGCAACTTCCTGACGACACTGCTGCTGTCCCAGGGTGTCCCGATGATCGCGCACGGCGACGAACTGGGCCGCACGCAGCAGGGCAACAACAACGTCTACTGCCAGGACTCGCCGCTGTCCTGGGTGGACTGGTCGGCCGCCGACGAGTCGCTGATCGAGTTCACGGCGTCGATCGCGCGGCTGCGGCACCACCACCCGACGTTCCGCCGGCGCCGGTTCTTCGACGGCCGCCCGGCCGCCCGCGGCGAGGGCGAACCGCTGCCCGACATCGTCTGGATCCAGCCCTCCGGTGAGCAGATGCGCCCCGAGGACTGGGATGCCGGGTTCGGCCGCTCGATCGGGGTCTTCCTGAACGGCAACGGCATCCGCGGCATGGACCGCCGCGGCTCCCGCGTGGTGGACGACTCCTTCCTGCTGCTGTTCAACGCGCACGACGAGCCGCTGGACTTCACCCTGCCCTCCGACGAGTACTCGGCCGGCTGGCAGCTGGTCGTCGACACCCACGGCCTGCCCGAGCATCTCGAGCCGATCAAGGCAGGCGAGCAGCAGCCGGTCCCGGCCAAGGGTGTTGTCGTGCTGCAGGCGTGGACCCCGGCCGAGCACCCGGTGCCGACGCACGCCCCGGCCGCCGCGGTGCCGAGCGTGCCGCCGACGCCGGCACCGACCGCGCCCGCGGTCGAGGAGCCGGCGCCGACCGAGCAGCAGGCGGTGCTGCCGGCGGATGCCGGCACGCCGGAGGAGCCGAGTGCGACACCTGCCGCGCCGCCGAAGAAGTCGGGCGGGAAGCGGAAGTCACCCGGCGCCCGCACGCGTCGTGCGAAGTCGGACCCGCCGGCCGGCACCGACGGACAGGACGGTGGCTGACCGTCGTGGCTGCTGATCTCCCGGCCCCCGGCTCGACCTACCGCCTGCAGATCACCGCTGATCTGGACCTGAACGCCGCGCGGGAGGTCGTCCCGTACCTGCGCGCGCTCGGTGTGGACTGGGTGTACCTGTCGCCGTTGCTCACGGCGGAGCCCGGTTCCGGCCACGGCTACGACGTCATCGACCACTCGGCCGTCGACCCGGCCCGGGGTGGTGCCGCCGGCTTGCAGGCGCTGGCCGACGATGCCCACGCGGCGGGCCTCGGTGTGCTCGTCGACATCGTGCCGAACCACGTCGGCGTGCAGACCCCGCACCTGTCGGTGTGGTGGTGGGACCTGTTGCGGCACGGCCGCTCCGCGGTGCACGGCGAGTACTTCGACGTGGACTGGGAGGTCGACGACGGGCGGATCCACCTGCCGGTGCTCGGCGACGGGCCGGACGAGCTCGACCGCCTCGAGGTGGTCGACGACGAACTGCGCTACTACGAGAACCGTTACCCGATCGCGCCCGGGACCGGCAGCGGCACCCCGCAGCAGGTGCACGACCGACAGCACTACCGGCTGATGAACTGGCGGCTGGCCGACACCGAGCTGAACTACCGGCGCTTCTTCGCGGTGAACTCGCTGGCGGCGATCCGGGTGGAACGCCCGGAGGTCTTCCGCGACTCGCACGCGGAGATCCGGCGCTGGCTGGACAACGGCTGGGTGGACGGCCTGCGGGTCGACCACCCGGACGGCCTCGCGCACCCCGGCGACTACCTGCGCGACCTGGCCGATCTGGCCGGCGGCCGGTACCTGCTGGTGGAGAAGATCCTGGAACCCGGCGAGGAGCTGCCCGCGGACTGGCCGTGCGACGGCACCACCGGCTACGACGCGTTGGCCCTGCTGGACCGGGTGTTCGTCGACCCGGCCGGGGAGGCCACGCTGGACGCCCTGGACATCGAACTGCGCGGCGGCGCACAGGTGCACTGGCACGACATGATCGCCACCACCAAGCGGTGGGTGGCCGACGAGCTGCTCGCCTCGGAGGTCTCGCGACTGGCCCGGCTGATCCCCGAGATCGACGGTCCGCAGGACGCTCTCGCCGCATTGCTCGCCGAGTTCCCGGTCTACCGCAGCTACCTCCCCGCCGGCCGGAACGCGCTGGACGAGGCCGTCCGTGCGGTGCTGCGGCGCCGGCCGGCGATGGAACCTGTGCTGCGGGAGATCGTCGACGCCCTGGGCTCCGGTGGCACCGAGTTCGCCACCCGCTTCGAGCAGGTGTCCGGTGCCGTCACCGCGAAGGGCGTGGAGGACCGGGCGTTCTACCGGTGGAGCCGGCTCACCTCGCTGACCGAGGTGGGCGCCGATCCGTCGCTGTTCGCCGTCGACGTCCCGGGATTCCATGCGGCGCAACAGCATCGGCTCACCTCCTGGCCGCGGGCGATGACCACCCTGTCCACCCACGACACCAAGCGCAGCGAGGACGTCCGGGCCCGGATCTCGGTGCTCGCCGAGCGCGCCGACTGGTGGGCCGAGCAGGTGCGGCTGTTCCGCCGGCTGGCGCCACTGCCGGACGGGCCGCTGGCGAACCTGGTCTGGCAGGCGGTCGTCGGCTCCTGGCCGCTGGAGCGGGAACGCCTGCGGGACTATGCGATCAAGGCGGCCCGCGAGGCGGGTGTCTCCACCAGCTGGACCGACGGCGACACCGCTTTCGAGGACCGGCTGGCCGCCATGGTGGATGCCGCCTTCGATCTGCCGGAGCTGCGGGAGGCGGTGGACGCCGCTGCGGCGCTGCTCACCGGACCAGGCTGGTCGAACGCGATCTCGGCCAAGCTGCTGCAGCTGGCCGGCCCCGGCGTGCCGGACGTCTACCAGGGCACCGAGCTCGGTGCCCCGGCCCTGGTGGACCCGGACAACCGGCTGCCGGTCGACTTCGTCGGTGCTGCAGCCACTCTGCGGAGACTGGACGGCGGGGCCGCGCCTGCCGGGCCGGACGAGCTGAAGCTGCTCGTCACCGCGACCGTGCTGCGGCTGCGCCGGGACCGCCCGGAGCTGTTTACCGGCTACCGGCCGCTGTACGGCGACGGCAGTGCCGGTGACCATCTCGTCGCCTTCGACCGTGGCGGGATGGCCGCGCTCGCCACCCGACTGCCGCTCGGCCTGGCGGATGCCGGCGGCTGGGGCGACACCACCGTCACCCTCTCCCCCGGGTCCTGGCGCAACCAGCTGGACCCCGGAGCGCCCGCGGTCACCGGCACCGTGCCCGTCATCGATGTCCTTGCCGGCCGGCCCGTGGCGGTGCTGGTGCGGGAGGCCGACGACCCCACTCATCAGGAGGACAGCAACCGATGACCGACCCCCTGCTGCCCGGCCGGGACGGCAATTTCCGGGTGTGGGCGCCGCGCGCGACCCGGGTGACCCTGGTCGTCGGCGACGGCGAGGTGCCGGCCACGGAGGCCGGTGCCGGCTGGTGGACCGCCGGGATCCCCGGCGCCGCAGCCGGCACGGCGTACGGCTACCGGATCGACGACAACGACCCGATCCTGCCGGATCCCCGGTCACGTCGCCAACCCGACGGCGTGCACGGCAGGTCCGCGACGGTGGATCCCGGGTCCTTCGCCTGGTCCGACGGCCTCTGGACCGGTCGGCCGCTGGCCGGTGGACTGGTCTATGAACTGCACATCGGCACCTTCACCGCCGACGGCACCTTCGATGCCGCGACCGACCACCTGGACCACCTGGTGGATCTCGGTGTCACCCACGTCGAGCTGCTCCCGGTCAACGCCTTCAACGGCACCTGGAACTGGGGCTACGACGGGGTGCTGTGGTTCGCCGTGCACGAGGCCTACGGCGGACCGGACGGCTACCGCCGGTTCGTGGACGCCTGCCACGCCAAGGGTCTCGCCGTCGTGCAGGACGTGGTCTACAACCACCTCGGGCCGAGCGGCAACTACCTGCCGCAGTTCGGGCCGTACCTGCACGACGCCGCCTCGAACACCTGGGGGTCCTCGCTCAACCTGGACGGCGAGGACGCGGACGAGGTGCGGTCCTACATCCTCGACAACCTGACGATGTGGTTCACCGAGTACCACGTGGACGGCCTGCGACTGGACGCCGTGCACGCCCTCGTCGACCACACCGCCCGCCACCTGCTGGAGCGGATGGCCGAGGAGACCGACGCGCTGGCAGCACATCTCGGCCGGCCGCTGACCCTGATCGCCGAGTCGGACCTCAACGACCCGAAGCTGATCACCGCCCGGGAGGCCGGCGGGTACGGCCTCACGGCGCAGTGGTCGGACGACTTCCATCACGCGCTGCACGTCGCGCTGAGCGGCGAGACCACCGGCTACTACGAGGACTTCGCGGAGCTCGATGCCCTCGCCAAGGTGTTCGGGAAGGGATTCTTCCACGACGGCACCCTCTCCACCTTCCGTGGCCGGCGGCACGGCCGCGTCGTCGACCGGACCCGGACCCCGGCGTCGAGGTTCGTGGTGTTCGCCCAGGACCACGACCAGATCGGCAACCGGGCGATCGGCGACCGGCTGTCCGCGACGCTGACCCCGGCGACGCTCAAGCTGGGTGCGCTGGTGCTGTACTGCTCGCCGTTCACCCCGATGCTGTTCATGGGTGAGGAGTGGGCGGCCGGCACGCCGTGGCAGTTCTTCACCTCACACCCCGAGCCCGAGCTCGGCGAGGCCACCGCCAAGGGGCGTATCGCCGAGTTCGCCCGCATGGGCTGGGATCCCGCCGTGGTCCCCGATCCGCAGGACCCTGCGACCTTCCAGCGCTCGAAGCTCGACTGGAGCGAACCGACCGGCGGGGATCACGCCGAGGTGCTGGCTTTCCACCGCCGGCTCGGCGCGTTGCGCCACTCCGAACCCGGGTTGACGGACCCGCGACTGGACCGGGTGGAGGCCCGGACCGACGGTGCCGTCCTGCTGGTGGAGCGCGGGGACCTGTTGCTGCTGGCCAACTTCGGCAACGAACCGCGGCATCTCACGTTGCCCGACGGTGCAACCGCTGTCGTCGCGACCGAGGACACCATCGGTGTCGACGCGACCGGGACGGTGCTGCCGCCGCACGGCGGACTGCTGGTCCGGGTGCCCACCCGCTGAACCGCTCGCATCAGGGGGCTGCGCACAGCTTCCGCTCAGCCCACACCGGGCTTCCCGCCAGCCTCGCTCCCTAGCGTCCTCGGCACGCCCCCGTCGGAGGGGCATCGAGGCGTGAGGGTGCTGCATGGGTGTGCGAGGCAAGGTCAGGGCGAGGCCGCTGCTGACCGTGGTGGTCCTGGTGGTGGTGCTGGCGGTGGCCGGCACCGGGGCCTGGTGGTTCTGGTTGCGGGCCGACAGCAGTGCCGCGGACACCGCGGCCACCCCGACGATCACCACCACCGACGTGGACGTCACCACCGGCACCATCACCAAGTCCGTGGAGGCGTCCGGCACGCTGGCCCCGGCCGTGCAGGAGTCCGTCGGCTGGTCCTCCTCCGCCGAGATCACCGCGGTCGACGTCGCCGTCGGCGACACGGTGACGGCGGGTCAGACCCTGGGCACCATCGACACCGTCGCCCTGAAGGCCGATCTCGCCTCGGCGAAGGCCACCCTCGCGCAGGCGCAGGCGCAGGCAGACAGTGCACAGACCGCGGTCGAGGACGCTGCTGACACCGACGATTCGGACACCGAGGGCACGACGGACGACGAGACCGCCGCCGCCCAGTTGGCCGCCGCGCAGGCGCAGGTCACCTCCGCGAAGCAGCAGGTCGACAGCGCGCAGGAGTCGCTGGACGGCGCGACATTGACCTCCCCCGTCGCCGGCGTGGTGGCCGAGGTGAATGTCGCCGTCGGCGACACCTCCTCCGGCAGTTCGGGTTCGAGCAGTTCATCGGGATCCGGGTCTGCAGGATCTGCCGGTTCCGGCGCGACCGGCGGCGGCGCGACAGAGAGCACCACCTCGACCAGCAGCAGTTCGTCGTTCCTGATCGTCGGCACCGACAAGTGGACGACCTCGGTGACCGTCGACGACAGCCAGATCAACCTGATCAAGAAGGGCATCCAGGCGCAGCTGACCGTGGACGGCCAGGAGAGCACGCTCTTCGGCAAGGTCACCTCGGTCGGCCTCATCTCCACCAGCACGTCCGACACCGCGTCCTACCCCGTCACCGTGGCGGTCACCGGCTCCCCCGAGGGCCTGCACGACGGCTCCGCGGCCACCGTCACCCTGATCTACCAGCAGCTGACCGACGTCCTGGTGGTGCCGTCGGCGGCGATCACCACCTCCGGCGGCACCAGCACGGTCCAGAAGGTCGTCGACGGGCAGGCCGTCGCGACCACCGTCGAGATCGGCGAGAGTTCCGGCACCAGCACGCAGATCGTCTCCGGGCTGGCCGAGGGTGACCAGGTCCAGGTCACCACGGTGGCCCGTGGCGCCGGGCAGGGCGGCACCGGGCAGGGCGGCACCGGCGGCACGGGTGGCTTCCCCGGTGGCGGCACGCTGCCGGACGGCGTCACACTGCCCGACGGCGCGACCCTGCCGGGCGGTGGCACCGGTGGCTTCCCCGGCGGCGGGACCGGCGGCCAGGGCGGATTCACCGGTGGTCAGGGCGGGTTCGCACCGGGCGGTGGCAGCTGATGGCGGCCACCGGCACCACTGACACCACTGGCATCACGGACACCACTGTCACTGCAGACGCCGCGCTCGTCGACGACCTGCGGTCCCAGTGGGAGACCACGGTGATCCCCGCGGTCGGCCGGGACGAGCCGGGCCGGCCGGTGCCGGTCATCGAACTCACCGAGGTCGCGAAGACCTACCGGATGGGCACCCAGGAGGTGCACGCCGTCCGCGACGTGTCGCTGCGCATCGACGAGGGCGAGTACGTCGCGATCATCGGGCCGTCCGGCTCCGGCAAGTCGACGCTGATGAACATCATCGGGTGCCTCGACGTCTCGAGCGCCGGGTCGTACCGGCTGGCCGGCGAGGACGTCGGGGTGATGGACGAGATCGAACTCGCAGAGGTGCGCAACCGTCGGATCGGTTTCGTGTTCCAGCAGTTCCACCTACTGCCCTCGCTCACCGCCTGGCGCAATGTCGAGCTGCCGCTGATCTACGCGGGTGTCGGCCGGGAGGCCCGACGCCGCCGTGCGATCGAGGCGCTGGAACGGGTCGGTCTCGGCGAGCGCGTCGACCACAAGCCGGGCGAGTTGTCCGGCGGGCAGCAGCAGCGCGTCGCCGTCGCCCGCGCCCTGGTGGGCGATCCGGCGCTGGTACTGGCCGACGAGCCCACCGGCAACCTGGATTCCACCGCCACCGAGGACGCGCTGCGGCTGTTCGACGAGTTGCACGCGCAGGGCCGGACGATCGTGCTCATCACCCACGAGACCGAGGTCGCCGACCGCGCCCGCCGCGTCATCCGGGTGAAGGACGGCTGCGTCAGCACCGACAGCGCCGACGGGAACGTCGGCGCGGCAATTTCTCTCGCACGGACGGGCACCATGGCGGCCGTCGGCTCGACACCGGACCTCGGCGCCGCCGGGACGGTCGGCAGGTCCGGGAACGGGTTCATCACCGGAGACGTCGGTGCGGCCGGGATGTTCGACACCGCCGGGAATGTCGGTGGGTCCGGGAACGTCGGTGCAACCGGCAACAGTGCACGCGACGCGCGCCGGAAGCGGGGACCGGCCGCATGAGGTGGACGGAAACCCTCCGCACCGGTCTCGACGCCATCCGCTCGCACCGCCTGCGGTCCGGGCTGACCACGCTCGGCATCCTCATCGGCATCGCCGCGGTGATCCTCACCGTCGGCCTGGGCCTCGGCTCCCAGCGCCAGGTCGGCGCCTCCATCAGCAGTCTCGGCTCCAACCTGCTGATCGTCTCGCCAGGCAGCAGCACCAGCGAAGGGGTGCGCGGCGGCTTCGGCAGCTCCACCACGCTGACCGTCGATGACGCCACCGCGCTCGCCTCCGAGGTGGCGGCACCGGACATCGGCGCGGTCGCGCCGGTGAAGTCCACCTCGCTGTCGGTCACCGCGGACGACACCAACTGGACCACCTCGGTCGTCGGGACCAGCGAGGAGTGGGCGCAGGTCCGCTCACGGACGCTGTCGGCCGGCAGCTTCTTCACCGAACAGGACGTCACCGACCAGGCGGCGGTGGCCGTGCTGGGCTCGGAGACGGCGACCGAGCTGTTCGGCACCACGTCGGTCGTCGGCCGCACCGTGACCATCAACTCGATCGACTTCGAGGTCGTCGGCGTGCTCGCCTCGGCCGGCACCGACTCCTCGACCAACCTCGACGACCAGGTGGTGGCCCCGCTCTCCACCGTCGCGAACCGGGTGATCGGCGGCACCAACAAGGACTCGGTGTCGACGATCTACATCCAGGCCGCCTCGGAGGACCAGCTGTCCGCCGCGTACCAGGAGGCGCAGGCACTGCTGCTGACGCTGCACGGGATCACCGACAGCGACTCCGCCGACTTCTCCATCTCCAGCCAGCAGTCCCTGCTCTCCACCGCGACCGCGGTCTCCCGGACCCTGACGGTGCTGCTCACCGGCATCGCCGGGCTGTCGCTGCTGGTGGGCGGGATCGGGGTCATGAACATCATGTTGGTGTCGGTGTCCGAACGGACCCGGGAGATCGGGCTGCGCAAGGCGCTCGGCGCACCGCCGGGTGCCATCCGCCGCCAGTTCCTGGTGGAGGCCACGATTCTCGGCCTGGCCGGCGGACTGCTCGGCGCGGTTCTCGGCATTCTGGCCGCCCGTTGGCTGCCCGACCTGCTCTCCACCGAGATCGTCGTGTCCCCTCTTGCTGTCGGCGGGTCCATCGCCATCGCCGTGCTCATCGGCGTGGTGTTCGGGGTCTATCCGGCGACCCGCGCCGCGAAGCTCGCCCCCATCGACGCGCTGCGCAGCGAATGACCGGCACACCGTTCCGTCCGTCTTCCGGCCGTCCACCGGTCTCCACATCATCACCGCACCAACAGTTCTCCGGAGGTTTCCACATGCGCACCACCTTCTCCCCCGACCCGGCATCCGCCACCCCAGTCGCCCGCCGCTGGGTGCGACCGGCCGCCGCGATCGGCGCCGCGGTTGTCCTCGGCGGTCTGCTGGTGGCCTGCGGAGGGACCGCGTCGTCCGGTGAGGCCGCGACCACCGGAGCTGCCGCCACTACCGGTGCGGTGTCGACCACCGGCGCCGCGGCGTCCGCGGCACCGTCCGCCGGTGGTGGTGCCGGTGCCGGCGGGGCGGGTGGCCCGGGCGGCGGTGCCTCCGGTCAGATCCGGCCCGGTACCTCGGGTCTCATCGCCGAGGTCGACACCGACAGCATGGAGGTGCAGTCGTCGGACAGTCAGACAACCGTCTCGTGGACCGCAGACACCACCTTCACCCAGCAGCAGGACGCGGCACTGACGGACGTGACGGTCGGATCGTGCGTGGTCGCGTCCGCCGAGTCCACCGACAGCGCATCCGGGACCGACGCGGCCGATGCCACTGATGCGATCACCGCGACCACGGTGCGGATCACCGAGCCGGTGGACGGTGCCTGCACCCAGGCCGGTGGCTTCGGTGGGGGCGCCGGTGGCTTCGGCGGCGGGAACGGGGGCACCCCGCCCAGCGGTATGGCCATGCCCACCGGTCAGATGCCCACCGGTGAGATGCCCACCGGTGAGATGCCGAGCGGGATGGCAGCGCCAACCGGTGCGATGCCGTCCGGGGCCATGCCCTCGGGCGCGATGGGTGCGGGCGGCTTCGGCGGCGGTCAGCGGCTCTCCGGAGAGGTGACCGCGGTCGACGGCTCCACCATCACGATCACCGTGTCCGCCACCCCCTTCCCCGGTGCCGCGGCTGACGCGTCGGCGAGCGCTGCGACCACGGCTGCCGCCACCCCCGGCACCATCACCGTCTCCGCGGACACCACCTACACCCGGACCGTCGACGCGACGTCGAAGGCCGTGTCCGAGGGACTGTGCGCCACCGCCATGGGCGAGGCGGACGACACCGGCGCGGTGACCGCGACCAGCATCGCGCTGTCCGACGCCGTCGACGGCAGCTGCACGAGCGGGTTCCCGGGTGGACGCAGCAATGGCTGACCCGACTCCTGACACCGTGTCCGCGCCGGCACCGGCCCGGACCGCCGCCGCGCAGGCCCGGTTGCGCCGACGCCGCAAGCGCCGGGTGACCGCGGCCTGCGGTGTGCTGACCGTCGCGCTGATCGCCGGCGGCGGCTGGGCCTACGCGACCACGCGTGACGAGGGCGCGGCCTACCGGGTCGCCATGGTGGCCGATGGAGCGGTGACCCAGACCTTCGCCGCCTCCGGCACCGTCGCGAACAAGGACCAGGCCTCCGCGGCCTTCGCCGTCGCCGGCACCGTGGCGGACGTCGCCGTCGAGGTCGGCGACACCGTCACCGCCGGCCAGACCGTGGCAACCCTCGACACCGGCGATCTCGAGGACGCGGTTACCTCCGCGGAGTCCGACCTGACCGACGCCCAACAGGCACTGGCCGATGATCTGCAGGCCCAGGTCGATGAGGCCGAGGCCGAGAGCGACGACGCCGATGACAGCACCGACGACTCCACGGGTTCCGACGCCGCCGCGGACGCGGCCTCCGGGGCTGCGAGTGACTCCGGCACGGCGGGCGTCGGGACGGCCGGCGGATCCGGAGCGGGTGCTGGAGCCGGCGGATCCGGGACCGGCTCGGTGGCCGGTACCGGCGGTGCTTCGTCCGGCGGCTCAGGCGCGACCGGGCAGGAGACCGCCACGGGTTCGGGGACGGGATCTGCCACGACCTCGGCCCCCGCCGCACCCTCGGGAGCCCCGTCGGGGTCGTCCTCGTCGGATGGGCCGACCTCCGCTTCGGCATCCTCCGGCGCGCCGACCTCCAGCGGGACGGGACCCGGGACCGGGAGTGGCGGGACGGCCGCGCTGACCGCTGCGCAGAAGGCGGTGATCGCTGCGCAGAAGGTCGTCACCGAGCAGACGACCGCGGTCCAGCAGGCCATCAGCGCCCAGCAGGCCGCCTGCCTGCCGATCACCACCGCCACGGTGCCGGGCACGACCCCCTCCACATCGACCAGCACCGACCCGTCCAGTACCGACCCGACGAGCACCGACCCGAGCAGCTCGGGTTCGTCGTCCGACTCCGGCACGGCCTCGTCGACGGACAGCTCCGGCAGCACGGTCACCGTCACCGAGACCCCTGACCCGGTCACCGTGACCGAAGGCTCCACCGTCACCGAGCAGAGCACCGTGACCGAGCAGACCACGGTCACCGAGCAGACAACGGTCACCGAGCAGACCACCGTGGCCCAGGATCCGGTCACCGTGACGGTCACCCCGACCACCACCGGGACGACCGACACCGCCGACACGACCGCAACGACGGGGACCGCAGCCGCGGCCTACCGGGTGCAGGTCACCGGGGAGATGCAGGACGCCGTCGACCGGGTCGTCGGCGGGGACTCCTCCGTCGTCGCCGTGCAGGCCGCCTACCGCCAGCTGGCGGCGGCGACCGACACCACGTCGACCGGATCGACCTCTACCGGATCCACTCCTACCGGATCCACTTCTACCGGATCCACTTTCAACGACGCCACCACCACAGAACCGACATCGACCGGGACCTCCTCGTCGTCGCGCACGTCGACATCTCCGGAGTCGACGGCCTCGGAATCGGGCTCGTCGGGAACCTCGTCGACGAGCACCACCGACAGCACGGCACCCACCACGACCACCGGTGACGGCACAGCGGGCAGTGGAGATTCCGTCCTGTCCACCCAGCTCGCTGATTGTCAGGCAGCGATCACCGACGTCCAGGATGCCCAGTCCGGGCTGGGCGAGAACCAGAACTCCCTCACGACGGCCGTGAACGCGCTGGCCGCCCTCCTGCCGACGGCCGACGGGACCGGCGGCTCGGGAACCGGTAGCTCGCCGGGGGCTTCGCAGTCCGGCCAGTCCGGCACCGGCGGTCAGAGTGGACAGACTTCCGGTCAGTCCGGCACCGGCGGTGCGAGCGTGATCGGCGGTGGCACCGCGGGCTCGGGTGGCGGCCAGTCGGACGCCGCCCAGGGCCGCAGCGGAACCTCGGGAACCGACGCCGCAGCGGGCACCGGCGCACAAGGCGACAGCGGTACCCAGGGCGGCAGCGCGGACGCCGGCAGTTCCGGAACCATCGCCGGCGGCGGCGATGCCTCATCGGGCTCCACGTCGGACGGCACGGGCGCGGCGGCCGGAGGTACCGGCTCGGTGTCCGGCGGTACCGGTGCGGAGTCGGGAGCGACCGGCGACACCTCGAGTGGCACCGGCGCAGTGTCGGGCGGGACCGGAGCAGCGTCCGGCGGAACCGGTGCGGCCAAGGACACCGTCCCGACCGCTGCCGACATCGCCGCCGACCAGGCGGAGATCGACGCCAGGACAGCAGCTGTCGCGGTCGCGAAGCAGGAGCTGGCGGCGTCGGTGCTGACCAGTCCGATCTCCGGCACAGTCGCGTCACTGGACCTGGCGGTCGGTGACGACGTCTCGGCGAACTCGACCAGCGCCACGGTCACGGTCATCGGCAGCGGGCAGTACACGGTCTCCGCGACGGTCCCGTTGTCGACTGTGGAGAAGATCGGCGTGGGCGACGAGGCCACGGTCACCGTCAACGGCGTGGACCAGTCGCTGACCGGCACCGTGTCGCTGATCGGCAACCTCGCCGACAGCACCGGTGACGATCCGACCTACCCGGTGACGGTGCTCGTCGACGCCGGCGACACCACGCTGTACGACGGGTCCGGCGCCTCCGTCGGCGTGGTGGTGGCCGATGTCTCGGGCGTGCTGACCGTGCCGACCTCGGCAGTACACACCGTCGGGTCCGCGCACACGGTCGACGTGCTGGTCAACGGCGTGTCGACCAGTACTGCGGTCGAGATCGGCGCCGTGGGAGGTGCTCTCACCGAGATCACCAGCGGGCTGGACGTGGGTGACCAGGTGGTGCTGGCCGACCTGTCCGAGGCGCTGCCGACCTCGTCCACGACGTCGGCCGCGAACGGGCTGCTGGGTGGTTCCAACACCGGTGGCGGCGCCGGCGGGGCGGGATTCAATGGCGGCGGCCCGCAGATGGGACAGATGCCCGGCCGTTGACCGGGCCGGCGTTCGACCGGTCCGCCGATCGCCTGATCTCCGAGGGCCGACGCGGAAATCCTCGCGCCTCCCCGGAATCCGGGACCGTTTCCGTCGCGTGCCGACGGAAACGGTCCCCGATCGGCCGGCCACACCGCCCCGGGTTCGCAGACTGCGCCACCCCGGCGCACCAGCAGGAGCCAGACCCCGGACGCATCAACGAGGCCGGGACCGTTTCCGTTGCCCACCGATGAAAACGGTCCCCGATCGGCCGCCCACATCACCCCGGGTTCTCGGACCAGCGCCGTCCCGGCACCCGCAGGACCAGACCCGAACCCATCAACGAGGCCGGGACCGTTTCCGTCGCCCACCGACGGAAACGGCCCCCGATCAGCAGGGACCCGGTCGTCGGACCGAAACGGCGTCGCAAGAGCAGGACCGGACCCCGCCCACACCAAGTGCTCCGACCTCCACCGGACTCCGGCGATCAGAAACCCGCCGAAGCAGAGAACGCAGGCGGTCGCAGATGGTCTCAGACGGAGTCGAACTGCTCCGCCGGCCGGCCCTCGGCCAGGATCCGGCGCAGATCATCGACGTCCAGACCGACGAGAGTGTCGGCGAACACCAGGTTCTCGGCCGGAGGCACCGGCATCTCGGACGGCACCACCAGCACCAGCAGGCCTGCCGTCGCGGCGGACCGGGAGCCGGACGGCGAGTCCTCGATGGCCAGGCACTCCGCCGGGGTCAGGTCCAGCAGTTGCATCGCCCGCCGGTAGGGCTCGGGATCCGGCTTGTTGCAGACCACCTCGTCGCCGGCGACGGTGACGTCGAAGTTCTCGACACCGAGGGTGCACAGCGCGATCTCGACCAACGGCCGGTGCGTCGCGGTCACCAGGGCGGTCCGCAGCCCGGCCGCCCGCACCGCGGTCAGCAGTTCGCGCGCACCCGGCTTCCACGGCAGCCCG
The DNA here is from genome assembly GCF_009707545.1 of Nakamurella alba. NCBI lineage: Bacteria > Bacillati > Actinomycetota > Actinomycetes > Nakamurellales > Nakamurellaceae > Nakamurella > Nakamurella alba. The sequence goes on along the minus strand of NZ_WLYK01000001.1, from coordinate 1,846,177 downwards.
CGGCGGAAGATCGCCGTGGTCGCCTCGGTGAGCATCCGGGCGGTGTCCGCCGGGTCGGCGGTCACCCCGAGCTCGGCGTGCAGCAGGTCGATGGTGGTCCACATGTCCTGACCCACCATGGCCTCGCGGGTCGCCGTGGAGATGGTGCCGCCGTAGTGCGCGGCCGTCTCCTCCAGCGAGATGGTCCACAGCCGTTCGGTGTCGGTGAGCGTGCCGTCCATGTCGAACAGCACGCCGCGCAGGGCCGTACCGGGAGCGCTCATCGGGCTGCGAAGTACTTCGCCTCGGGATGGTGCACGACCAGCGCCGAGGTCGACTGCTCCGGGTGCAGCTGGTACTCCTCGGACAGGTCCACCCCGATCCGGCCGGGCTCCAGCATCGCCATCACCTTGGTCTGGTCGGTGAGGTCCGGGCAGGCCGGGTAGCCGAACGAGTAGCGCGCGCCCCGGTACCCGAGATCGAAGAAGTCCTCGACGTTCTCGGAGTCGTCCCGGGCCGCGTTCGACCCGTCGTCGAACTGCAGCTCGGACCGGATCCGCTGGTGCCAGAACTCGGCGAGCGCCTCGGTCAGCTGCACCGACAGGCCGTGCACCTCCAGGTAGTCCCGGTAGGCGTTGGCGGCGAACAGCTCGTTGGCGAAGTCGGCGACCCGCTGCCCCATCGTCACGATGGTGAACGCGATGACGTCGACCTGCCCGGAGTCCTTGCTGCGGAAGAAGTCCGACAGGCACAGGTGCCGGTCGCGGCGCTGCCGCGGGAAGGTGAACCGGTGGATCTCCTTGGCGTCCGGGTCCGGCTCGGCCAGGATCACCAGGTCGTCGCCGTCGGAGACGCAGGGGAAGTAGCCGTAGACCACGGCCGCCTGCAGCACCTGCTCGGTGTGCAGCCGGTCCAGCCAGTACCGTAGCCGCGGCCGGCCCTCCTTCTCCACCAGTTCCTCGTAGGACGGCCCCTGGCCGCCCTTCACCCCGCGCAGCCCCCACTGGCCCATGAAGGTCGCCCGCTCGTCGAGCATGGTCGAGTAGTCGGCCAGCGGGATGCCCTTGATCACCCGGGAGCCCCAGAACGGCGGCGTCGGCACCGGGTTGTCGGCGGCCACGTCGGACCGGGTCGGCAGCGGACCTGCGGCCTCCAGTGCCGCATCCTCTGCGGCACGGCGCTTCTCGGCGATCCGCTGGGACCGCTCGTGACGCGCCTTGCGCTCGGCGACCTTCGCGGCCTCCGCCTCCGCCACCTCCGGGGCCAGCCCCTTCTTGCGGGCCATCACCCCGTCCATCAGCCGCAGGCCCTCGAAGGCGTCGCGGGCATACCGGACATCGCCGGAGAACACCGACGACAGGTCGTTCTCGACGTAGGAGCGGGTCAGCGCGGCGCCACCCAGCAGGACCGGGAAGCGTTCGGACACCCCGCGGGTGTTCATCTCCTCCAGGTTCTCCTTCATGATCACCGTCGACTTCACCAGCAGACCCGACATGCCGATCGCGTCGGCGTTCGAGTCCTCGGCGGCCGACAGGATCGTCGCGATCGGCTGCTTGATGCCGATGTTCACGACGGAGTAGCCGTTGTTCGACAGGATGATGTCGACCAGGTTCTTCCCGATGTCGTGCACGTCGCCCTTCACCGTGGCCAGCACGATGGTGCCCTTGCCGCCGGCGTCGGCCTTCTCCATGTGCGGTTCCAGGTGCGCCACGGCGGTCTTCATCACCTCCGCCGAGGTGAGCACGAACGGCAGCTGCATGGCACCCGAGCCGAACAGCTCGCCGACGGTCTTCATCCCCTCGAGCAGCGTGTCGTTGACGATCTCCAAGGCACCGCGGGTGAGCAGCGCCTCGTCGAGATCGGCCTCCAGGCCGTTCTTCTCGCCGTCCACGATGCGCCGCTGCAGGCGCTCGTCCAGCGGCAGCTGCATCAGCTCGGCGGCCCGGGAGGCGCGGCCGGCCGCGGCCGTTGCGCCCTCGAAGATCTCCAGCATCCGGGCCAGCGGGTCGTAGCCCTCCCGCCGCCGGTCGTAGACCAGGTCCAGGGCGACGGTGCGCTGCTCCTCGGGGATCCGGGCCATCGGCAGGATCTTGCTGGCGTGCACGATCGCCGAGTCCAGGCCGGCGTTGACGCACTCGGCCAGGAACACCGAGTTGAGCACCTGCCGGGCGGCCGCGTTCAGGCCGAAGGAGACGTTCGACAGGCCCAGCGTGGTGTGCAGCTCCGGGTAGCGGCGCTTCAGCTCGCGGATGGCCTCGATGGTCTCGATGCCGTCCCGTCGCGTCTCCTCCTGCCCGGTGGCGATCGGGAAGGTCAGCGCGTCGACGACGATGTCCTCGACCTGCAGGCCCCAGGTGGTGGTCAGGTCGGTGATCAACCGTTCGGCGATCGCCACCTTCTTGTCCCGGGTCCGGGCCTGGCCCTCCTCGTCGATGGTGAGGGCGACGACCGAGGCTCCGTGCTCCTTCACCAGCGGCATGATCCGGGCGTAGCGGGAGGCCGGGCCGTCGCCGTCCTCGAAGTTGACCGAGTTGACGATCGACCGGCCGCCGAGGTGGATCAGACCGGCCTCGATCACGTCCGGCTCGGTGGAGTCGATCATGATCGGCAGGGTGGAGGCGGTGGCCAGCCGGGATGCCATGGCGCTCATGTCGGCGACGCCGTTGCGGCCCACGTAGTCCACGTTGAGGTCGAGCACGTGGGCGCCGTCGCGGATCTGGCCGCGGGCGATCTCCAGGCAGTCGTCCCACTTCTCGGCCAGCATGGCCTCACGGAACGCCTTGGAGCCGTTGGCGTTCGTCCGCTCGCCGACCATGAGCACGGAAGCGTCCTGCTCGAAGGGCACGGACTGGTACAGCGAGGAGACCGCTGCCTCGTGCCGCGGCCGGCGGACCTTCGGCGTCGCCTCGCGCACGGCCTCGACGACCTGCCGCAGGTGCTCCGGGGTGGTGCCGCAGCAGCCACCGACCAGGCCCAGGCCGAACTCGGTGACGAAGCCGGCCAGCGCTGAGGCCAGCGCCTCCGGGCCCAGCGGGTAGACGGCGCCGTTCGGGCCCAGCTCCGGCAGGCCGGCGTTCGGCATCACCGACACGCCCGCCCGCGCGTGCTTGGACAGGTAGCGCAGGTGCTCGCTCATCTCGGCCGGGCCGGTGGCGCAGTTGAGGCCGATGTAGTCGATGCCCAGCGGCTCCAGCGCCGTGAGCGCGGCACCGATCTCCGACCCGAGCAGCATGGTGCCGGTGGTCTCCACCGTGACGTGCACGATCAGCGGGACCAGGATGCCCTTCTCGTCCATCGCCCGCTTCGCCGCGGACACCGCGGACCGGACCTGCAACAGGTCCTGCGCGGTCTCCACCAGGACGGCGTCCACGCCGCCCTCGAGCATCCCTGACACCTGCTGCTGGTAGGCCTCGCGCAAGGCCGGGTAGGTGGCGTGGCCGAGCGACGGCAGCTTGGTACCCGGGCCGACGGAGCCCAGCACGAACCGCGGCTGGTCCGGCGTGGAGAACTCGTCGGCCTCGGCGCGGGCCAGCTGGGCACCGGCGAGCGACAGCTCGAAGATCCGCTCCGGGATGTCGTACTCGGCCAGGTTGGCCAGGTTGGCGCCGAAGGTGTTCGTCTCGATCGCGTCGACGCCGACCTCGAGGTAGGCGCGGTGCACGGCCCGGATGATGTCCGGGCGGGTGACGTTGAGGATCTCGTTGCAGCCCTCGAGCCCGGCGTAGTCGTCGAGCGAGGGGTCCTGCGCCTGGATCATCGTGCCCATCGCACCGTCCGCCACGAGCACGCGCCGGGCGAGCGCAGACAGCAGGGGGTGATCGGTGGGGGTTCGGGTCACCGGACCAGGGTAGTCGCCCGCGCGCGTGAATCACGGGTGTACACGGCGTGCGGGGAGGCACGGTGCCGGGCGGTCGTAGGGTGAACGGCGTGAACGAACCGTCCGTGCCCCGCCCTGTGCTGCGGGCACCGGTGATGATCGCGGCCTTCGAGGGCTGGAACGACGCCGGTGACGCAGCGACCACCGCGGTGCAGCAACTCGCCCTGGCCTGGGACGCGGTCCCGCTGGCCGAGATCGACCCCGAGGGGTACTACGACTTCCAGGTCTCCCGTCCGACCGTCCGGCTGATCGACGGGGTGACCCGGGCGATCGAGTGGCCGACCACCCGGCTGTCGGTCTGCCGGCTGCCCAGCGCCCCGCACGACGTGATCCTGGTGCACGGCATCGAGCCGAACTTCCGCTGGCGGGCGTTCTGCGACGAGCTGCTGCAGATCGCGATGGACACCGACGTGACCACGGTGATCGGCCTCGGCGCCCTGCTCGCCGATGTCCCGCACACCCGTCCGGTGCAGGTCAGCGGGTCCGCGTACGACGAGCCGACGGCCGAGCGCTTCGGCCTGACCCGGTCCCGGTACGAGGGGCCGACCGGCATCTCCGGGGTGTTCCAGGACGCCTGTGTGCAGAAGGGCATCCCGTCGATCTCCTTCTGGGCGTCGGTCCCGCACTACGTCTCGCAGGCCCCGTCCCCCAAGGCCACGCTGGCCCTGCTGCACCGGGTCGAGGAGGTCCTGGACATCGAGGTGCCGCTCGGATCGCTGCCGGAGCAGGCCGACGAGTGGGAGACCGAGGTGTCGCAGATCGCCTCGGAGGACGAGGAGATCTCGGAGTACATCCACACCCTGGAGGAGCGCGAGGGCGAGGACGAGCCGCTCAAGCCGGCCTCCGGTGACGCCATCGCCGAGGAGTTCGAGCGGTACCTGCGGCGGCGCGGACCGAAGCCGGGCGGCGACTCCCGGCGCTGATTCCGGGCGGATGTCGCCCGTGTTCACCAGGAGCGCAGTTCGCCCTCGGCGCAACCCGGGTCGGCCCGGTCCGCGGCGACGCACCCGGCGTCGGTGCAGCCGGGCCGGTCGACGCGGAGAGGCCCGCCGACGGCCTCCCCCGCGGACCCTGCCCGCGGTTCAGCGCAGCGAGATGCCCAGCAGCGCGTCCGCCGCCTCGGCGACGAGTGCACCGTCGAGGGTCTCGTCGGCCGCCCACAGGTCCAGTTCGACGAGAGCGGACGGGGTGTCCAGATCGTTCGCCAGGTGGTCCCGCACGGCGGCGAGGACAGCGTCGGCCGGCGCTCCCGACCGGGCCGCGGCGGTCCGCCAGGCTGCCAGCCGGGCGACCGCCCGCTCCAGCAGCTCGTCCGACCACGGCCGGTCGGTGCGGTAGTGGCCGTCCAGCAGCGCGGCCCGGACCGCCATCGGATCGACCCCCTCCGCCCGCAGCCGGGAGACGAAGACCAGGTTGCCCCGGGACTTCGACATCTTCTCGCCGTCCAGCCCGATCATCCCGGCATGGGTGTAGTGCTGGGCGAAACGCGGTGCGCCGAACAGCACCTCGGCGTGCGCGGCGGAGCATTCGTGGTGCGGGAAGATGAGATCGCTGCCACCGCCCTGCACGTCGATGCCCATGCCGAGCCGGTTCGCGGCGATCACCGCGCACTCGATGTGCCAGCCTGCGCGCCCGCGGCCGACCGGTGACTCCCAGGCCGGCTCGCCCGGTCGCTCCATGCGCCACAGCAGCGGGTCGAGTTGGTGCCGCTTGCCGGCCCGGTCCGGGTCGCCGCCGCGCTCGGCGAAGTACTCGAGCATCGTCGCGTCGTCGTAGCGGGACTCGTAGCCGAACCGGCCGGAGGCGGTGATGTCGAAGTAGACGTCCGGGAACTCCGGGTCCTCGACCCGGTAGGCGGCCCCGGAGGCGAGCAGATCGGCGACGGCGGCGGAGATCTCGTCCATCGCCTCGACGGCGCCGATGTAGTGCTCCGGCGGCAGCACCCGCAGTGCGGTCATGTCGGCGCGGAACAGGTCGATCTGCTCGGCGGCCAGGGCCTGCCAGTCGACACCGTCCCGGTCGGCCCGCTCCAGCAGCGGATCGTCGATGTCGGTGATGTTCTGCACGTAGCTGACCCGGTGCCCGCGGTCCAGCCACTGCCGCTGGACCAGGTCGAAGGCCAGGTAGGTGGCCGCGTGACCGAGATGCGTGGCGTCGTAGGGCGTGATGCCGCAGACGTAGATCGTCGCGACCGCGGCGGGCGTGCTGGGCCGCACCGTGCCGGTCGAGGAGTCGTAGAGCCGCAAGGCGGGCCGCTCACCGGTCGGTGCGGGCAGGGACGGAACCGGGGGCGTGGGCCAGGACTGCACCGGACAACACTAACCGGCCGGCGTGTCCCGCCCGACCCCCGGCACCACGTGCCGGCTGGCCTGCAGGATCGCGGCCTGCCAGCCGCTCAGCGCGGTGCCGCGCAGGTCCTTCGGCGGCGACGACACCGGGAACATCAGGTTCCCCCGGTCCCGGTGGTGCGGGAGGTTGAGGGCGTGTCCGAGCTCGTGGGCCAGCACCGTCTCGTCGTAGCTGTGCTCGGCGGCCCGGTCGTACAGCGACGCCTGGGTGATCACCCAGTCCGCCGAGATCCCCAGCGAGCAACCGGTGGTCCGGCCGCTGATCTCGCGCACCACCACGACGGTGACCGGCGCCCCGACGAGCCCGAGCACCCGCTGCGGCAGGTGGTCCAGGTAGAACGAGGTACGGCCCAGGATGTCGTCCAACAACAGGCCGCGGTTGGCCCGCGGGTCAAGCGCCTCCGGCGGAGCGGGCGCGGTGATCACGTCGACACCGGTGATCCGGACCCGGATCCCGGCCTCCGCTTCGAGCACCTCGCCGGCTCTGTCCAGCGCCGGCCGGACGTCCTCCGGACGGCAGAGCGGGCCGTTGGCGTCGGACAGGATCACCACGTGCACCCGCAGCACCCCGGGGGTGCTCTCCCGGCCGCGGACCTTGTCGCCGACCGCCTCGACGGCCCGCAGGCTGCCGTTCGCCGCGTCCAGCGCCAGCGCCCCGGCCGTCCGGGCGAAAGTGCGCGCGGCGCCGCGGGCGGCCGTCAGCAGGCTGCTCATCTGAAGTCCTCGATGGTCCGGTGGTCGCGGGGGTTCGGTGCGGGCAGGTCCGGGACCGCTACAGCGGCGGCCAGGGGATCGGCGTCCGGTTGCGCGGTGGTTCCGGGAACTCCGGCCGGTGCCGCAGCGCCGCGATCCGCTTGCGCAGCACCGAGTTCTCCCGGACGGTGAGCAGCTCGTCCAGCTGCTCCCCCAGCTCGCCCTGCAGCGCCCGGTCAAGCCGGCGCAGCCCGTCGACGACCGGCTCCGGCAACGGCTGGCCGGCCCATCCCCAGAGGATGGTGCGCAGCTTGTCCTCCTGGTGGAAGCACAGTCCGTGGTCCACCCCGAGGACCCGGCCGTCGCCCGGCGCCAGCACGTGCGAACCCTTGCGGTCGGCGTTGTTGACCACCAGGTCGAACCCGGCCAGCACGGCCAGCGCCGGCTCGTCGGCGTGCACGACCGCGACGTCGGCGCCGCGGGTGTCGATGGCGTTGAGCACCGGCTTCCAGCCGCGCGGGATGTCGTCGATCGCCACCAGATCGACCAGTTCGCCGCCGTCACCGGCTGCGGCCGGGGTGTCGATCCAGAGCTGCACCATGCCGGCGCCGAACGGACCGGGCCGGAGCACGGTAGGCGGCACGCAGTCCCACCCGGCGGCCGCGGCGACCAGGTAGGCGCCGTACTCCCGCTGCGCCAGGGTCCCGTCCGGGAAGTCCCACAGCGGTCGCTCGCCGCGGACCGGCTTGTAGACGCAGGTGAGGGCGATGTCGCCGAGCGTCACCGTGCCGACCAACGTGAGGTTCGACGCCTCGCTGACCCGCCCGTCGACCTCGATGTCGCCGAGGGTCAGCACCTCCAGGACCGCCCCGCGGTCCCGGTCGGCCGAACTGTCCGGGGAGCCGGTCCCGTCCGGGACCGCCGGCTCAGCCACGGACGTCCCGGTGGTAGCCGTTGAGCCGCGGGCAGATGTGGCCGACCGGGTCCAGCGGGTTGTTGCAGAGCGGGCACGGCGGGCGTCCCGCGGCGACGATCCGCCCGGCGTGCCGGGCGAACTCCTCGGCGTCGGCCAGGGTCAGGTAGACGCGGAGCGCGTCCGGCCCGTCCTCCCGGTCCTCCAGCACGATGTCCTCGGTCGGCTCCTCCTCGGACAGCGCGAGCAGCTCGACGATCACCTGCGAGCCCTCACCGTCCCAGGCCAGGCCCATGGTGCCGACGTGGAACTCGGCGTCGACCGGGGTGGTCAGGACGGGATCGGAGGCGGTGCGGGACGGCGTGCCGACCTCGGCGCCGAACCGCTTCGCGACCTCCTGGATCAGCGTGCCGAGCCGGTCCGCCAGCACGGCGACCTGCTGCTTCTCGCAGGCCACCGACAGCACCCGACGTCCCTCGACGACCTGCAGGAAGAATTCGCGCTCGCCGGGCTGCCCGATCGTTCCGGCGAGGAAGCGATCGGGTGAACGGAAGACGTGGATCTGTCGCGACATGGCCTCTCCAACATAGTTCAGCCGCCGCGGGCCGCCGCCGGTCCGGCCCTGTGAGCCAGGCGGATTCTGCTCTCCGGGGAACCTCGGGTGCGCGCCCGGCGACCCCGTCCGGCTCAGGAGGCCGGTCCGCCGACCACGGCGTCGGACGACCGGTCCGCGGCGTCGCCGTCCGGGGCCGGGGCATTCCCGTTGGCCACGGCCTCGGTGGTGGCCGCCGCCGGGTCCTTCTCCGCCGCCGGCGGCGGGCGCAGGGTGCCCAGCTCCCCGGCGTCGTTGATCCGCTCGACGAAGGTGCGGCCCGGCGTGTAGCGGATCACCGAGATCGACGCCGGGGCGACCACGATCCGCTGGAACCCGTCCAGGTGCAGCCCGAGTGCGTCGGCCAGGATCGCCTTGATCACGTCGCCGTGCGAGCAGACCAGCAGCACGTCGTGCTCCCCCGCGGCCCGGACCACGTCGCGGACCGCGGTGGCCGCGCGGGTGCCGACCGTCGCCAGGCCTTCGCCGCCAGGGAAGACGGCGAGCGAGGGCTGTGCCTGCACGGTCCGCCAGAGCGGCTCCTTCGCCAGTTCGGACAGCTTGCGACCGGTCCAGTCGCCGTAGTCGACCTCGGCGAACCGGTCGTCGATCTCCACCGGGACCCCGGTGGCGGCGGCCAGCGGTGCCAGGGTCTGCCAGCAGCGCAGCAGCGGGGAGCTGATCAGCCGGTCGAAGGTGACGGTGGCCAGCCGGCCCGGGACGCCGTCGGCCTGGGTGGTGCCGTGGTCGTCCAACGAGACGCCGTCGGAGCGGCCGGCCAGCACACCCGCGGTGTTGGCGGTGGAGCGGCCGTGCCGGAGCAGCACGAGTGTGGGCATCGGACCATCCTGCCGGAACCGGACGCATGCCCGGTCGACCCGGGGCGGGTCCGTTGTCCGTCAGTCCAGGACGCCGGCCGCGGCGGCCGCCTCGTGCACGGTGCGGAGCACGGCCACCCGGTGGTGCAGCGGACCCGGCGGAACTCCCAGGTTCACCGAGGTGATCCCGGCGTGTGCGTACGCCCCGAGCCTGCCGGCGATCCGCTCCGGGGTGCCGACCAGGCCGGTGGCGTCCAGGAACTCGAACGGCACCGTCGCCGCGGCACCGGCGTAGTCCCGGGACAGGTAGAGCCGCTGCACCTCGTCGGCCTCGGCGCCGAAGCCCATCGCGGTGGCGGCCCGGTGGTAGAAGTTCACCTTCTTCGAACCCATCCCGCCGATGTAGAGCGCCGCCTGCGGCCGCAGCGCCTCCGCCGCGACCTGCGGGTCCTCGTGCACCGACACGGTGACCTGGGCGGTGATGTCGATCGCTGCCGGATCGCGCCCGGCCTCGGCGGCCGCACCGCGGATCACGTCGATGTGGTCCTCGGGCCGGTCCGGGTCGACGAAGATGCCCAGCCAGCCGTCGGCGATCCGGCCGAGCAGTGCCAGGTTCCGGGGCCCGATCGCGGCGAGGTAGATCGGCACGTCCGGGCGCAGCGGACGCAGGTTCAGCGCCAGCGGCTTGCCCGGTCCGTCCGGCAGCGGCAGCGTGAAGTGCGCGCCGTCGGTGATCAGCCGCTTGCGCCTCAACGCCGACCGCACCAGGGTCACGTACTCCTCGGTGCGGCCCAACGGGTCGTCGAACCGGACGCCGTGCCAGCCCTCGGAGACCTGCGGGCCGGACACCCCCAGGCCCAGCCGCAGCCGACCGCCGGAGATCGCGTCCAGGGTGGCGGCGGTCATCGACGTCATGGCCGGCGTGCGGGCCGGCATCTGCAGCACCCCGGAACCGATGTCGATCCGGGTGGTGGTGGCGGCGATCGCGCCGAGCACGGTGACCGCGTCCGACCCGTACGCCTCGGCGACCCACGCGCAGTCGTAACCGATCTCGTCCGCCGCGCGGGCCAGCTCGACCGCGTCCAGCAGCTCCTGCGCCGAGGTGGCGTACCCCAGGGCGATGCCCAGCTTCATCGATGCGCTCCGCTCGCAGTCCCGTCCGGTGTGCCAGGCCACGGTAGCCGTCCGGCCCCGGCCCGCCTGACCGGTCGGGCCCGCTCGTCGCGTTAGATTCGGCGCCATGGAATCACGGCGCGTCGGACGCAGCGGCCTCACGGTGTCCAGGCTCGGCCTGGGCACGATGACGTGGGGCCGGGACACCGACGCCGACGACGCGGCGGCCCAGCTGGAGTCGTTCGTCGGCTCCGGCGGCACGCTGATCGACACCGCGAACATCTACGGCGACGGTGACGCCGAGGCGATCATCGGCACCCTGGTGCCGGACGTCGTCCCGCGGTCGGACGTGGTGCTGGCCACCACCACCGTCGGGGTCGGTGGTGGCCGCGGCCGGCTGCTGGCGGCCCTCGACGAGTCGCTGCGCCGCCTCGGCACCGACCATGTCGACCTCTGGCAGGTGCACGGCTACGACGGCGCGGTGCCGTTCGAGGAGACCTGTGCCGTGCTGCGCACCGCCGTCGACTCGGGCCGCGCCCGGTACGTCGGCGTCTCCGGGTTCACCGGCTGGCAGCTGGCGACCTTCGCCACCGCCCTGCGCTCCCCCGCCGGGGTGTCCCTGGTCTCGGCGGAGGCGGAGTACTCCCTCGCCGACCGCTCCCCGGAGGAGTCGCTGCTGCCCGCCGCGCACGCCCACGGGGTCGGCCTGATCGGCTGGGCCCCGCTGGGCCGCGGTGTGCTCACCGGCAAGTACCGGCACGGCACCCCGGCCGACTCCCGTGGCGCCTCACCGCATTTCGCCCGCTACGTGGGCCGGCATCGGACCGATCACACGGCGCGCATCGTGGAGGCGGTGGCCACCGCGGCCGAGGGCCTCGGCACCTCCCCGCTGGCCGTCGCCTGCGCCTGGGTGCGCGACCGGCCGGGGGTGTCCGCGGTGGTCGTCGGCGCCCGGGACAACGCCCAACTGCAGGGCTCGCTGGCCGGCCAGGACCTGGTGCTGCCGGCCGAGATCGTCTCCGCGCTGGCCGATGTCAGTGATCCGGACGGCGACGAGGACCTGTGACGCGGTGACGGACGGCAGGACCGGGAGGGTGACGGCGACGTGACCGGGCCCACCCAGGTCTTCGAGGAGTTCTGCGCCTCCGGCCTGTGGCCGGGGGTCGGCCAGGCGATGGCCGGAACGCTGCGCACGGCCGGGATCTCGACTCCGTCCCAGGTGACGGTGAAGGCGTTGACCGGCCTGCCCGGGGTCGCGGCCCGTCGCGCCGACCGGCTCTACACCGCCTGGATCGGCGCCGGGCATCTCTACTCGTTGGCGGAACTGCTGGTGCCGCTGGAACTCCCGGCCCGCTGGGCGTCGCGGCTGGTCGACCTGCTCGGCGACAACGCCGCGGACCGGTTGCGTGAGGACCCGTGGCGGCTGCTCGGGCTGCCCGACGTCACGGTGGCCCAGGCCGACCGGCTGGCCCGGGAGATCGAACCGGGCGTGCAGCGGGACGACCCGCGCCGCGGCCGGTCCCTGGTCGACTGGACCCTCGCCCGGTTCGCCCGCCAGGGGCACACCGTCTGCCCGCTCCCGTTGCTCGCGGATGCGTTGCGGCCCTTCGGCACCGACGCCCAGCAGGCGTTCAAGGACGCCGTCGACGCGGAGCTGGTGTCCGGGGTGCTGGCCGACGGGCAGCCGGCGGTGGCGCGCCGGGTGCTGGCCGATGCGGAGGAGGAGATCGCCTTCCACATCGGGCGTCTCGCCGACTCCGCGGTGTCGTTGGCGGGTGAGCGGGCGGTCAAGCAGGCGCTCAAGGGACTGGACGAGGTGCAGTCCGGTGCGGTGACACTGGCGGCGGCGGAAGGTGTCTCACTGCTCACCGGTGGCCCCGGCACCGGCAAGAGCCGGACCGTCGCGGCGATCGTGGCGCTCTGCACCCGGGTCAGCTCGAGCGTGGCGCTGGCGGCGCCGACCGGCCGGGCGGCCAAGCGGCTGGAGGAACTGACCGGGCACCCGGCCACCACGATCCACCGCCTGCTCGGGGCCCGCCGGCCTGGCCAGGACGACCGCGGCGCCGGCTCGTTCTTCGAGCACGACGAGGGCAACCCGATCGAGGCCGACCTGGTGGTGGTCGACGAGGCGTCGATGCTGGACGTCGAGCTCTGCGCGGCGCTGCTGGCGGCGCTGCCGGACCGGACCCACCTGGTGATCGTCGGTGATCCGGCGCAGCTGCCCTCGATCGGCCCGGGCCGGGTGCTGGCCGACCTGATCGACTCCGGGACGCTGCCGGTCACCGAGCTGACGAAGCTGTACCGGCAGGAGGAGGGCGGCGCGATCGCCCGGCTGGCGACCGCGGTGCGGGGCGGCGAGCTGCCCGCGGTGACCTCTCCCACCCACGAGGTGGTGGTGGTGCCCTGCCGCGGGTCGGAGGAGGCGGCGCACCGGGTGGTGCAGCTGGTCACCGACTCCATCCCCCGGGTGTTCGGGGCGTCCGGCGACCAGTTGCAGGTGGTCACCCCGGTGCACAAGGGACCGGCCGGGACGCAGTCGCTGAACAAGGCGCTCAAGGCCCGGCTCAACCCCGGCAACGGCACCGTCCGCGGCTTCGACGTCGGGGACCGGGTGGTGGCCACCGCGAACCACCTCGACGCCGAGCCCACCGGTTTCGCCAACGGCGAGGTCGGCACCGTGGTCGCGACCGGCGACAACTCCGTCCGGGTGGCGTTCACCGGCGGCGAGTCCGAGATCAGCGGGAAGTCGCTGAACGACCTGCTGCACGGCTGGGCGATCACCGTGCACCGGGCCCAGGGCTCGGAGTGGGACGCCGTGGTGGCGGTGATGCCGCCCGAGGCCGGTCAGATGCTGTCCCGGCCGTTGGTCTACACCGCGCTGACCCGGGCCCGGAAGCACCTGTCGGTCGCGCACGCCGCCGGACCCGCGCTGGCCCGGGCCGTGCACGACATCGGATCACAGCCCCGCCGCACCCGGCTGGAGGAACTCCTGCGGCATGATCGGGGAGCGACCGCCGACGGATCCGACGAGGACCAGGGCGGGGAGGAGGAGTCGTGACCGCTCCGTACGGCCGGATGGCCGGGTACCCGCACGGCGAGGACGGCGACTGGGAGTACGCCCCGCTGCGCTTCGACGCCGGCGTCTCCCGCTCCACCGCGGCGACCATGCTCTCCATCCGCGCCGAGTTCTCCGGCTGGGAGCTCGCCCGCGTCCTCCGCTTCGCCGACGGCAGCCGCCGGGTCTGGCTGCGCCGCCGGCGCACCCCCGGCCTCCTCCCCGACCTCACCCCCTGAACCTGCCCCTGACCTGACCCCCGCTGGGCGCGAGGATCTTCATCGCAGGCGCGTGTGAAGTTGCCGCCGTTGGGACGGGTGGTGCAGGAGTCGCCATTTTCGTACGCGCGCCACCGGTCCTGCGCTGCGTGTCCTCACACGCGTCCTGAGTCCCGCTGAACCGCCTGTGGCGTGGATCATCTCGGCCTGCAGGGGCGAACTCGTCGACTCCTGCCCCACCCGGAACAACAACGCCGTGTTGATCACTGCGACGGGTCCACCGATCGGTGGGCGGCACGTTCCACCGGTGCAACCACCGATCCGCCGACGAACCCGCGGACCTGCGCGGACAGGATCTTCTCCAGCGGCACGGGGGGAGGGTCCGAGCCGCAGCCCGGAGCCCGTCGGTGCAGGTGCCGCGGGCGACGACCGGCCCCGCGGCCGGGCGGGTCCGCCGGAGGGGCGCGGATCCGCCGGTCATCGGCTGCGGGGCCGGCACGGGCAGCGGTGGACCCGGCCGAGTGCAGAGTCGGCCGGGTGCAGACACGGCCGAGTGCAGACACCGGCGAGTGCGGACAGCGCCGCCGGGGGGCGGATCGTTGCACGGATACCGGACGAGCGCCCTGGGCACACCATCGGCGAGGGCGCTGTCGGATCAGCCTGTCCAGGCCAGTGCCGGTCGACTGGCATCGGAAACGGCGCGGACCGGACACCACCGGTCCCCTAGGGTGACGCGGTGAGCGAGCCCACTCCCCCGCACCGCCGCGGACTGCGGGAGTTCACCGCGCTCCCGGTGGTGCGGCAGTCCCTGGGCGTGGTCATCGCCTGCGGCGCGTTCGCGATCTCCTTCGGTGCCATCGCCGCGGCCGGTGGACTGGACGTCTGGCAGACGATGGCCCTCTCGCTGATCATGTTCTCCGGCGGCAGCCAGTTCGCCCTCGTCGGTGTCGTCGCCGGCGGCGGGTCCCCGTGGGCCGGCGCGGTCGCCGCGCTGCTGCTTGGGTCCCGCAACACTTTCTACGGACTGCGGCTGTCCACCCTGCTCGGACTGCGCGGCCTCCGCCGGGCGGCCGCGGCGCAGGTGGTGATCGACGAGTCGTCGGCGATGTCGCTGGGCCGGGACTCCGAGCGAGAGGCCCGGATCGGTTTCTACGTCACGGGTATCGGCGTGTTCACCCTGTGGAACCTCGGTTCGCTGATCGGTGCGCTCGGCGCCGGCGCCCTCACCGACCCGGCTGCTTTCGGTCTGGACGCGGCCGGGCCGGCGGCCTTCGTCGCGCTGCTCTGGCCGCGGCTCCGTGATCGGGAGACCTGGGCGATCGCCCTCGCTGCCGCGGGCCTCGCCGTACTGTCGGTGCCGTTCGTCCCGCCGGGGGTACCGGTACTAGTGGCCGCGGCGTTCGGCATCGCCGTCGGCGCGTGGCCCCGTCGGGAGCCGCCGTTGCCCGACCGCCCGGCCCCGCATGGGGAGGCCGCCTGATGCTGTGGGCCGCGATCCTGGTCGCCTCGGTCGGCTGCTACCTCTTCAAGCTCGCCGGGATGTCCGTGCCCGCCGGTCTGCTGGCCCGGCCGGCGGTGCAGCGGATCGCCGCGTTGCTGCCGATCGTGCTGCTGGCTGCGCTGATCGCCGTGCAGACGGTGTCCTCCGGCCAGCGGCTACTGATCGACGCCCGGCTGGCCGGCGTCGCGGTGGCGGTGATCGCCGCCTGGCGCCGGGCCCCGTTCCTGCTGATCCTGGTGCTGGCCGCCGTGACCACCGCACTGGTCCGCTGGTGGATCCCGGGCAGCTGATCGGTACCTCAGCTGGTGAGCAGGAACCGGTACAGCACCCGGGTCCCGAAGGTCAGGGCATCCACCGGCACCCGCTCGTCGACCCCGTGGAACAGGGCGGCGAAGTCCAGGTCCGCCGGCAGCTTGAGCGGCGAGAATCCGTACCCCTTGATCCCCAGCCGGGCGAAGGCCTTGTTGTCGGTACCGCCGCTGAGCATGTACGGCACCGGGTGCGCGTGCGGGTCCTCGGCCACCAGCGCTGCGGACATCGCGTCGACAAGAGCGCCCTCGAACGGGAACTCCAGCGGCGGCTGCCACACCCAGTCGATCTCGATGTCCGGGCCGACGATCTCCGCGACCTGCTGCCGGAAGGTGTCCTCCGAGCCCGGCAGCACCCGGCAGTCGACGGTCGCCTCGGCGGTGGACGGGATCACGTTCGCCTTGTAACCGGCCTTGAGCATCGTCGGGTTGGCGGTGTTGCGCAGGGTGGCGTTGACGATCCGGGAGATGTTGCCCAGCTTGGCGATGTGCCCCTCGAGGTCGTCCTCCGGGAACTCCATCCCGGTGAGCCCGGCGACCTTGTCCAGGAACGACCGCACGGTCGCGGTCATCGTCAGCGGGAAGTCGTAGGAGCCCAGCCGGGTCACCGCGGCGGCGATCTTCGTCACCGCGTTGTCGTCGTTGGTGAACGAGCCGTGGCCGGCCCGGCCGGTGGCCCGCAGCGTCGCCCAGGCCACCCCCTTCTCGGCCGCGGCCACCAGGTAGGCCCGGCGCAGGTCGTCGATCGCCACCGAGAAGCCGCCGACCTCCGACACCGCCTCGGTGGCGTCCGCGAAGAGCTCCGGGTGCTCGGTGACCAGCCACTGCGAACCCCAGGCGCCGCCGGCCTCCTCGTCGGACATGAACGCCCAGATGATGTCCCGCGGCGGCACCGTGCCCTCGGCCTTCAGCTGCCGGGCGACCGCGACCATCATCGCGACCATGTCCTTCATGTCGACGGCACCGCGGCCCCAGACGAAGCCGTCCTGCACCGCACCGGAGAACGGGTGGACCGTCCATTCCGAGGGATCGGCCGGCACCACGTCGACGTGGCCGTGCACCAGCAGCGCGCCCCGGGACGGATCCGATCCCTTGAGCCGGGCGAACACATTGCCGCGACCCGGGACGGCCTCGAGGTAGGTGGTCTCGTAGCCCACCTCCTCCAGCTTCTGCTGGATGTACCGGGCGGCCTGGGCCTCGCCGTCGCCGATGGTGTCCGGGTCACCGGTGTTGACCGACTCGAAGCGGATCAGCTCGCTGCAGAGCGTCACCACCTCGCTCTCGGCCTGGCTGGGACCCTGGACGGCGGAGGACGACTGGTCGGACATGGCGTCTTTCCTACCACCCGCGGGTCCGTCCGCCGGCCTTCCGTTCGGTGGTCGGTAGCACCGGCCCGGACCGGGTAAGCTGAGCCGTCGCAGCGCCAGGACGGGCTGCGGACCCGGGTCCGGGTGGCGGAATGGCAGACGCGCTAGCTTGAGGTGCTAGTGCCCGCAAGGGCGTGGGGGTTCAAGTCCCCCCTCGGACACTCTGGTTGAGACAGACGGCGTAACCCCTGCCAGCGGAAACGCTGCGCAGGGGCTTTGTCGTTCTGGCCTGTGATCATCCGCCACCCGGATCACCCTCCGTGGACCAATCGACCGAGCGCAGGCGCCGCCTCGCGCTCCATGGTCGGCAGGGCGTGAGAGTAGGTGTCCAGCGAGATACTGAGGGTCTGGTGCCCGAGTCGCTCCCGCACGATCTTCGGGTGCAGCCCGGCGGCGAGCCGCAGGGACTGCGCTGGTGTGCCGCAGTGAGCGTAGGTAAGTCGGCGGCAGGGCCGCTGTCCGTCGGTGGCACAGCGGTATCCCAGGTGAGCTTGTGATCTCGGGTGAATCGATAATCAGGCCGTAGCCCGGATCGTCCTGTAGAGCAGGCAGGGCTGAGCCAGCTGATGCGCGGGTGCTTCTTAGCGATGCGGCATATCCCAGGGCGCTTGGGTGCCATGCTCACATCGGGCCTTCTAGGGCTTGCTGATCACGGGTGGAGGTGACAGGTGGCCGCTCTGCGGCTGCTGTTTACGCGGCTGATTGTGCCGGTCGCTTCTCGTTGAGTAGTTGCCGGGGGGTGCGGCCGGCCATGTAGGCGCCGTTGTTCGGGCGGTGGTGGTTGTAGTCGGTGATCGCGGCGGCCAGGCCGGTCTGCAGATCGGCGATTCGGTCGATGCGGGCGCGGTGGAAGAACGGCCGGTAGAACTCGTGCAGCAGGGTGCCCTGGAACCGCTCGCAGACCGCGTTGTGGTTCGGGCTGCGCGGCGGGATCCGGTGATGCAGGATGCCGAGATCACCGAGGTGGCTTGTGAAGTCGCGTCCGACGAACTCCGGCCCGTTGTCGGTAAGGACCCCGGTGACCGGGACACCGAGCCGGCCGAACTCGGCCCGGACGTGATCCAGGAACCGGGCCGCGCCGGCGGCGGTCTTGTCCCCGACGATCAACGACACGATCGCCCATCGGGTCGCCACGTCGACCGCGGTGAACTGCCAGATCGTGCCCACGCCTTTGAGCTTGCCGACGTAGAAGGTGTCCATCGACACGTTCTGCCCGGCTACCGACGCGGCCTGGCAGAACCCGAACGGCCCCGCCATCGCGGCGTCGGTGAGCTGGCCGGTGTCGGCGGCGGTGAGCGAGGCCAACGCGGCCAGCCGCTGCGCACGGCGGCCCAGCTGGTGTCGCACCAACACCTTCTGCACCCCCGACGCGGACCGGTGAACATCATGCTTGGCCAAGTGGCGCAACAACTGTCGCGCACCAAGCGTCGGGTGGGCGACCGCGACGGCCAGGATCGCCGACACCTCCTGCGCGCTCATCGCGGTGGGCATCGCCGGTGGCCGGCGCCGCTTGGGCACCAGCGCCGCCGACCCGTACCGGGCCGCGGCCTTGACCCACCGGTAGTAGGCCGTGCGGGACACCCCGGCCGCCCGGCAGGCCGCCGACACACCCACCTTCGCGGCCTGGGAGATGACGTGCGCACGCCGATGCGCGATGATCTGATCTGGGGTCACGGGTGGTCTCCTTCTGGTCACCGAAGCAACCGAAGGCTCCCACCCGTGACCCCACCCAACTCAGCGAGGTGTCACCTCGACCCGTGATCAGCAAGTTCTAGGGACGTCGTCCCGAGACTGTTCGGCGAAGAATCTGGCGTCCTCCCGGACGCCAGATGACTACCACAGGTCGGTCCTCAACGTTCCAGCGGCTGGTGCTCTTCGAGGTACTGCTGCACGCTCTCACGCAGGTAGAAGCCACTCGGGCCAACGTCAGATTCCGGCCAGTAGGCATCGCTGGCCACGGCCTGTCCGGAGTGGACAAGCTCTGCGATCATTTCGGTGGGAACGGGATCGTTCGGGTGAGCCAGCAGGTGAGCCCTGGTGGCCGACGAGAGATCCTTCAGCCACAGGAACAGCTCGATGGAGTCCTTCGTGGCGTGCCAGTACTCGCCGTCCTCCTCGACCTGCGACGTGCCGGTAAACGCGTACGCCTGGCTGTCCAGTTCGAAGGTCTCACCGGGCGCCGGCGCGGCAGCTTCGAACGAGCGGTCCATCAGTAGGCCCTCCGACGTGCCTCGGTGCGGGCCGTCCACGAGCATGATCCGAATCGTCATAGAACAACCATCGCACGCCGTGTCACGTGGCTGGCAGCACGATGCTTCTCTTGCTGGACCAGAGGAGCAGCGGCTGGAGGATGGCTTGGAAGGCGCGGCCCGGGCAGATCAATCTTTCCCATAGTCTGTCGCCGACCAGGAAGGCATCCAGTTCGGTCAGCAGAACCCGATCGTAGGAGTCCACAGCGGGCGTGCGTCGGTAGGTTCTGTCTTCAGAAGCCTAGGACTGCTGATCACGGGTCGAGGTGTCGCCTCGACCCGTGATCAGCAAGGTCTAGAGGAGGGGGCGCTGAACATGCTCATCGGGTCGATGTCTCACCGTCTCGGGATCCTGGCTGAGCGGCTCAGTGCATCGCCCATGCGCACGGAATCGCAACCAACGACCTGTTCAGCGATGGAACCCACTGCACTGGCAGCGATCAGCGCAGTAGTGGCCGGCATCGAGTCCCTCGGACGCAGCGGACCGCTCTGTCCACCAAGTCGTTCTCGAACTTTCACGACGCTGCCATCAGACAGACAGCTTGCCAAGCAGACCGTCAAGGGGACTCATGACGATCCAGTGCGCACTGGACCCTAGAGATGTCACCACGGACCTCCCGATGCGGTTGAATGGTCTGATGACCGAGCTAACTCCAGATGCCCTCATGAAGGTGGTGTCGGACCGGTATCTACAGTCGGGCGACTTCAACGGACTCCACCTGCACACAAATGTCCAGACCTCCGTGGTGGACGTTGCGAAGGGCCTGGTGGCCGACGGCAAACTCCAAGTGATGGTGGCGGAAGTCGACTATCCGAACCCACACATCCGGCCGTGGCCCTCACGGCGGACGATCGAGTCACAGCTCGAGTCACTCGATGAGTTGGCGAAGCCTGGCTATGGCGTGGTGCTGTACCCGACTCCGCTCGCCATGAGGGGTGTGCGTGTTCCGGCGCGCTTGAAGGGGAGTCCGTTCGGCGCGGCGATGGCGAAGGGTCGGGGCAGTCTAGAGCTCGCCTATTTCAGTTTCGATGTACTTGAGCCCTATCGAAACGACCCGCGTTACCACTTTCGCTACTGGGACTTCGGTGTTGACATGAGTATCGGCGACGCGGCCTACATAGACGAAGCCGAGCCCGAGCGCGATAAGGTTTCATTGAGTCATGTTGGGTTCGCCTACGACCTTTCGGGCTACGATCGCGGCGATAGAATGACGCCGATTATCCGCCGAGTCGCAGCATTCTACGGTGATCTCGCCAAACTCACGCCTGAGCACCAGCAACGCTGGCAGTCGTATCAGGTGAACGACACGGACCTAGAGCCGCACCCTGCATGGTGGATGACCCAAATGGGCCACTGGGCGGATGGCATTGGGCCGTTCGACCACCTCTTCGTCGAGCTTGAAAACCTCAACTCTCTTTGGACGGGAGCCTTTGGCGTATCACTCTTCAATCTCACCGATCGACCACAGGAATTCGGATGGATTCTCCGTCCGTCGCAGCGTGAATGGGATGAATTCATCGTACAGCTCGACAAGATTCTATCAGACAACATTCGCCATGACGGCCTGGACGCAGCGGGAGTACCCCGCAAGGACAAAAATGATCAGAGCCTAGGCACACTCACGCGCCTCGCTGTCTTCCTCGAGGGCAGAGGCATTGCCCCGGCGGTGGCGAAGGACATACTGCAACCGCTGCGTGAAGTACGCCAGGCCCGGCAGAAGCCTGCCCATACGTTGCGCACGAACATCACGGATAGAACGTTTGTGCATCGCCAGATTGCGCTTCTCGAGGACCTTAACGATGTACTTATGGAACTTGCACGGTGGATGGCCACGCATCCAAAGAATCGAACATGGAAGGCCGAACTTGATCCCGGCGCGTATTACCGCATGTAGAGATTTTGATGCGGAAAGTCGGATCTGCCAAGTAGGAAAATGACATCTCCGATGCCTTCAGTCACCGTTCCCTGAGCATCTCGCTTGCGCCTAGTGGTCGGGCAAGAGTAGCCAGATGAAAGCACGGCGCTCCTGATGAGTCTGCGCTCGGAGCCACTCTTATGGTCACCGGCCGAAAAGTCAGCTTCGTGGAAATTCCTGCTGACCCGACGGTGCCGGCGCCTAAAGGCAAACTCCATCGCGTCAGGATCATTCCATCGAAAACCCACCCAATGTGTTGCTGCCGCCCTACCTACCCTCATGGAGTCTAAGAAGTGAAACGTCAAGTGCCTACGAGGTCCACTGCAGTGGAGCGTGATCTGCAGACCGTACATCGATTCGCCAAGGCGCTGCTATCTCAGCATGGTTTGCATGGATGGTCCGTCTTCTGGGCGCACTCCATCGAATCCACCGATCTTGGCGGCGTCACTCTCGCTCATATCGATCGAATAGTCTTCAGCGCAACTCACATGGCTATGATGACTCCCGCCGAGCGCCGCGGCGCGGTTCGTCACGAAGTGGCGCATGCGATCGCAGGAGTTGCTGCAGAACACTCCGATGGCTGGAAAGAAGTGGTTGTTGGGCTAGGCGGCAGCGCCGAAGACTCGAAGCTCGTGAACCCCCTACTCTACCCCTGGTTTGGATTGTGTCCCGACGATCACGGGTTCGTCTCCGTTCGTCCACCCGGCCCTAATGGCTTCCTATGCGAAGACGAGAGCCACGACGCACCGGTTCCTCTAAAAGTGTGGAGACGAAATCCAAAATCTCGCGCTTTTGACCCCGGCGTAGCAAGAATTACAGATTCTTACCCTGAGCCCAAGTCGATACCCACTTTTGAAGTGGGTGCTCGCGTAAAGGTGATTCCGTTCGGCTCTGTCAAGTACGACAACGTCTCTTTGACGATCACCGGCATTACTGAACGTGATTACCTGGCTCGGCATGATCAAACTGACGAAACGATCGTCATCCACTTCGACGGAGTGACGAACGCGGAAGATCCGGCGTAGAATCGAAGGCCAATCTGGCGGATGCAAACAGTGTGCGCAGATTGTTGGTCGGATTTGGCTATTCATCCCTAACTTCGTCTAGAAGTCCCGCAGCCGGAGAGTTTTCAATCCCGAACTCTTGCGAGGAGCAGGCCGAGAAATTTCCGATTCGTCATGCCGATCAGCCTTACGACCAGGTCAATATGGGACGACTGTCGCTTGGCGGTCGTTAAGGAAGCGTGGAATCTATCGATTGCGCAATCGATTGCGCTCAAGTGCCTGACCGTCTATCGTTGTACGGGAGGAGGCTGAATATGGCGCCAAACCTCACGGTGCACCAAAGAATCCCCACGGTCGGCCCCAGTCGATTATTCGATGCTGGCAACCCAGTGGGATTCCATCTGGGTGCTGACTAGCTTAGAGGGTCTGTTGACATTCCTATTCGTCGAAATCCAACAGGGTCGCTTCAATTTTCCCAGCTCCAGTCGGAGGGTCAGGCAGTCGTACCCGTTCTACGAGTTTCTTACAAGCGTTCACGAGCATGACAACATTTTGGCAGATTGTGCCACCCTGCCCCTCGGGAGTGGAACGCCTGCTGTCCTCGATGGTTTGCAATAGATGACATCATCGGACACATCGCTCCGTGTGTCCGCTATGCGGAAAGAATGCGCGCAGTGGACTACGTAGCCGTCATGTAGGTGCGGGCCGCACCGCACTGTAACCCCACCTGCGCCAGTTGGTAAAGGCAGGCAGCGGCTCGACCTTGAGATTCCGACCTTGCAGATCCATCGAGAAACGATAGATACTCATCGCGAATCGATGGGAGGCAGGTCATGGCCAGGTGGGTGGTGAACGCGCTGCGCGCGGTGCTCGCAGTGATGTTCCTCGGCACGGTCGGTATGCAGGTGGGCATGCTCTGGCTGCTGATCAGCGGGAACGATCCTGAGGACGGGACACTCCCGCTGACCGCGTTCCGCATCTGCGCGATCGTCGGGTTGCTCGCGGTCCAGGTGGCTCTCGTCTGCGTGTGGCGGCTGGTGTCGATGGTCCGCCGCGGGACGGTCTTCTCCCCCGCGGCGTTCCGGTTCGTCGACGGAGTGATCGGCGCGGTGGTGGCGGTCGCGATCGTCTGGTTTGTGGTCACGGCGATCAATGCTCCCGGTCAGCGGGAGGACCCCGGCGTCACGCTGATCATGGCCGGGATCGGTGTGGCCGTCCTGGGTGTCGCGCTCGTGATCTACGTCCTGCGGCTGCTGCTGGCCCAGGCCGTCGCCCGTGATGCCGAGGCGAGCCGGATGCAGGCCGAGTTGGACGAGGTCATCTGATGCCGATCGCCGTCGACATCGACGTGATGCTGGCGAAACGGAAGATGCCGGTCGGCGAACTGGCCGAACGAGTGGGAATCACGCCGGCCAACCTGGCGGTGCTGAAGAACGGGCGCGCGAAGGCCGTCCGGTTCGCCACGCTGGCCGCGCTCTGCGAGGCCCTCGACTGCCAGCCGGGCGACATCCTGCACTGGGAGTCCGATCCGGAGTAGACAGCCTGGATCAACGCCCGCTCCGGCTCCCCCGCACCAGCCCGCCCGCGGTCGCCACCGCCACGGCCTCGAGTTTCGAACGCACACCCAGCTTCTCGAGCAGGTGGGCGACGTGGTTGCGGACGGTATTGATGCTCAGACCGAGAGCTGCGGCGATCTCCTTGTTGGCCCGGCCCTCGCAGACCAGCTCCAGCACCTCCAGCTCCCGCGGGGTCAGCAGATCGGTGCCCTCCGCCGCAGGCCCGGCGCCCGCAGCGAGGTCGGTGCGGATCGGCGACTCGCCCCGGGCGACGGCGGCCACCGCTGCCAGCACGTCGGTCATCCCGCGGGACTTGGTGACGAACCCGTCGCAGCCGGCACCGACGGCGCTCATCAGGGTCTGCGGGTCGGCCTGCGAGGTCAGCATCAGCACCCGCACCCCCGGCGCGACGGACCGCAACCGGCCGACCACCCCGGAGCCGGAACCGTCCGGCAGGTGCTGGTCCAGCACCACCACGTCCGGCCGATGGGTGCCGACCTGCTCCACAGCCTCGGCCAGCGAGAAGGTCACCGCGCACACCTCGTAGCCGGCGGTCCCCAGCGCGTGGGCGAACAGCTCGGCGAACACCCGGTGGTCGTCGACCACCACCACCCGCACCACAGCCGCCGGTGTTACCGTCGGTCGCACCGGCGGCGACGGGGCCGTCGCCCCCGGGACCGGAGGGTCCCCGGGCAGCGTCCTGGAGTGGACCATGCAGCAGCTCCCTCTCGACGAGGACGTGGCCGCCGATCACCCCTGCCGGGTGGTGCCCGCCGACCAGGTCGCACAGCTCCGTGCCACCGATCCCGATACTGCCATCGTGGCGCTGGTCCGGTCGATCGATCCGGATGCAGCCGTTCGCGCGCGGCTGGCCGGGGCCGATGTGGTGCTGCCGTATGACGAGCAGCCGTCGGAGGTCACTCTGCGCACGGCCCGCCGGGCCGCCCGCACCCTCCGCCACCACGAGGTCGAGGCCCGGCGCAGCCGGGAGTTCGCGCTGCACGATCTGCGCACCGGGGTGCAGTCCACGGTCATGCTGGCCGACCTGATCCAGAACGAGCCGGGCGCCACCGACCGCGCGGTCCGGCTGCTCCGCGCGCTGGCGGATCGCAATGCCGACTCGATCGCCGACCTCGCACGGTCCGAGACCCTGGTCGCCGCAGGGGGTCCGGTGATCGCCGAGGTCGCCGAAGAGGGACCGGAGTTCCCGGCTCTCGCCCAGGCGGAGATCCTGGAGGGCATCGCGCGCCGTGTCCCGCTGAGCCAGAGCCTGCAGGGCGTGGTCGCGGCGATGGAGGCACAGCTGCCCGGATCGATCTGCTCGATCCTGCTCAGCGGACCCGACCCCACCACTCTGGTGCATGGCGCCGGACCGCACCTGCCGGAGCCGTTCCGCCGGTACATCGACGGCGTGCAGATCGGTCCTGCGGTCGGTTCGTGCGGCTCGGCGGCGTACCTGAAGATCCCGATCGTCGCCGCCGACATCGCCACCGACCCGCGCTGGACCGCCTTCCGGGACATGGCGATGCAGCACGGGCTCAGGTCCTGCTGGTCCACGCCGATCCTGGACGCCGACCGGCACGAGGTGCTGGGCACCTTCGCCGTCTACCACGACCGTCCCTGGGAGCCGGATGCCTCCGACGTCGAACTGGTCGGCCGGTTCACCCACACCGCCGCGATCGCGATCGGCACCCATGCCCTGTTCTCCCGGCTGGCGGAGAGCGAGTCACGGTTCCGCAGTGCCTTCGAGGGTGCGGAGGTCGGGATGGCCCTGGTCTCCCCGGAGGGTGACCTGCTCCAGGCGAATCCGGCGCTGAGCCGGATGCTCGGCGGCGCGGCAACCGGTGACAGGTTGCCTGACAATGTGCACCCGGACGATCTCGACGACTTCACGAGCGCCCTGCGCAGGTGCGCCGCGGACGGCACGCCGGTCCGGCTCCCGGAGGTGCGGTGGGTCGGCGACAGCTGGGCGCAGCCGCTCTGGACCACCCTCGGCGTCTCCCTGGTCACCGGACCGGACGGCGACGCCAGATACCTGGTGGTGGAGCTGTTCGACCTCACCGAACGCCGCCGTGTCGCCCAGGCCCGTCGTGAGCAGGCGGTGGCCGAGGCGGCGAACCAGGCGAAGACCGAGCAGCTGGCGCTGGTCAGCCACGAGCTCCGCACCCCGTTGACCGCGGTGATCGGTTTCGCCCAGGCCATGCAGATGGTGCAACTGGACCCGGAACGCCGGGAGGGCGCAATCGAGCGCATCCTCACCGCCGGGCGGCACCTGCTGCAGGTGATCAACGACCTGTCCGACCTCACCGGGGCGGAGACCGGTCGACTGCTCCCGGACCGCCGGCCGTTCGATCCCGCCGACACCATCAGGGAGACAGTGGATCTGATGGCCGAGCTGGCCGTCCAGGGCGGTATCAGCCTGACGGCGGAACTGCCCGCGCGCCCGGTCCGGGTCAGTGGCGACCCGCGACGGCTGCGTCAGGTGTTGATCAACCTGGTCGGCAACGCGGTGAAGTTCACCCAGGAGGGCGGGTCGGTGGTGGTCTCCTGGGACGGTGCGGCGCTCCGGGTCAGCGATGACGGGCCGGGCATCCCTGACGCCGAGATCCCGCTGCTGTTCACACCTTTCCACCGGTCCGGCACCCGCAAAGGTGAGGGAACCGGGCTCGGCCTCGCGCTGTCCGAGCGGCTCACCCGGGCGATGGGCGGCCGGCTGCGCCGGGTTCCCGGGTCCGTCGGCACCACTTTCGAGGTGCGGATGCCGGCAGTCGGATCAGTGGCCCGGTCGGCCACCGACCGGTCGACCACCGACCGGGCCACCACCGACCGATCGACCACGGACCGGACCACCACTGACCGGCCGACTGAGGACCGGCCGACTTCGGCCGGCACCGGCGATCATCCCCGCGCGCCGAGACGCTCGACGACCTCGACCAGTTCCGGGATGTCGAACGGCTTGGCCAGCGCCACGTCCGCCCCGGTCACCGCGACCACCCCGGCCGCGTCCACCTGACCGGTCAGCACCACGACGACAACGCCTGCGAGCACGGGATCCTCGCGCAGCCGGCGAACCAGTTCCCGACCGTCGACGTCGCCGGGCAACCGCAGATCGGTGATCACCCCGTCCGGTCGCCGCTCCCGGGCCGATCGCAGCGCCGCGGTCCCGTCGGTTGCCGCCCGCACCGAATGTCCCCGCGACGAGAGCACCAGTTCCAGCAGCTCCCGGGCAATCGGATCGTCCTCGACCACGAGCAGTTCCACGGCGTGAGGGTAGCCGCATGGTGCGAACGCACCATGCGGGATCGCGCCGAATCTGGTCCCCCTGCACCTTCCACGATGACGATCATCGGCCTAGCGTCGGTTGTGACCCGCAACACAACGGGACTCCACTGACGAACGGAGAAACATCGTGGGACGCGTGGAGGGCAAAGTCGCCCTCATCACCGGAGGCGCACGGGGACTCGGCGAGGCCATGAGCAGGCTGTTCGCGAAGGAGGGGGCGACCGTCGTCCTGACCGACGTACTGGACAGCGACGGCGAGACCGTCGCCGCCGAGATCGTCGCCGCGGGCGGCAGGGCGAGCTACCACAACCAGGACGTCACCTCCGAGTCGCGCTGGCGCGAGGTGACCGATGCGGTCATCGCCGAGCACGGCCGGATCGACATCGTGGTCAACAACGCCGGCATCGTGCACGACGCCACGGTCGAGGACACGACCCTGGACGCCTGGCGCCGGGTGAACTCGATCAACAGCGAGGCGGTGTTCCTCGGCACCCGCGAGGCGATCCGCGTGATGAAGGGCCAGGATCCGACAGGTGGTTCCATCGTCAACATCTCGTCGGTGGCGGGCCTGGTCGGCGTGAACAACCTGGCCGCCTACAACGCCTCCAAGGGTGCGGTGCGACTGTTCACCAAGTCCGCCGCGCTGCACGTCGCCAAGGACGGCATCCGGGTCAACTCGGTCCATCCCGGCTACACCTGGACGCCGATGGTGCAGTTCCTCGGCGACAACACCGGCAACCGGGATGCGTTCTACGACGCCCTGTGCGCCATCCACCCGCTCGGCCGCCCCGGCGATCCGATGGACATCGCCTACGGCGTGCTGTATCTCGCCTCCGACGAGGCGTCCTGGTCCACCGGTTCCGAGCTCGTCATCGACGGCGGGTACACCGCGGGCTGATCCCCGGCGTTCCCGCCCCGCTCCCCGATCACCGGTCGGGGGTGGCCGATCCGGCCACCTCCGACCGGCCTCCAGCGACACCGCCACCACGGCGCCGCACCGGCGGGGACAACGATGACGAGGTACCGACGCGGAGGAACAGATGACCCGAGATCCCTGTCCGGAGTGGCGATGACACCCGGCGAGCTCACCCTGTACGGGCTGTTCGGCCCGTCCCTGGACCGGTTCGGCGACCGCCCGGCGATCACCGCCAACGGCGCGACCCTGAGCTACCGGCAGCTGGTCGGGCAGGCCGACCAGTTGGCCGCCTTCCTGCACGACAACGGTGTCGGCCCAGGTGTTCCGGTGGCGTTGATGATGACCAACTGCGCCGAGTACGTGGTGGCCGATCATGCGGTGGTGCGTCTCGGCGCGGCGAAGGTCCCGCTCAACGACATGCTGGGCGCCAAGGACGCGGCCTACATCCTGCGGGACAGCGGCGCCGTCGTCGCGATCGCCACCCCGTCCCAGCTCGGGAACGCGCTCACCGGGCTGCAGGACCCGGACACCCCGCTGCATCTCGTCGTCGTGGTGGGCGAGCAGCCCGGGGACACCGGAGGCACAGTGTCCTGGGCCGACGCCGTCGGTGACGGCACCCGGCCGCGCCCGGACGTGACCGTCGCGCCCGGCGACATCGGCATGATCGTCTACACCGGCGGCACCACCGGGAACCCCAAGGGCGTCGTGCACTGCCAGAGCGGTTTGGCCCTGGACGTTCTCGCCCACACCATCGAGATCGGCTTCGGTGACGACGAGGTGCTGCTGCTGACCTCGGCGCTGCCCCACTCCGCCGGGTTCCACCTGCAGGCGGGCATGCTCAAGGGCGCGCACGCGTTCGTCGAAGCCGGCTTCTCACCGGAGCTGGTGCTCCAGCGCATCGAGCAGGACCGGGCGACCTTCCTGTTCATGGTGCCGACGATGATCTACCGGCTGCTGGATCACACCGCGGCGGTCGCACGGACCCGCACACCGGACCTGTCCTCGTTGCGCACGATCCTCTACGGCGCGGCGCCGATCACCCAGGACCGGCTGATCCAGGGACTGGAGACGTTCGGGCCGGTCTTCATGCAGCTGTACGGGCAGACCGAGGCGCCGAACTTCATCACCCGGCTGACCCGGCAGGACCACGACCCGGCCGATCCGGAACGACTCACCAGCTGTGGCCGGCCCACGGCCCTGACCCGGGTGCGCATCGTCGACGACGATGGCGACGAATGCCCGGTCGGCGAGGTGGGCGAGGTGACCGCGCTGACCCCGTACACCATGCTGCGCTACCACGGCCTGCCGGAGAAGACCGCCGAGACGTTGCGCGACGGTTGGCTGCACACCGGTGATCTCGGGCGGGTGGACGCCGACGGCTACCTGTACCTGGTCGACCGGAAGAACGACATGATCATCTCCGGCGGCTTCAACGTCTACCCCAGCGAGGTGGAGACCGTCATCGCCGCGATGGACGGGGTGGCCCAGGTCGCCGTGGTCGGCATGCCGCACCCCGACTGGGGCGAGGCGGTGGTCGCGTTCGTGGTCGGGACCCCCGGTGTCGCACCGGATCCCGACGCGGTGATCGCGCACTGCCGCACCCAGCTCAACCGCTACAAGGTCCCGAAGGAGGTGCGGATCGTGGAGCAGCTCCCGCTCACCGTGCTCGGCAAGCTCGACCGCAAGGTGCTCCGTGCCGCCGGCCCACCGTGACCCACCCGGCGGTGTCGGTCACCGCCCTCGGCACAGCAGCACAGCGGCATCGCAGTACTGATGCAACAGTCCCACCCCCGCAACGGCGAGGAGGCCGTCCGTCATGAAGCTCGCTCTCTACCTGCCCAACTTCCGGGACAAGGTCACGGTCAAGGAACTCGAGGACCTGACCGCCCTGGCCGAGGACCTCGACTTCGACTCCGTGTGGACCCTGGATCGGATCGTCGTCCCCGAGGTGTCCGACGAGGGCAATCTGCAGTACCCGTTCGGGATGATGCAGGAGTTCCCCAAGCAGCTGCCGGTCAGCGCGAGAGGTGAGTTCCTGCAGGGCATGCCACTCATCCCGTGGTTGGCGGCGAAGACGTCGAAGGTGCGCATCGGGATGAGCATCATCGACACCCCGTTCCGCTCCCCGGGTGTGCTGGCCGCGGAACTGGCCACCACCGACCATCTCTCGGGTGGCCGGTTGAACGTCGGTGTGGGATCGGGCTGGATGCCGGAGGAGTTCGCCGCGGCCAGCGCCGCGCACATCTTCCCGAAGCGGCACAAGCACGTCCGCGAGACGATCGAGATCATGCAGGGCATCTGGTCCAATGATCTGTTCGAGTACCACGGCGAGTTCGCCGATTTCGAGCGCTGCGGCTTCGGTGCCAAGCCGCTGCAGAAGCCCGGGCCGCCGATCTACTTCAGCGGCCTGAAGGACCCGAAGCGGTCGGCGATGCGGATCGCCAAGTACGACCTGTCGGGCTGGATCGGCATCCAGGACTCCCCGGACGACATGGCGATGTGGCGCAGCTCCATCCAGCGGGAGTTGGAGGAGCTGGGCAGTGGCAAGTCGGTGGACGACCTCGACATGTGCAGCATGATCTGGTTCGTCATCACCGATGTCGACCTGGACCAGACGCCCGCCGGCAAGGGTTCGAACCTGCTGGCCGGCAGCGCGCGGCAGATCACCGACATGCTCAAGCGGTACAAGGAGGCAGGGATGACGATGCCGCTCCTCTGGCCGCCGTTCGCGGACGTCCCGGTCGCCAAGACACTCGACGACCTGAAGCGCCTCAAGGAGGAGATCATGCCGGAGGTCGAGGCGGCCTGACCTGGGTCACGGAGTCGGCCGGGCACCGCCGTCGGACGGGGGACGGCGGTCAGGCGGACAGATCGGCGGCGGCGCGGGCGAAAGCGGCCCGCGCCGCCGCGATCACCGGGGCGTCCGCACTGCCCCGCCGCACGGCGGTGACGATCTTCCGGTGCGGCCGTGGACGACCGGACAGTGGCACCCGGACCACGGGATGACCACCGGGCAACGGCACCAACCGCGGCAGCAGCGAGCAACCGAGCCCGGCGCCGATCATCGCCGCCCCGGTGTTCCATTCCGCGGCGTGGTGCGCCACTCGGGGTTCGAAGCCGGCCTCGACGCAGGCGGCCAGGAACAGCGAGTGGTAGGCGGTGCCCGGGCGGTCGACGATCCACCGCTGCCCGGCCAGCTCCGCGAAGCCCACCGATCTCCGGCCGGCCAGCGGGTGGTCCGCCGGCAGCATCACGTCGAGCACGTCGTCCAGCAGGTCGTGCTGCTCGAACCTCGGGTGATCGGTCGGCGGGATCCCCGGGGTGCGCACCACCACCGCGATGTCCGCCTCGTCGGTCAGCAGCATGTCGAAGCACTCCAGCGGCCCGGCCTCGACCAGGCTCACCCGGACCGCCGGGAGTGCCTGCGCGACCGCCACCGCAGCGGGCGGCAGCAGCGCGGCGGCGGCGCTGGAGAACCCGCACATCCGCAGGTGGCCGGTGGGTTCGTCCGCCGCTGCCAGGACGTCCGCCTGCACCCGCTCCCAGTGCTCGAAGAGTTCGTCGGTGTGCGCCACCAGCGATCTCCCGGCCGCGGTCAGCTTGAGCCGCCGCCCGTCCGGCACCAGCAGGACGACGCCGAGCTGCTCCGCCAACGACCGCAACTGGGCGGACACGGCCGACGGCGTGTACTGCAGGGCCGTGGCCGCGCCGGTCACCGTTCCGGTGTGGTCCACCATTCGCAACACCTGCAGCCGGCGATCGATCATGCGCTGCTGTCTACCAGATCGTGCAGCCCAGTTGCACGATCACATGCAGTTCCTTGCGCTGGTGGTGGATCGTTTGCGGCTCTACGGTGAGCACCGGCCGTCCTTCCGCCGGGGGCGTCCGGAGAGGAACGTCGTGGGACTCGCCGACTTCGACCCGCTGCTGCAGCCGTTCAAGATCAAGGATCTCGAGCTGCGCAACCGGGTGGTGAGCACCTCGCACGAACCGGCGTACGGCGATGCCGGGATGCCCGCCGATCGTTACCGCGCCTACCACGTCGAGAAGGCACGCGGCGGCGTCGGTCTCACCATGATCGGCGGTTCCGCCGTGGTGTCCCCGGACAGCCCGCCGGCCTTCGGCAACCTGCTGCTGCACCGGGACGAGATCGTCGGGCATCTGCGGCGACTGGCCGACGAGGTGCACGAGGCCGGTGCCGCGGTCATGTGCCAGGTCACCCACCTCGGCCGCCGGGGCAGCAACTACACCGCGGACTGGCTGCCGCTGGTCTACTCCTCCGCCCTGCGCGAGCCGGCCCATCGGTCGATGCCGAAGGTCGCCGAGAAGTGGGACCTGGACCGGATCACCGACGACTACGCGACCGCGGCGCTGCGCTGCCGCGAGGCGGGACTGGACGGGATCGAGCTCGAGGCCTACGGCCACCTGCTCGACGGGTTCCTCTCCCCCGCCACCAACTTCCGGGACGACGAGTTCGGCGGCGATCTCGAGCAGCGGATGGCGTTCCCGCGGCAGGTGATCACCGCGATCCGCAAGGCGGTCGGCCCGGAGTTCGTGGTGGGCATCCGGATGTCGCTGGACGAGGGCAACGACGGCGGACTCGGCTACGACGAGGCGATGACCGCGCTGCGCCGCTACGCCGACGACGGCATCGATTTCGTCAGCGTGATCAAGGGGACCATCGACCGGGATGCGACGCTGGCCAGGGTGATCCCGTCGATGGGCATGCCGAGCGCACCGTTCTTGGAGTTCGCCGGCCGGATCCGGTCGGAGATCGACATCCCGGTGATGCACGCCGCCCGGATCAGCGACGTGGCGACCGCCCGCTACGCGATCCGCGAGGGCCTGGTCGACCTGGTGGGGATGACCCGTCCGCAGATGGCCGACCCGCACCTGGTGGCCAAGGTGGCCCGGGGCGAGGAGGACCGGATCCGGCCGTGCGTCGGTGCCAACTACTGCCTGGACGCGATCTACCAGGCCGGTGACGCGAAGTGCATCCACAACCCGGCGACCGGCCGGGAACTGTCGATGCCGCAACTGGTCCCGCTGCGGACCGGGCGCCGGCGCTCCGCCGTGGTGATCGGCGCCGGACCGGCCGGACTGGAGGCGGCCCGGGTGCTGGGCGAGCGCGGTCACCGGGTGGTGCTGCTCGAGGCCGACGAGCAGCCCGGCGGGCAGGTGCGGTTGGCCGGTCGCGCCCATCGACGCCGGGACCTGCTCGGCATCGTCGACTGGCGGGTCTCCGAGGCCGCTCGGGCCGGGGTGGACCTGCGTTTCGGCGTGTACGCGGAGGCGGCGGAGGTGCTGGCCGAGGACCCGGACCTGGTCGTGGTGGCGACCGGTGGGATCCCGGACACCGACGTGGTTCCGGTCGGCGGCGACCTGGTCCGGGACAGCTGGGACGTCCTCGCCGGCACCCTGCGCGCGGCCGGCGACGTGCTGGTCTACGACGTGTCCGGCGCCGAACCGGGGATGGATGCCGCGGAGGTGCTGGCGCTGGGCGGTGCGCGGGTCGAGATCGTCACTCCGGAGAGGACTCTCGCGCCGGAGATCGGGTCGATGAACTCGCCGGCGTACCTGAGCGCCTTCGCCGACCACGACGTGCGGATCACCCTGGCGCGACGGCTGAGCGAGGTGCACCGGGCCCCGGGCGGGAAGCTGCGCGCGGTGCTCGGCAGCGACTACAGCGGGACCGCCGTGGAGCGGATCGTGGACCACGTGGTGGTGGAGAACGGCACCACACCGAACGCCGACCTCTACCACGAGCTGCTCCCGGGATCCTCGAACCTCGGCGAGGTCGACCACGGTGCCCTGCTCCGCATGGTCGCGCAGACCACGGTGCGCAACACCGACGGCCGCTACCAGCTGTTCCGCATCGGCGATGCGGTGACCAGCCGGAACATCCACGCGGCCATCTACGACGCCGGGAGACTCTGTCTGCCGCTGTGATCCCTGCCCGCTCCGCGGACGTTCCCTGCTCGGCGCCCGCACCATCTGCACCTGTGGCGCAGGTGCGAGATGTGGTCGTCGGACCTCCCCTTGTCCACAGGTGGCGGCGGCGCCCGTTCCGGAACGCCCTCGACTGTTAGCCTTTGTCGATCGTTTGACAATCAGCAGGTCACCGGAGGTGGGGCATGTCCGCAGCCGACAGCGGCACCGGCGGCCTGGATCCGGTGGCGTCGGTGTCCCGGCGGGACGGGGCGATCAGCACCATCCGGCGGGCGATCGTCCTCGGCACCTTGCAGCCCGGCGAGAAGCTGACCGAGAACGGGCTCGCCGCGTCGCTCAACGTCAGCCGACCGACCATGCGGGAGGCGGTCGCCCAGCTGGCCCAGGAGGGCCTGCTGGTCCAGGAGCCCTACCGGGGGTTGCGCGTCGCCGATCTCGATGTGAAGGCGGTCGCCGACACCGCCACGACCAGGGTCGCGCTGGACACCCTTGCGGTGCAGGAGATCCTGGACGATCCGACCGGCCGGCGGCTCGACCGGGTGCGGCAGGCCTGGAAGGCGTACGACCGGCTGCCGGTGGATGCGGACCCGGTGGCCGCGCACGAGGCGCACATCGCGTTCCACCGGGAGATCTGGGCGGCCTCGGAGAACTCGATGCTGATCCGGCTGTGGCCGGTGACCGAGGCGCACATCACCATCATGTTGGCCTACGACCAGGCGACCCGTGGCGATGCGCGGCGCGCGCACGACGTGCACCACGACATGGTGTCGGCGATCCTGGCCCGCGACGAGGCCCGGGTGGCCGATGCGTTGCGGATCCACACGCTGGGCAGCGCATCGGATCTCATCTCGATCCTGGAACGGCGGGCCGTGGCGGGTCAGCTGCCTGCCGGGGCCCAGAGGTCGCCGACGGTGTAGCCCGTCGGGAACAGGTCGGTCGGGTCGAGTTCCCAGGTGGACCGGCCGGTGACCCACCCTCGTCCGGTGATCGTCGGCAGCACCGCGGGGCGGTCGCCCACCGTGGTGGTTCCGGTCAGGCGGCCGGTGAACCGGCTGCCGATGATGCTGTGGTGGACGAACTCCTCGCCGACCGCGAGCCGGCCGCGGGCGTGCAGCGCGGCCATCCGGCCACAGGTCCCGGTGCCGCACGGGGAGCGGTCCAACGCCCCGGTCCAGGTCGACGGGTCGTCCCGGCGCAACGGCCCGTTGTCCAGCACCACGGTGTTGCGGTCGGGCACGCCCGGCGTGCGGTCACCGGTGTGCAGCATGACCAGATTGATCGTCCCTGCTCCCGGCGACTCCGGATGTGACACCGGGAACTGTTCCAGCGCCGCCAGTTTCAGCATCGCGCCGGCGCGGGCGAGCTGCCGCCCGTGATCGGGGTCGAGTGCCAGTCCGAGGTTCCGGACGTCGGTCTGCACGAAGAACTGCCCGCCGAAGACGACATCGACCGGCACGGTGCCGAACTCCGGCACCTCCAGCGGGAGATCGAGTCCGACGACGAACGCGGGCACGTTCACCACCGTCACCGACAGCACCTTCGCGCCGAGGGTCCGGGCGCGTGCCGTGACGGTGCCGACCGCCGTGTCGATCACCACGTCGGTCGTGGTGACGCCGTCGGCACCGACCGGGCCGGACGGTACCGGGACCAGGCCGCGCTCGAGCACGGCGGTCACGGTGCAGATCGTGTTGCTCCCGGACATCGGGGTGAAGCCGCCCTGTTCCACCACCACGATGCCGAAGTGCGACCCCGGACGGACCGGCGGCAGCAGCAGGACGGCACACAGCCCGGGGTAGCCCCGCGGCTCGTGCAGCATGAGCAGGCGCAGCGGGTCGAGGTGCTCCCGGCACCAGGCGAGCCGCTCCGCCATCGTGTCGCCCCGCACGAGATCCGCGACGGTGGTGAGGATCCGGCCCGGCTCACCCTCGGCGTGCACCTCGATCGCGTCGAAGGAGCGCCCGGCGAGGGCCACCTCCCCGGCGGTTGTACCTCCGGCCGTTGCGGTCGTGGCCCCGGCCGCCGTTCCGCCGACCGTCACGCCCCCACCACGGGCACGCCGGCGGCGGCGAGCAGTCCGGCCAGCCGGGTCCGCTGCGCTCCGTCGAGCGGCCGGACGGGCAGCCGTGGCGGACCGGCCGGGTGCCCGATGAGCTCCAACCCGGCCTTGATCCCGGCGACGTAGTTCACGGACTCCAGGAAGTCGCTGATCGCCCAGAGCGGCCGCCACAGCTCCCGTGCCCGGGCGAGATCGCCCTTCTCGGCCAGGGTCTCCCAGAGTTCCACTGCCAGGTCCGGCACCAGGCCTGCCGCGCCCCAGACCGACGCCTCCGCGCCGCTCGCGATCCCGATGAAGGTCAACGTGTCCCAGCCGTTGAACGCCTTGATGTCCGGCCCGCGAGAGGCAAGCAGGTCGGCCAGCGCGACCGCGTCACCGGAGGTGTCCTTCAGATAGTCCACCCGCTCGATCGCGCCGAGACCGGCCAGTTCCGCGGCGGTCAGTCGCACCCCGGTCGCGCCCGGCACGTTGTAGTAGACGATCGGCAGGGAGACGGCGGCCGACACCGCGGTGAGGAAGGCGGTGACCGCCGGCAGGTCGAGCGGGTCGTAGAACGGCGGCACGACCATCAGTGCGTCCGCACCGAGCGCCTCGAGATCGACGGCCAGCGCGACGGCGTCGGCGGTGGTCAGCGCACCGACCCCGGCCACCACCGGTACCCGGCCGGCAGCTGCCTGTACGTAGAGCTCGATCACCCGGCGGTACTCGACCGGGGTCAGCGCGGTGAACTCCCCGGTGGTGCCGGTCGGCACCAGGCCGTGGATGCCGGCGGCGACCAGCCGGTCCACCTGGGACCGGATCACCGGTTCGTCGACGGCGCTGCCGTCCGCGGTGAACGGGGTGGTCACGGCGGCCAGGATGCCTCTGAGGGCGGGAGCGGTCATGCGGGTTCCTTCCGGAGCCGGTTCGTCGGGGTGCGGCCGCCCCGCCGGAAGCGGGTCGGCGAGAACGGTTGCAGTTGCTCGGGTGTGATGTCGTGGAGGACCAGGTCGGCGAGGGCGAGCGCGGTGCCGGGAGCAAGGGTGACCCCGAGCATGCCGTGACCGCTGCTCACGAAGGCGTTGCCGGTGCCCGGCAGCCTGCCGATCACCGGCAGGCCGTCCGGGGTCATCGGCCGGCAGCCGGCCCGGGCCACCGGGGTTTCCGACGGCGGTGACCAGTCCCGGAAGTACCGACCGGGCGCCCGCAGGATCGCGTCGACCCGCACCTGGTTGACCCTCTCGTCGAGGCCACCGAACTCCATCGTCCCGGCCAGCCGCAGCCGGTCGTCCAACGGCGTCACCGCCACCTTCGAGTCGGAGAGGTTGACCGGCCCGCGCAGCCCGAACGGCGCCAGGTCGACGCTGTAGCCCTTGCCCGGGCGGATCGGCAGCGGGGCGCCGAACAGCCGGGACACCGGCCCGGTCCAGGCGCCGGCGGCCAGCACGAACCGGTCCGCGGGGAACCGCCGGTCGCCGCTGCGCACCGCGGTGATCCGGTGGCCGTCGCGCACGACGCCGTCGACCTTGGCGTGCTCGACGACCCGGGCACCCATGGTGGCCAGTCGACCGGCGAGCGCCCGGACCAACGCCTCCGGGTCGACGTGACGCTCCAGCGGGAACCGGATGCCGCCGCGGACCGCGTCGGACAGGTGCGGTTCGTACCCCCGGACGTCGTCGTCCATCAGCACCTGCGGATCCAGCCCGTACCGCCGCACCAGGTCCAGGTTGTCCAGGTGGTGGTGGAGGTTGGCCGGGTCGGTGAAGGCCATCAGCAGACCGGCGTTGTGCATCTCGAAGTCCATGCCGTCCGCGCGGTACTCGTCGAAGACCTCGACGGTGGCCTGCGCCAGCCGCAGGTGCCCCTCGAAGCCGGCCCGCTGGTCCCGGGCGTTGGAGTGCCGCCACATCCCGGTCATGAACCGCAGGAACGACGGGTGCAGCGAGGGCCGGATGTACAACGGGCTGTCGCGGTGCAGCATCCATTTCATCGACTGCAGCACCATGCCGGGACCGGGGACCGGGGTGGCCTCCGCCGGGACCACCCATCCTGCATTGACCTCGCTCGCACCTCGGCCGGCGGCACGAGCATCGAGCACGGTGACCTGCTCACCCTCCCGGGCGAGGTGGTAGGCGGTCGTCAGACCGATGACACCGCCGCCGACGACAACTATGTGCACTCGCGGGACCTCACGGATCTCCGGTCTTCGGCCGACCGGGAACGGACACAACGACGACGGCAACTGGACTACATCCGGCCGCGACCGACGCGTCCGGGCCAGACTGTCAGATTGTCAGACACTCGCCGCCGGGGCAAGTGCTGGCGCGCGGCGCGGTACACCACCAGTGCCCACCACCACCGAGCCGGGGCAGGTGCACACCACCACGGCCACCGGCCGATGTCCGCACTACTGCTGTCATGCCAGGAGCGCGCGCGACTGCGGCCATCGGTGTGACGGCGCCAGTCCAGCCCGCCGCGGCCCGGAATGCTGTGGCGTGAACGTTCCGCCGGAGCGACCGAGTCGGGCCCCTTTTCTTTCCCATCGCTGTGGAACAAGGGGAAGATCGGGGCGTCGGCGCAGTGGCGCAGTGCTGCCGACCGGTGACGGACCGTTGATCCCTTCTGCGTGAGGGGAGTGGAGATCCGATGACCCATGCTGCTCACGTGCTGGACGAGTTCCAGATCCTCGACACCCCGCCGGAGCCCGAGTTCGAGGCGCTGGTCGAGATGGTGGTCGCCTTGTTCGGCACATCGCACGCCGAGCTGAGCCTGGTCACCCCGGACCGGGTGTGGTTGAAGGCAGCGATCCCCCGGTCCGGGATCAGCCACGACAACTCGGAGACGCTCTGCGACAAGGTCGCGTCCGGCGGCCAGGCACTGGTGATCAGCGACGCCGAGGCCGACCCGTCGCTGGCCGGGCACCCGCGGGTCGGCGTTCCGGGTGGTGTGCGTTTCTATGCCGGTGTCCCGCTGATCACCTCGCGCGGGGAGGCGCTGGGCGCCCTGTGCGCCTGGGACGAGCAGCCCCGGGAGCCCACTGCGGAGCAGATGGACCGGCTCGGTCAGCTGGGGATGATGGCGGTGTCGCTGCTGGAGCTGCGCCGGAGCCGGCTGGCACTGCTGGACCGAGATGCCGTCCTCAACGCATCGACCGCCGTGCTCGACCTGATCGTCCGTGGCGTGGACCTGCTGACCATCCTGGACACCTTGGCGAAGGCTGTCGAGGCAGCCTTCCCGGCCACCCTGTGCTCGATCCAGATCCTCGACGGGGACCAGCTCCGGTTCGGTGCCGGCCCCCGTCTGCCCGCTGCCTACAACCAGGCGATCGACGGCATCCACGTCGGACCGGAGGTCGGTTCGTGCGGCACCGCCGTGCACCGCCGGGACACGGTGATCGTCACCGACATCGCCACCGACCCGCTCTGGTCCAAGTGGAAGGTCGTGGCCCTGGAACACGGCCTGGGCGCCTGCTGGTCCATCCCGATCATCAGCAGTGCCGGCATCGTGCTCGGCACGTTCGCCCAGTACTACCGGGACACCCGGGCCCCGACCGCCGAGGACCTCGTCCAGATGCGGCGCTGGGTCAACCTGGCCGAGGTGGCGATGACCCGGGCCGCCGACCTGGCGGCACTGCGGGACGCGGCGACCTACGACAACCTGACCGGCCTGATGAACCGGGCCGCCGTGCTCAACCTGTTGCAGCAGAGCATCGACCAGCGGGATCCGGGCATGGCGTTGCTGTTCGTCGATCTCGATCAGTTCAAGTTCATCAACGACACCTTCGGCCACGCGGTCGGCGACCAGTTCCTGGAGGCCGTCGCCGCGCGGTTGGTGGCGATCGCCGACCCTGCGGAGACGGTCGCCCGCTTCGGCGGCGACGAGTTCCTGGTGGTCTGTCCCGGGGTGGTGGACCGGGCCGAGGCCGACCGGCGCGGCCAGCGGATCGTCACGGCGTTGCGGCAGCCGATCACCCATGCCGGACGCACCATCTCGCTGTCCGTGAGTGTCGGCGTCGCGATGCACGCCCCGGGCTCGGACGGCCGGGCGGCGGATCTGGTGGGCGATGCCGATCTGGCCATGTACGCCGCGAAGCGGTCCGGCCGGAACTCGGTCGCCGCGTTCAGCGACGACCTCAGGGAGCAGGCCGCTGGGCGGCTGAGCATGGAGGGTGAGCTCGACAAGGCGCTCGAGAACGGCGATCTCACCTGTGACTACCAGCCGATCGTCGAGATCCGGACGGGGCGGGTGATCGCACTCGAAGCGCTGATGCGGTGGCGCACGCCGGGACGTCCGGAGGTACCGCCCGGCCGGTTCATCCCGACCGCCGAGGAGAGCGGTCAGATCTTCGCGCTGGGTGAGCTCGCGCTCCGGCGCGCCTGTACGCAGATGATGCTCTGGCGGTCGGCCGCGAGCCACTGGCGTGACGTCACGCTCTGGATCAACGTCTCGCCGCGGCAGTTGCGGGATCCGTCCTTCCCGGACCTGGTCGACTCCGTGCTGGTCGATACCGGTTTCCCCGCGAAGTCTCTCGGGCTGGAGGTGAGCGAGACCAGTTTCGTCTACGACTCGCCGGTGGCCAAGCAGTCGCTGAAGTACCTGCGCGGCAAGGGCATCAAGGTGGCGATCGACGACTTCGGCACCGGTTACTCGTCTCTGGCCCAGCTGCGCGAACTCCCGGTCGATGTGCTCAAGATCGACCGGCAGTTCGTCACCGATCTCGGCAGCCAGGACTCAGGCCCCGGGATCATCGAGGCGATCGTCGCCCTCGGCCGGGTGCTGAAACTCGAGGTCGTCGCCGAGGGCGTGGAGACCGAGGCCGAGCGGGAGCGGCTGCTGGCCACCGGCTGCACGGTCGGCCAGGGCTTCCTGTGGTCCCGTCCCGTCCGGCCGGAGAAGGCCAGGATCGAGACCGAGTTCCTGCGCCCCCGCGAGTTCGCCCAGTTCGCCCAGGTCTGATTCCGAACCGGCGGCACGGCAGACCGCCCGCCGGGCAACCGGACCCGGTCGCCGACCGTCAGCCGGCCGGCACCAGATCGACCGCCAGGATGCGGTCGTCGCCGTCCCGCGGGTCACCGCGACCGTCGGTGTTGCTGGTGGTGAACCACAGCGTGCCGTCGGGTGCTGCGGTGATGCCGCGCAGCCGGCCGTACTCCCCGGTGAACAGGTCGGTGCCGGCACCGGGGTCGGCCGCCTGTACCAACCGCAGCCGTTCGCCCTTGAGATTGGCCACGAACAAGGTGTCGCCGACCGCGGCCATCCCGCTCGGGCTGGCGTCGTCCGGGTTCCACTGCTGCACCGGATCGACGTACTGCGCGTCGCCGCCGATGCCCTCGACCACCGGCCAGCCGTAGTTGGCACCCGGTTCGATCCGGTTCAGCTCGTCCCAGGTGTCCTGGCCGAACTCGCTCGCCCACATCGTCCCGTCGGCGGTCCATGCCAGGCCCTGCACGTTGCGGTGGCCGAGCGAGTACACCGGCGAGCCGGGGAACGGGTTGTCGGCCGGGATCGTGCCGTCGGTGTTCAGCCGGAGGATCTTGCCGCCGAGATACGCGACGTCCTGGGCGGACTCGCGCTCCCCCGCGTCGCCCGTCCCCGCGTACAGCAGTCCGTCCGGTCCGATCGCGATCCGGCCGCCGTTGTGCGTGGACGCCGACGGCAGCCCGTCGATGACCGTCGTCGGATCCCCCATCGCGAACGAGCCCGGGTCGCCGGTGAGGTCGTACCGCTGGATGCGGTTGCCGTCGTCGCCGGTCGAGTACACGAACAGGCTGCGCCCCTCGGCGGCCAGGCCCAGCAGACCGCCCTCGCCGCCCTGGTCGATCCCCTGCACCACCCCGATCTCGCGGGCCGCGCCGTCGGTGCCGATCTCCACGATCCGTCCGGTGTTCCGCTCGCTCACCACCGGGGTGTCCGCCACGAACACCACCGACCACGGCGTGTCCAGCCCGGTCGCGATGTCCCGCGGGGTACCGGATGCGGTCACCTGCCCGGTGACTGCGGAGTCCGTCCCGGCCGTCGACGGTGCACTGCTCGTCGCCCCGTCGGTCGGGGCCGGTGAGCTGCCGGTCGACGGGCTGTCGGTCGCCGAGGTCACGGTCGAGGAGGTCCCGGGCGAAAAGGTGCGGATCGAAGAGGAACTGGTCACCGGGGGCGCCGTCGTCGCCGTGCTGCTCGCCGGCGCAGAACTGCCCGTCGGCCCGGCATCCGGCTCCGCCGACGAACACCCGGCGAGCACAGTGCCCAGGGCAGCGGCGGCGGTCAGCGAGCGCAAGCGGCGGATCACGGTGACTCCTGTCCGGCCCGCGCGGTCGCCGGCCTCCCCCTTCGATCATGCCCATCGATCCGTCGGGTCGTCGTCAGCCGACGTGGTGGAGAGTTCCAATGCTGTCCGGCGCCGTCCGCGCCGGCCGCGAACCGACCGCGCACACTCGCTGCATGGCAGTGCACCCGGAACCGCTCCCGGACGACGACCTGGCCGCGGTGCGGCTGGCGCTGGTGGTCGCCCGGATCGGCGCCCGGACCTCGGTGGGCACCGGCAGCTGGATCGACCCGGACCCGGCGCTACGGGTGGACCCGGAACAGGCCGGTCCGCGGTGGCGGAGCACCGTCAGGTGGGACTGATCCAGTGCAGCTTCGGCGGTGACAGGTCCTGCCGCCGCCCGCTGTGCACCCGGAGCATCCGGATGAGGATCGATCGGGTGTCGGCAGGATCCACCACGTCGTCGACGCCGAACCCGGACGCCGCCCGCAGCGGCGTGGACCGGGCGTAGAAGCCGTCGATCATCTCCGCCCGCCGCGCGGCCGGGTCGGCCGCGCCGGCCACCTCCCGGCCGAAGATCACGTCGACCGCTCCCTCGATCCCCATCGGCGCCATCACCGCGGTCGGCCAGATCAACGCACCGTCGACATTGGTCCGGCCACCGCCCATGGCGATGAAGCCGGCGCCGAACGCCTTGCGCAGGGTCACGGTGAACACCGGCACCGTGGCATGTGCGAGGGCCATCAGCGGTTTGGCCGCATGCCGCAGCAGCTTCTGCTCCTCGGCCACCGATCCGATCAGCACCCCGGGCACGTCGATGAAGGACAGCAGCGGCAGGCCGAAGGCGTTGCACAGTTCGACGAACCGGGCCGCCTTCTCCGCCGCCGGGGCGTCGATGATCCCGGCCATGTGCGACGGCTGGTTGCCGATCACCCCGACCGGATGACCGGCCATACGGGCGAACCCGGTCACCAGGTTCGGCGCGTACGCCTCCCCCAGCTCGAGGAACTGCCCGTGGTCGACCACCGGGCCGATCACGTCCCGCACGTCGTAGGGCAGGCTGCGGTCGGCGGGCACCACGTCGCGCAGCTCCGGGGCCCGGCGGTCGGCGGGATCGGTCTCCGGCAGCACCGGCACGTCGCTGCGGCTGTTCGACGGCAGGAAGCTCAGGAACCGTTTGACCGCGACGATGCACGATGCGTCGTCCGGCACCTCGAGATCGGCAGCACCGTAGCCGGTCTGCACGTCGGCGCCGCCGAGGTCCTGCACACCGATGTCCTCACCGGTGCCGGCCCGGACCAGCTTCGGGCCGGCGATCCCCATCGACGAGGTGCCGTGCACCATCGGGACGAAGTCGGCGAAGGAGGCGAACAGCGCGGCGCCGGCGAAGGCCGGGCCCATGATCGCCGCCACCTGCGGGGCCCACCCGGACAGCCGGGCCTGCCGCAGGAACGGCCCGGTGTCGTTCCCGAAGGCGTACGGCCGGGCGTCGATCTCCTGGATCCGGTGCCCGCCGCCGTCCACCAGCATGATCAGCGGGATGCCGCGGCGCAGCGAGATGTCGGCCATCGCCTGGATCTTGCGCATCCCGACATCACCGAGACTGCCGCCGTGCACCGAGAAGTCGGTGGCGTAGACGGTCACCGGACGGCCGTCCACCAAGCCGGTGGCGGCCACCACGCCGTCGCCCGGTGCGTCCAGGATGGTGCCGTCCGGCCGGTCCTCCGGCGTCACCAACGCACCGACCTCGACCTCGCTGCCCTCGTCCAGCAGCAGCGAGATCCGCTCGCGGGCGGTCAGTTTGCCCAGCGCGTGCTGGCGGGCCACGGCGTGCGG
Source organism: Nakamurella alba (assembly GCF_009707545.1). Taxonomy (NCBI): domain Bacteria; kingdom Bacillati; phylum Actinomycetota; class Actinomycetes; order Nakamurellales; family Nakamurellaceae; genus Nakamurella; species Nakamurella alba. The sequence continues at coordinate 1,802,393 of NZ_WLYK01000001.1, read as the reverse complement.
GCGGGCCGCGTCGAGCACCGCCTCGTGGGCGCGCCGGACGTCCTCCAGGTCGGTCACGGTGCGCCGGCGGCGGCCCGGTCGGATCCGGTCGACGGTGGGAAGACCGACCCGAAGGTGCTGCGCAGCTCGTGCTTCAGGGTCTTCCCGACGCTGCTCTTCGGCAGTCGCTCCGTGAAGTGGATCTCCTTCGGCACGTTGTACCCGGCCGCCTCCCGGCGGACGTAGTCCTGCAGTGCGCGGGCCTGCGAGTCGCCGCCGTCGAACCCGGCGCGCAGCACCACCACGGCGACGACCTTCTCCTCGTACTTGTCGTCGGGGACGCCGATCACCGCGCAGTCCTCCACGGACTCGTGCAGCAGCAGGACGTTCTCGACCTCCTTCGAGTACACGTTGTGCCCGCCGGACCTGATCGTGTCCTTCAGCCGGTCGACGATCCGCAGGTACCCGTCGGGGTCGGCCACCGCGACGTCGCCGGTGTGCAGCCAGCCGCCGGCCAGCGCCGCGGCGGACTCCTCCGGCTTGTTCCAGTAGCCGGTCATGTGCGGTCCCCGGATGCAGATCTCGCCCGCGGACCCGGCCGGCACCGGAGCCAGATCGGGCCCCAGCAGCGCGATCTCCACACCGGGCATGGCACGGCCGATGGACCCGAAATGGTCGAACAGCTCGTGCGGGTGGCAGATGGCGACGAACGGACCGGCCTCGGTCAGCCCGTACGTGTGGTACATCAGCACCCGGCCCTCCTGCGCCCCGAACTCCTCCGCCACCCGCATCATCAGGCCGCTCGGGTCGTAGGCACCGTAGTAGAGCACCCGGACAGAGGACCTGTCGGTCGTCGCGAACGTGCTGTGCCCCAACAGGTCGTGCCACATCGCGGGCACGGCCAGCAGCACGGTGATCCGCTTCTCCTCGATGGTCCGCAGCACGTCGCCGGCGTCGAAGGCCGGGATCAGCACCATCCGGGCCCCGGCCAGGTGGTAGAGCTTCATGTGGTCCCAGTTCCCGACGTGGAACGGCGGGAAGAAGTTGAGGAAGGCGTCCGACGGGCGGATCCCGAGCGCGGCCACCATCGCCATCGCGTCGTCCGCGGTGCGCCGGTGGGACAGCAGCGCGCCCTTCGGGCGGCCGGTGGTACCGGAGGTGTACAGGATCATGTGCGGGTCGGACTCCTGCACCTCGGCGTCCGGCTCCGGCACACCCGGCCCGGCCGGTGCCGGCGCGAGGAACTCCGTCCAGGCCGCGTCGTCGTCCGGCTCCGGGAACGCCACGGTCGGCAGTCCGGTGTCGTCCAGGATCGCGGCGACCACGGGGCGGAACTCGTTCGCCACGAACAGCAGTGAGGGTGTCGAGTCGCCCAGGGTGTACCGGTGTTCCGTCTCCCGGTGCCAGTAGTTCAGCGGCACCAGCAGCGCGCCGACCTTCGCGGTCGCGTAGTACAGCAGGATGTACTCGGCCCGGTTGCGGGCGAGTGCGGCGACGCGATCGCCCCGACCGATCCCCCGGGCCAGCAGGCCCGCTGCCACCCTGTTGATGTCGTCGTTGAGCTCGGCGTAGGACCAGGCGCGGTCCGGGGTGGACAGTGCCTCGTCACCACCCCGGGCGAGCGCGTTGAGCCTGATGAAGTCCCCGACCAGCACGGTCAGACCATCTCCTCGGGAGTTGTTGCGGTGGCTGTGGTGTCATCGCTCCTGGATGTTCGCGAGCGCATCCAGGCCCGCCACCAGCCGTGCACGGTCGGCACGATGCCCTTCGGCAGCAGGACGATGACGGCCAGCAGGACCAGGCCGTAGGCGATGACCTTGTCGTGCGCCTCGAGTTCGATCAGCTCGGGGATGCCGGTCAGGAACGCAGCGCCGACGATCGGTCCCCACAGCGATCCGGCACCGCCGACCACGACCAGCACCACGACCTGGAAGGACAGCGCGAAGAAGGTGAACGGCGGCGGCGACACGTACCGGATGAACCAGGCGTACAGCACACCGGCGAACGCGGCCACCCCCGCACTGGCGGCGAAGGCCAGCACCCGGTAGCCCAGCGCGCGGAAACCCAGGGAGGCCGCGAGCATCTCGTCGTCGCGCGCGGCGATCAGCACCCGGGCCACCGACGAGCGATGGAAGGCCAGGGCACCGAGGGCGACCAGCACCAGCAGGACCACCATCATCAGCAGGAACTGGCTGTCCTGCGTCGGGTCGAACCGGAAGCCGCCGAGCGAGAAGCCGGCCGGCCGTTCGATGCCCGCGATACCGAGCGGGCCACCGGTGACGCCGACCCAGTTCTCGGTCACGTCGCTGACGATGATGCCCAGACCCAGGGTGGCGACGGCGAAGTGCAGGCCCCGGGTCCGCAGCAGCGCGGGCCCGAGCAGCGCACCGAGCAGAGCGCCGGCGATCGGCATGACGATCAGCGCCAGCCACGGCGGCCAGCCCCAGCGGATCGTGGCGATCGCCGCACCGTAGGCACCCAGCGCGTAGAAGGCGCCGAGGCCCAGGTTGATCAACCCGGTGTAGCCCATCAGCAGGTTCAGGCCCAGCGCCAGGATCGACCAGATCGAGGTCACGATGCCGACGGTCACCAGGTAGGCGTTGCCGGTGGACAGGCCGACCCCGACGACCACCAGCAGGATCCACGGGACGAGCAACAGCAGCCGGCGCGGCAGGCCCGGGCGGGGCCTGGCCGGTGCGGAAGTGCCGGGGCGGGTGCGGGTCTCAGTCACGGGCCCTCGCCAGGGTGAACAGTCCCTGTGGCCGCACCAGCAGCACCGCCAGCAGGAAGACGAACGAGTAGGTGTCGATCCAGGCCGAGGACAGGAAGCTGCCGCCGAACGCCTCGACCAGGCCGAGCAGCACGCCGCCGACCCAGGCGCCGCCGATCGACCCCATGCCGGCGAAGATGATGATGATGAACGACTTCAGCACCAGGGTCGCGCCCATGTCGACCTGCACCGGCTGGATGGTGCCCAGCAGCGCGCCGCCCAGGCCGGCCAGTGCCGAGCCGATGGCGAAGGCCAGGATCGAGTAGCGCAGGGTCGGGATGCCCATCAGCCGGGCCGCGTACTGGTTGAGCGCCATCGCCTTCATCGCCCGGCCCCAGCGGGTCCGGCCGACGAACCACATGAGCGCCAGGGTCAGCAGCAGGGTGACCCCGACGATGACCAGCTTCATCGTGGTGGCCCGGGCGCCGAGGATCTCCACCACCCGGTCGCCGTCCACCGGGATGATCCGCGGCGCATCGCCCCAGATCTTGAAGGAGATCGCCGGCACGATCAGCACCACGGCGAGAGCGCAGATGAGTAGGTTGGTCTCGTCCCGGCGGCGCAGCGGGTGGTAGAGGATCACCTGGATCAGGCAGCCGAAGGCGATGGCCGCGACCACACCGACCGCGATGCCGACCAGCAGCGCACCACCCCAGCTGGTGACCACCGTCAGCGCCACCATGCCGCCCAGCATCACCGACTCGCCGTGGGCGAAGTGCGGTACCCGCACCACGCCGAAGATCAGCGACAGACCGATCGCGGCCAGCGCGAAGACCGATCCCTGGATCAGTCCGTTCATCAGTTCCTGCACCGCGTCCCACCTCCTTCCGCCGCCGTCACCTCCACTGCTCCCTTCGACACCGCCCGCCCCCGTCCGGGAGCACCGGACGGGGTGTCGGGATCAGGTGCCGGCGACGAAGCTCACCGCGTGGAAGTTCTGGTCGGCGGGATCGTAGGCACGGACGACCATCTCGTACGCGGCCTGATGGTTGGTGAAGATCTTGCCCTCGGCGTTCGGCTTCACCGAGTCGACCAGCCCGGTCACGTCCGCCGGGGTGAGAGCGTCCAGCGCCTCGCGCACCTTCGGCACATCCGTGACGGTGCCGGCCTTCTGCATCGCGGCGACGAGGATCTTGACCCCGCTGTAGGCGCTGGCCGAGGTGAAGCCCGGCTCCTCCTTGAACTTCGCCTCGTAGGCGGTGTTGAACGCCTCGGCGGCCGCCTTGTAGGTGTCGTTCTGCACCAGGTCCAGCGAGGTGGGGGCCACGATGTCGACGACGTCGGTCATCGAGTCGCCGGCCTGGGCGTCGGTCACCTCGGTCTTCGACAGGCCGGCGTTGGTGACGATCGGTCCGTCGTAGCCGAGTTCCCTGGCCTGCTTGACGATCCGGGCGGTGTCCGGCGCGTACCCGCGCAGGCTCAGCACCTCCGGATCGGTGCGCAGCATCGCAGTGAGCTGGGCGGCGAAGTCGGTGTCGCCGAGCTTGTAGCTCTCCTGGGCCAGCACCTCGATGCCGGCGGCTTCCAGACCCGCCAGATAGGTGGGGGTCTCGGCGACGTAGCCGGCGTGCTGGGAGTCGCTGAGCAGCGCCAGCTTCGTGAGTTTCTTCTCCTGCAGGTACTGCAGGGTGGCGGCCGTGTACTGGGTCAGGGTGACCCGCGGGCGGTAGATCGACACGTTGTCGGTCGCCCCGACGAGCGCGGCTCCGACCACCAGCGAGATGAAGTTCTGGTCGTCCTTGACGATCGGCAGGTAGGCGCCCAGGACCGCGCTGGACCCGGTCCCGACCAGGTACTTCGCCCCGTCGCTGCGGATCTTCTGCAGTGCGGTGACACCGGCCGTGGCATCGGACTTGTTGTCCTGGGTGTCCAGCTCGATCGTGTGCTTGGTGCCGCCCACGTCGAAGCCGCCCGCGGCGTTGATCTCGTCGACCGCGAGCTGGATGCCGTTGGCCTGCGGCAGACCGAACGAGGCTGCCCCACCGGTCAACTCGGCGAGCTGACCGATCCGGACGGTGTTCCCGCCGGAGCCCGAGCCGGAGTCGGAGGACCCGCAGCCGGCGAGCAATGAGGCCGTCAGGGCGGCGACCCCGATCAGGGAGAGGGAGCGGCGGTGCATGTGCGTCAGTCCTTTCGGTCGGCACCGGAGCCGGTGTACATCGACATGAGGGCGGCGTCGTCGCCGACCACATCCGCGGACACACCGGTGACCGAGCCATCGGTCAACACGTAGAAGCGGTGGCACAGACCACCGGCCAGGTAGGAGTTCTGCTCCGCGACGAGCACGGACACACCGAAGGTCTCGCAGATCTGCCGCAGCCGGGCGAGCACCTCGTCGACCAGGATCGGGGCCAGCCCAAGGGTCGGTTCGTCGAGCAGCAGCAACGCCGGCTCGGCCATCAGCCCGCGCCCGATGGCCAGCATCTGCTGCTCGCCACCGGACAGCGTCTGGGCATCCTGTCCGATCCGCTCGGCCAGCCTGGGGAACAGGTCCAGCACCGCGGCGAGCCGGCTGCCGCCGCGGTCCGGCCGGGCGAACGCGCCGAGCAGCAGGTTCTCTTTCACCGTCATCTGCGGGAACACCTGCCGGCCCTCCGGCACGTGCACGATGCCGGCCCGGACCAGCCGGTGCGGTGGCAGCCCGGTGACATCGGTGTCGCCCAGCCGCCATGTCCCGGCCCTTGGCCGCACGATGCCGGACAGCACGTTCATCAGCGTCGACTTCCCGGCCCCGTTCGGCCCGAGGATCGCCACCGCCTCCCGGTCGCCGACCTCCAGGTCGATGCCGTGCAGCACCTCGGCGGCGCCGTACCCGGCCACCAGGCCGGTCACCGTCAGGCTGCTCACGCCGCACCGCCCCGTGCCGCCGAGGCACCGAGGTAAGCCTCGCGGACCACCGGGCTGACCTCTGCCTCGGTCGGTGTGCCCCGGAAGATGAGGCGGCCGGAATCCAGCACCACCACGTCGTCGGCGATGCGCATCAGCGCGGCGATGTTGTGCTCGACCACCCCGACCGCGACGCCGGCCGTCCGGAAGTCGTCGATGACCGCGGACAGCCGCTCCACCCCGTCGGCGTGCACCCCGGCGAAGGGTTCGTCGAGCAGCAGCACCCGCGGCCGGGACGCGGCCACCATGGCCAGGTTCAGGATCTTCTGGATGCCGTACGGGAGATCCTTGACGGGCCGGTCGAGCAGGGCCTCCAGCCCGAAATCCGCCGCCAGGGAACCGACGTCGTGACGGCCGGCCCGGGCGCGCGGTGCCTCCAGCCCGATCGCCAGGCAGGCGCCCACGGTCAGCGTGCCGAAGATCCGGTTGCCTTGGAAGGTCCGCATCAGGCCGGCGCGCGTGCGGTCGGCCATGGAGGTGCGCCGCAGGTCGGTGCCGTCCAGTGTGACGGTGCCGCTGCTCGGTGCGTACAGACCGGTGAGAACGTTGATCAGCGAGGACTTCCCGGCACCGTTGGGCCCGATGATGGCCAGCGTGCGGCCGGGATCCAGTTCCAGATCGACACCACGCAGCGCGTGCACACCGCCGAAGGACCGGGACAGCCCGGTGCAGGCCAGCACCGCGGGGCCGTCCGGCAGCACGCCGGTGTCACGGCGTCCGAGCACGCCCGCGCCGAAACGCCCCACTGGACCACCACCTCGTCACGTCCGTGTGCCGATGCCGGTGACGGCACGCAGTCCCCGGCCGTCCGGAACGACGTTATCGGCGGGACAACGGGACGCGACCCTTGTCGTCGGCAGGGTTGTGAGGCAGGCCAGCAGCCGCTGCGCGGTGTGATTGCCGACCGCGACGGAACGTGTTACACGCGCGAGGACCCCGTCCGGGTCGGACGGGGCCCTCGTCGGAAGGTGACGTGCCGGCCGTTTCAGCCCGCCGCGAAGGCGCTGTCGAAGGCCGCCTCCGGCTTGTCGAACGCGAGCCGCCGGACGAACTCGAGTGCCTCCGGCGCGCCGATGAGCCGGTCCATCCCGGCGTCCTCCCACTCGACGCTGATCGGACCGGTGTAGCCGATGGTGTTGAGCATCCGGAAGCAGGCCTCCCACGGCACGTCGCCGTGACCGGTGGACACGAAGTCCCAGCCCCGCCGCGGATCCGCCCACGGCAGGTGGGAGCCCAACCGGCCGTTCCGCCCGTTGCCCACCTGACGTTTCGCGTCCTTGCAGTCGACGTGGTAGATCCGGTCCCGGAAGTCCCACATGAACCCGACGGGATCCAGGTCCTGCCAGACGAAGTGGCTCGGGTCCCAGTTGAGCCCGAAGGCCTCGCGGTGACCGATCGCCTCCAGGGCCGCCACGGTCGTCCAGTAGTCGTAGGCGATCTCGCTCGGGTGCACCTCGTGCGCGAACCGCACCCCCACCTCGTCGAAGACGTCCAGGATCGGGTTCCACCGATCCGCGAAGTCCCGGTAGCCGGCATCCACCATCTCCTGCGAGGCCGGCGGGAACATCGCCACGTACTTCCAGATCGACGAACCGGTGAACCCGACGACGGTGTCGACGCCGAGCGCCGCGGCGGCCCGGGCCGTCAGCTTCATCTCCTCCGCCGCCCGCTGCCGCACTCCCTCCGGATCACCGTCGCCCCAGACCTGCGCGGGCAGGATGGCCGCGTGCCGGGCATCGATCGGGTCGTCGCAGACGGCCTGGCCCTTGAGGTGGTTGGAGATCGTCCAGACCTTCAGCCCGTACCGGTCCAGTATCTCCCGGCGGCTGTCCAGGTAGGCCGGGTCCTCGGCCGCCTTCCAGACGTCCAGATGATCTCCCCAGCAGGCGATCTCGAGGCCGTCGTAGCCCCAGCCGGCGGCCAGTTCGGCCACCTTCTCGAAGGGCAGGTCGGCCCACTGGCCGGTGAACAGGGTGATCGGTCGTGCCATCTGACTCGCAGCCTCCTCTGGTGCGGGAACCCCGGTGCCGGGAAGGATCTCCATCCCGGCACCGGGCCTGACAGGTACTGCTCTGCACTTCAACTGCTGACATGCCACTGCTGTCCTGCAACTGCTGTGTCCTGCAACTGCTGTGTCGTGCGATCGGTGCTGTGCGACTACTTCGTGATGGTGATCGGCACGGTGCTGCTGGTGGAGCCCTTCACGGTGGCCGGGGAGGCCGGCAGGAAGGTGGCGGTCACCGTGTGCTTCCCGGCCTTGGTGGTGCCGGGCAACGTGTACTTCGCGCTGCCCTTGGCCACGGTGACGGTCGCCGCGACCTTGCCGTCGACGGTGAACCGCACCTTCCCGTTCGCCGCCTGCTTCGTGTCCAGCACCACGGTCGCGGTGAGAACGACCGGCTTGCCCTGCTTCTGGGACGTCCGATCGGCCTTCAGCGTGGTGGTGGACACCGCCTTCACCACGGTGACCACCGTCGCCGTGGACTTCGCACCGGCGTTACCGGCCGTGTCGGCGGGCAGGAACTCGGCGGTGAAGGAATGCCTGCCCACCGAGAGTGTCTGCGATAGCTTCAGTGTCGCCTTCCCGCCGACCACCGGGACGGTGACCAGCACCTTCGTGCCGTCCCGGAAGCGGACCTGGCCGGCGGCCGCCGCCTTCGAGTCAAGCGCCACTGTCGCCGTCAGCTTCACCGGCGAGGACGTGCCGTACGACTGGGTGATCGCCGAGGCCTTCAGCGTCACCGAGCTCTTCGCCTTGTCCACCGTCACCGTCCGGACCGGCGAGACCGACTCCGCCACAGTGGCGTTGCCGGCGAAGCGCGCGGTGAGCCGGTGCGTGCCGACGGTGAGTTCGTCCAGCTTCACGGTGGCCCGGCCGTTCTTCAGGATGCCGGCCCCGATCAGTTCGGTCCCGTCGTACAGCGAGACCAGCTCGCCACCGATGGTGCCGGTGGAAGTCACCTGGATGCTCGCGGTGACCACGGTGCCGAACGGTGCCCGGGCCGGACTGACGGTGTGCGCGGTGACCGACGGCTTCAACACCACAGGCGCTGCCGGCACGGCCACCGATCGGACCGGTGAGGTGTTGCCGGCCTTGTCGACGGCCTTGAACTCGACCTTCTGCACCGCTGCGGTCCGGGTGACGGTGAACGGCGTCGTGTAGGCCGTCCAGGTGCCCGCGCCGATGCGGTAGGAGACCGCGCCGATGCCCGAGGTGGCGTCCGCTGCGATCAGCGAGACGGTGACCGGGTTGTCGCCGTCGAGGTTGGCCGCGACATCGGGAGCCGTGGCGTCCACCTTGACCTCGACCGACTTGGTGGCCTCGATGTTGCCGGCCACGTCGGTGGAACGGAACTGCACCGCCTGGGCACCGTCGACGTCCACCGGCACCGGGCCGGTCCAGTCGTGCCAGACGCCGTCGGCGAGTGCGTACTGGGTCACTGCGACCCCGCTGCCGCCCGGCTCGTCAATGGCCGTCAGGGTGAGTGTGACCCCGGACGTCCACCAGCCGTTGGTGCCGGACGGAGTGGCCGGCGCGACCGTCGCGGTGGTGACCGGTGCGGTGGTGTCACCGGCCGCCTTGGGCACCACGACGGACTTCGTCGCCTCGACGTTGCCCGCGACGTCGGTGGAGCGGAACTCCACCGACTGGTCGACGGCGGTGCGCGGGATCGAGACCGGGGCGGTGTAGGCCGTCCAGGTCTGGGTGCCGTTGCGGTACTCGGTCGTGGCCACCCCGGACCCGCCCGCCTCGTCGGCGGCGGTCAGGGTGAGCACGGCCGGGTCCGTGTCGGACACCGTCGCGGTGGTCACCGGTGCCGTGGTGTCCGGCGCCGGCTCGTCGCCGACCACGTGGAAGAAGTCGACCAGCGCGGTGCCGGAGGACGCCTGGTTGACGCCCGCGGCGTAGACGCCGACCTTCCCGTCCGAGGCGACCGGGATGTTGGCCACGGTCTCGGCGAACTTCGTCCAGTTCACGCCGTCCGCCGAGTAGTACCCGGCGAAGTTGTTGTCCTGGCGCTCCAGGCGCAGCGACACCACGTCACCGCTGATGTCGCCGTTCTGCTGCGGGTTCACGAACGTCCCGGCGACGTTGGAACGGAGCTCGATCCGGCGCGCGGTGGCGTTGTCCCGGATGAAGTTCAACTTCACGAAGTTGTCGCCGTCGACGTACGCGATCAGTCCGGTCTGCTGGTAGCCACCGGTGAAATCGCTGCCGTCCACCCTGGTCTCGATCGTCCAGTGGTTACCGCCCGGCTGCGGCTGCAGCAGGACGTTGGTCGCCACCCCGGGCTCGCCCGGTGCGGTGTCCAGCTCCAGGAACCCACCGGCGACCCGGGCCGCCGCGGCGTCCGGCCGCAGGATCTCCCACCGGCAGCCGACGATCGCGGTGCCGTCGAACTCGTCGTCCGGCCCGGTCGAGGCGGTGGTGTCCGGCGTCAGGTGGAAGAAGTCGAAGTCGGCGTTCACCGCCTGCCCGGAGTTGGCCAGCGACAACAGGCCCACCTTCGGGTCGTCGAAGGTGCCGATCGACTTGCGCACCGTGTCCCAGCCGCTCCAGGCCTGCGACGGCAGGACCCAGTCGATGCCGTGGGCGGAGTAGGACGGCGTGAGGTTGGTGCCGTCATAGGCCAGCCGCAGCCAGACCGTGTCCGGGAAGTCGGCCCCCAGACCGGCGGTGTTGGCCTCCTGGGCCGAGGCGTTCAGCTCGTGGGTGAACTGAATGATGCGGTCGGCCTTGTTGCCCGAGGACGAGCGACCGGAGAAGACCAGCTTCACGTAGTTGTCGTCGTTGCCGTACACCACCAGACCGGCCTGCTGGTAGGAGGTGTACATCGCGCCGGTCACCTTGGTGGTGATCTCCCAGGAGCCGGCGGGCATCGGCTGCAGCACCACGTTCGGCGCCGTGTTCGTGCCCTGGTAGAGATCCGCCGGCGCGGTCGGGATGCGCAGGTTCCCGTCGGCGACCGAGAGGTTGCCGTCCGGTCGGACGACCTGCCAGCGGTCGGTGTCCAGTGCGGTTCCGGCGAACTCGTCGGACCGCTCACCCAGGCAGGTCGGCGCGGGTGGCGAGACCTTCACGGTGAAGGTGCGGGTGCTGTAGCCACCGTCGGCATCGGTCACCGTGAGGGTGATCCGGTAGGTGCCGGCGACGGTGTAGGTGTAGGTCCCGGTCGGGCCTGCCACCTTCGCACCGTCGGTGGTGCCCATGTCCCACGAGTAGTTGAGGTCGGTCCCCTCCGGATCGGTGGCGGCGGCGGACAGCGCCACCTCGACGGGGACGATCCCACTGGTCGGCGTCGCCGTGGCGGCGGAGATCACCGGCCGCTCGTTGGACGTGGCGCCCTTCCCGATGAAGTCGACCCAGTTGACGTTCACCACCGAACCGGTCTGCCCGGCCTTTTTCGCGACGAAGTAGATGGTCCCGGTCTCGCCGGTCACCCCGGTGAGATCGACACGGCTGTCGGTGAAGTCCTGCCAGCCGGTGGTGGCCTTCGTCGGGACGGTGCCGAGCAGCGGCCCGTCCACGGGGTCGTTCCAGCGCACTTCGAAGTCCGCGCCGGTGGTTCCGGCCACCCGCATCGACACCGCGTCGATGTTCGTCAGGTTGACCTGGTCGAAGGAGAACCAGTCCCCCGGCTCGATGTAGCCGATGTTCTGGGTTCCGCCGGCCGGGTCGCTGGTGGTCTCGATCTGGACACCCGGGTCACCGGTGGAGTTCGTGCCCGGTATCCGTCCGCTGGCCGAGAAGTGCTCCGCCTGACGGTGCTTCATCTGCAGGATCACCGAGCTGGAGCCGGTGAGCGGCGGCAGGTCACCGTTGCCCTTGTCGGTGTAGGACACCTCGATGATCCAGAACAGGTGGACGTCGCCGCCGTGCCCGCCCTCGCCCAGCGTCTGGACGGTGGCGGTGCAGCCGGTGGTCTCGTCCATCGGATGGGCGTGCGAGGAGCCGCCGGACCAGTGGCCCAGCTGGCTGGACTCCTTGACCAGGTCGCAGGAGATGGTGCCGGCCTCGGTCGAACCGTCCTCGGCGTCGGTGACCGAGGCGGTGTAGGTGATCTGGTCGCCGAACTCGAAGAACGAGCCGTCCTTCGGCGCCGTGATGGTGACCACCGGACGCGTGTTGCCGGAGACGATCTCGACGTTCGAGACGCCGGTCCGGCCGTCGGAATCGGTGACGGTCAGCTGCACCTCGTACACGCCGCGGGCGAAGGTGTGTGCCGGGTTCGCCTCGGTGGAGGTCTGCCCGTCACCGAAGTTCCAGGCGTAGCTGAGGGTGTCGCCGTCCGGGTCGACCGAGCCGGCCAAGGAGAACTGCACGTCCAGCGGTGCAGGGCCGGCCGTCACGTCCGCGGAGGCCTTCGCGATCGGCGAGCGGTTCCCGTACACGTAGTCGATCCGGTAGATCCCGGCATCGGAGTTGTCCGACCAGCCGGCACCCCAGTCGATGATGTACAGGCTGCCGTCCGGCCCGAAGTGCGCGTCCATCATCTTGATGGACCGGGTGGCCGGGGCGGGCAGCTGGTGCAGGGTCAGCGGGGTGATCTTCTGCACCGCGGTGAAGGCGTCGTCGGTGAGCACCGAGAACATCGTGTTCTTGTTCCACTCCGCGAAGAGTGCCTTGCCGTCCCAGTAGGCCGGCCACTTGCTCTCCGAGGTGTTGGCCGGGTCGAACCGGTAGACCGGTCCGGCCATCGGTGCGCCACCGCCGCCGATCTCCGGGTACTGGCCGACGGACGGGTCGTAGCCGTACCAGACGGTCGCCGGGATCGCGGCGGGCAGTGTCGCGAGACCGGTGTTGTTCGGGGAGTCGTTGTTCACCCCGGCAGCGCACTCGTACGCGGTGCCGGCGGTGTTGTTGGCGAAGTTCCACCGCTTGTAGGCGTTGTTCGCGCCGGTGCAGAACGGCCAGCCGTAGTTGCCGGGCTTGTCGACGATGTTCCACTCGACGGTGTTGCCCGGGCCCCGGTTGGGATCCGCACCGCCGGCATCGGGTCCGTAGTCGGCGACGGCGACGTGCCCGGACTCCGGGTCGATGTTGATCCGGAAGGGGTTGCGGAAGCCCATGCCGTAGATCTCGGCCCTGGTCTTCGCGGTGCCCGGGGCGAACAGGTTCCCGGACGGCACGGTGTAGCTGCCGTCGTCCTCCGGGTGGATCCTGATCAGCTTGCCGGACAGCGAGTTCGTGTTGCCCGAGGTGCGGGAGGCGTCCCAGCTCGCCCGGCCGGACCGGTAGTCGGTCGGCGAGTAGCCGTCGGAGGCGAACGGGTTGGTGTTGTCGCCGGTCGCCAGGTACAGATCACCGGTGGACCTGTCGAAGACCAGGGAACCGCCGTGGTGGCAGCATTCGGCGCGCTGCACCGGGACGTCCAGAACGACCTTCTCCGACCCGGCGACGATCGACTTCCCGTCGGCGGCGAGGGTGAAACGGCTGAGCCGGTCGACGTTCTCGCCCACCGGCGAGTGATACAGATAGACGAACCGGTTCGTGGCGAAGTCCGGGTCCAGGGCCATGCCGAGCAGACCGGACTCGTTCGCGGTGAACACCGGCAGCGTGGCCACGACGGTGGTCTGCTGGGTGACCGGGTCGATCATCTTGAGGGCGCCGCCGAGTTCGATGAAGTAGACCCGCTTGTCGGCAGCGATGTCGAGCATCATCGGGTTGCTGGTGTTGTCGTCCAGCGACACCACCTCGTAGTTGCCCGGGACGGAGGCGCCGCAGTCGGCGGCCTCCACACCCGCGGTGGTCTCGATGCCACCGAGCACCATCTGCTGGAACCAGGCCGTCGACCAGTTGGTCGCGTCGTGACCGAGGGCGGTGTAGGCCGACCGTCCGCCGTCGTAGTCCTGGCACCAGGAGATCGGGTGGTCCGGTCCCATGGTCGACCCGGTGTAGGAACGGGTGTCCACCGAGGAGAGCACGTGGACCTTGTTGCGCGGGTTTGCCTGGAAGTCGTACCACTCCTCGGTGAAGGAGATCTTCTCACCGAGGCCGGCGTTCGACGGGTGCACCCGGTCCTCCAGCAGCAGGGTCGCCTGCTGCGGAGCCGGATGGCCCTTGAAGTACCCGCCGACGAGATCGCCGTACCAGGGCCAGTCGTAATTGGCGTCGCTGGCGGCGTGGATCCCGAAGAAGCCGCCGCCGCCCTCGATGTAGGACTCGAAGGCCTGCCGCTGCGGTGCCGTCATCAGCGCGTCGGCCGTCGGCGAGGTGGTCGACAGGAAGATGACCGTGCTGTACTGCTCGAGGTTCTCGGAGGTGAAGACCGCCGAGTCCTCGGTGGCGTCGACGGTGAAGTGGTTCGCCGCGCCGAGCGCCTGGATCGCCGAGGTGCCGGCGGCGATGCCGTCGGTGTGCCGGAACCCGGCGGTCTTGCTGAACAGCAGGACCTTGTAGTTGTCCTCCTCGTGGCCCGGGTGCATCAGCACGGGTCCGGACCCGGCCGCCTGTACCTGGGCCGGCGGGGCGGCAGCGGCAACGGCCGGCACCAGCACGGCGGAGCCGGCGGTCAGGGTGAGTGCTGCGGTGGCGGCGCCGATCAGACGGCGCCGCAGGGAGTGTCGGATCGCTCCGGGGTGGAGCGGACGGGAGGCTGCGTCAGCCCGTCCGCTCCACCGCTGGGCGGTCGCCTTCGTGCCTCCGGCGGACCGGGTCCGGCCCCGGGAGCGGGTGCTCCCGGGTGGACGGTCGGCGCGGGGTTCGACGGGACCGGGCATGGTGGTGGTCCTTTCGTGGGGTCGATCAGGGCGTGGGGAATCGACCGGGCGCGCGCAGCCGCGTCCGGTCGGGGTGTTGCTGTGGATCAGGCCGGCCCGGGGGCCGGTCGGGGTCGGTGGGCCGGGGTCAGGCCCCGACCACCTTCTGCCAGGCGGCCGTGGCCGCACTGGTCCCGACGGCCTCCAGCACCTGCTGGACCTGGAGTCCGTCGGCGAAGCCGGGACTCGCCGGCGTGCCGGCGGCCACGGCCTCCACGAGATCGCGGATCTCGTGGACGAAGGAGTGCTCGTACCCGAGCCCGTGGCCCGGTGGCCACCAGCCGTCCAGGTACGGGTGGTCCGGCTCGGTGACGAGGATCCGGCGGAAACCCTCGCCGGAGGCCGGCCGCCGGCCGTCGTAGAACCAGAGCTCGTTGAGCGCCTCGACATCGAAGGCGAGACTTCCGTCCGAACCGTTGATCTCGATCCGCAGGGCGTTCTTCCGCCCGGTGGCGAACCGGGTGGCCTCGAACGTGCCGACAGCTCCGCCGGCGAACCGCGCCAGGAACAGGGCGGCGTCGTCGACGGTGACCTCGCCACGACCGCTGCCCGACGAGGACGCCAGTCCGGCCGAACCCGCGTCACCGGGCAGCGGCCGGTCCCTGACGAACGTCTCGGTGAGCGCCGTGACCGACTCGATCGTCTCGCCCAGCAGGTACTGGGTGAGATCGACGATGTGCGCTCCGATGTCACCGAGCGCGCCGGACCCGGCCTTGTCCTTGCGCAGCCGCCAGACCAGGGGGAACTCCGGATCGACGATCCAGTCCTGCAGGTAGACCGCACGGACGTGCCGGACCGTGCCGACCTCGCCCGCGGCGATCATCCGCCGGGCCAGCGCCATCGCCGGCAGCCGGCGGTAGTTGAACCCGACCATCGCGACGCGATCCGGTGCCGCGTCCGCCGCGGCGACCATCGCCCGCGCCTCGTCCACGGTGTTGGCCAGCGGCTTCTCGCACAGCACGTGCTTGCCGGCGGCCAGCGCGGCGATGGCGATCTCGGCGTGCGAGTCGCCCGGCGTGCAGATGTCGACCAGGTCGATGTCCGGCCGGGTCAGCACCTCCCGCCAGTCGGTGGCCGTCTCCTGCCAGCCCAGCCGTTCGGCGGCGGTGCCCACCGCGGCCGGGTCCCGCCCGACCAGCAGCCGCATCTCCGGTGCCAGCGGGACGTCGAACGCACGGTGCACCGACCGCCAGCCGACGGAGTGCGCGGCGCCCATGAAGGCGTAGCCGATCATGGCCACGCCCAGCGGCTCCCGGGTCGGCATCAGGATTCGAAGGCCGACGGCAGGTAGCTGTCGACGTTCTCCTTGGTGACGACCGCGGAGAACAGCGTGATGCTCTTCGGCACCTCCAGCTCCTCGAGGTCGGACATGCCCTTCTCCAGCACCAGCAGCCGGGCCAGCTCGACACCGGACGCCGCCTGGGTGGACGGGTAGATGACCGTCGCCTTGAGCACCGTGTTGTCGTCCTTGATCGCGCGCATGACGTTCGCCGATCCGGCGCCGCCGACCATGAAGAACTCGCTGCGGCCGGCGGTCTCGATGGCGGCCAGCACCCCGACACCCTGGTCGTCGTCGTGGTTCCAGATGGCATCGATCCTGGGCGCGGCCTGCAGCAGGTTCGCCGTGACCTCCTCCCCGGAGTCGGCGGTGAACTCGGCCGAGACCTGGTTGGTCACCGAGAAGCCGAAGGTGTTCAGCGCGTCGGCGAAACCCTTCGACCGGTCGACGGTCAGCGGCAGGCTGGCGATGCCCTGGATCTCGGCGATCACCGGGTCGGTGACGCCGTTGTCCTTGAGTTGCTGACCGATGAAGGTGCCGGCGGAGACCCCCATGCCGTAGTTGTCGCCTCCGATGTAGGTGCGGTAGCTGAACGGTGAGGAGAACACCCGGTCGACGTTGACCACCTCGATCCCCGCATCCATCGCCTTGCGGGCCACCTCGGTCATCTGCGCGCCGTCGAAGGGCAGCAGCACGATCGCGTCCACCCCGGCGTTGATCAGCGTCTCCACCTGCGAGATCTGCTGGTTCACATCGTTGGTGCCTTCGACGAAGTTCGCCTCGATGTCGGTCATCGAGTCGGCGAACTTGCGCGCCTGATCGGTGATCGACGCCATCCAGCCGTGGTCGGCCGCCGGTGCCGAGAAGCCGATCTTGACCATCTTTCCTCCAGGGTTGTCCGTGACTGCCGCACTGCTGCTGGTGACCGCGCCGGTGCCGGATGCCGTGCCCGCGCTCGTCGTGGGGCCGGCGGTCGTGCCCGCCGTGGTGGTGTCGCCGCCGACGCTGTTGCTCGTGCAGGCGGCCAGGAAGGCGGTGGAGCCGAAGGCCAGGCCGCCGAACAGGAACGTCCGGCGGCTGGTGCCGCGGGTGGGGCCGGGACCGGGGGCCCCTGTGGGTGCACCGCGCGGCGCCGGGTCCGGACCCGGGGCAGCATCGTTGCTGGGCATGCGTTCTCCTTCTGGTGTGCGGGATCGCGCCGGGTCCCGGTCGGGTCGGCGTGGTGCTGTTTCGGGTACTGCTGCTGGTCCTGGTGCAGGTGTTCGGCGTGCGCTGGCTACCGGCCCTGCTCGGGAGCCGTTGTCAGGCGCGGAGTTCGGTCCTGGCCAGCCGCTGCTGCAGCAGGACGGCGATCACGATGATCGCGCCCTTGGCGACCGCCTGGGTCGAGGTGTCCAGGTTGTTGAGGGTGAAGACGTTGTTGAGCGTGGTGAAGATCAGCACGCCGATGACGGTGCCGACGATGGTGCCCCGGCCGCCGGTGAGCAGGGTGCCGCCGATGACCACCGCGGCGATGGCGTCCAGCTCGTAGCCGATGCCGAGGTTCGAGGAACCGGAGTTGGTGCGCGCGGAGATCAGGATCGCGGCGATCCCGCAGCACAGGCCCATCAGCGCGTAGAGCGCCACGGTGTGGGTCTTCACGTTGATGCCGGCCAGCCGTGCCGCCTCCGGGTTGCCGCCGATCGCGTAGGTGCGGCGGCCGAAGGTCGTGCGGTTCAACACGATCCAGCCGATCACGCCCACCACGGCGAACACGATGACCTGCACCGGGATGCCGATCACCGACCCGTTGAAGAAGTCCTTGAACGAACTCTCCCGGATCACCTGCGTCTTCTTCGCCGAGATCACCTCGGCCAGTCCCTTCGCCGCCGCCATCGTGGCCAGCGTCATGATGAACGGCACGATGGGGCCGTAGGCGACGAAGATCCCGTTCACCAGGCCGCAGACCGTGCCGACGATCAGCGCGACCATCGCGATGGCCCACCAGCCCTGCCCGGACATCGTCTGGGTGGCCACGGTTGTCGACCAGACCGAGGCCAGCGCCACCAGGGACCCGACGGACAGGTCGATGCCACCGCCGATGATCACGAAGGTCATCCCGACGCTCAGCACCCCGATCACGACGGCGAGCGTCAGGATGGTCCGGATGTTCGACCCGGTGCCGAACCGGTCGGCCGCGGTGATCATACCGATCACGCACAGCGCGACCAGCGCGGCGACCAGGCCGAGGTGCCGTCCGGCCGGGCCCGACAGGAAGGAGGACCGGCGTCGCGGCCCGGTCGGTGGCACCGGCAGTTCGGTGCCGATGCCGCGTGGCTCCTCGGCCACGACAGGCGGTGAAGTGCTCATGCGGCATGCCCTTTCATCACCAGGTCGAGGACCCGGTGCTCGTCGATCTCCTGTGCCGGGCCGGAGTGCACCACCGCGCCGTCGGCCATCACCAGAACCCGGTCGGCGAGCCCGAGGACCTCCTCGACCTCGCTCGACACCACCACCACCGCCACTCCGGAATCGGCGAGCCGGCGGATCACCGCGTAGATCTCGGATCTCGCGCCGACGTCGACCCCGCGGGTCGGCTCGTCCAGCAGCAGCACCCGGCAGCCGCGGACCAGCCAACGGCCGAGCACCGCCTTCTGCTGGTTGCCGCCGGACAGCGTGCGGATCACCCGGCGCGGGTCGTCCGGCCGTATCTGCAGGTCGTCGATCTGCGTCCGGGCGTCCCGCAACTCGGCGCCGCGGTCGAGGAAACCCGCGGTGGCGTAGCGCTTCATGGAGGCCGCACCGATGTTCACCGCGACGGACTCGCCGAGCAGCAGGCCCTGGGCCTTGCGCTCCTCCGGGCAGAGCCCCATCCCGGCGGCCACCGCGGCCGGCACGGACCCGCGGCGGATCCGACGACCGTCGACCGCGACCGTCCCCCGGTCGGCCCGCCGGGCGCCGTAGACGGTCTCCACCACCTCGCTGCGGCCGGCGCCGACCAGCCCGGCGAAGCCGACGATCTCGCCGGCCCGCACGGTGAAGGAGACGTCCCGGAACTCGCCCCGCCGGCCGAGGCCCTCGACCAGCAGCACCTCCGCCGCGTCCGCGGCCACTCCTGGCCGCGGCGGGAAGACGTACTCGATGGACCGGCCGGTCATCAGCCTGATCAGGTCGGCGGTCTTCGTGGTCCTCGCCGGCAGGTTCACCCCGACGGTACGGCCGTCCTTGAGCACCGTCATGCGGTCCCCGATCCGGCGGATCTCCTCCAGCCGGTGCGAGATGTAGACGACCGCGACGCCGTCCCGGCGCAGATCCTCGACGAGCCGGAACAGGCTCTCCACCTCCTCGGGGTCGAGCACCGCGGACGGTTCGTCCATCACGATCAGCCGGACGTCGTGGCTCAGTGCCCGGGCCATCGAGACGATCTGCCGCTGCGCCATCGACAGCGTGCGCACCTCGGCGCGCGGGTCGATCTCCGGATGACCCAGCCGGATCAGGAGGGAGCGGACCTTCTCCACGGTGGCGCCGCGCCGGGTGAACCCGCCACGCCCGAGTTCATGTCCCAGGTAGACGTTCTCGGCCACGCTCAGCCCGTCGACCAGGTCCAGCTCCTGGTAGATGGTGGCGATCCCGTGCCGCACCGCGGCCGCCGGGCCGGAAAAGGTGACCGGCTCCCCGTCCCAGACGATCTCGCCGCCGTCCGGCCGGTGCACGCCCGCCATCACCTTGATCAGCGTGGACTTGCCCGCACCGTTCTGGCCGAGCAGGCAGTGCACCTCTCCCGGCAGCACCTCCAGGTCCACCCCGTCCAGCGCCTTCACGCCCGCGAAGTGTTTGGTGATGCCGGTCATCCGCAGCAGCGGTCCGGGGCCGGTCATGCGATTGCCTTCCTGGTCGGCAGTTCCTCGGTGCTGTTCGGGAGTTCCGGCGATATCGAGTCCTCACGGGCGCCGGGCTGGACGGGCAGGTGCACGGGCACCAGCGTCGGATCGGCCTTGACCAGCTCGATGCCGGCGTGGGCGCCGCCGAGGGCGGCGGCCTCGAAGCCGTGCACCGACCAGCGGACCGCACACGGGCCCTCGGGCTGCACGACACGGGCGGCGAGCTCGAGGGCGACGGCCGGGGCCAGCAGATCGGCCAGTGCGGCGATGTACCCGCCGAAGACGACCACCGAGGGGTTGAAGATGTTGACCAGGGCCGCCGAACCGCGCCCGAGATGCCGGCCCACCGTGTCCAGTGCCGCCAGCACCGCCGGCTGACCGGACTCCGCGCGCCGCCTGATCTCCTCGAGCCGGGTGTCCAGCGGAACCGCCGGGTCGACCAGCGGATCGCCGGGGCCGACCATGGCCCGGACCAGCGCCTGCAGGCCGATCTCCGTCTCCCAGCAACCGAGACGACCACAACCGCAACGGGTGCCGACATCGGTGACGGCCATGTGGCCGATCTCGCCGAAGTACCCGCTGGCCCCGCGCAGCAACTGCCCGCCGGCGATCACGCCGCCGCCGATGCCGGTCTCGCCGGTGACGAAGAGCAGGTCGTCGGTACCGGCCGCCGGACCCACCGCCCATTCCGCGAGGGCGGCCAGATTGGCGTCGTTGTCGATACCGATGTGCCGGGTGTCCAGTCCCAGGTGTCCGGCCAGCACCCCGACCACGTCGATGTCCACCCAGTGCAGGTTGGGGGCGTGCGCCAGGACCCCGCGGCCGGTGTCCACCAGACCGGGCAGCGCCACGTGCAGCCGGCTGATCAGCCGGCCTTCCTCCGCCGCGGCGTCGAGCAGGGCGGCGACCAGGTCGGCCGCCCGCGCCAGGGTGGTCACCGGCCCGAGAGTCGCTGCGTCCCAGCCGATACGGCGCCGGGTGACCGGGCGCCCGGCGATGTCCAGCACCACAGCGGCCAGGTAGCCGAGGTTGATCTCCAGCCCGACGAAGCACACCGTGCCGCGGTCGGCCTCGATCACCCGGGTGGGCCGGCCGATGGCGCCTCGCAGGACCGGTCCCTCGCGGAGCAGACCCCGGGACACCAGCTCCCCGACGAGGCTGGACACGGTGTTCTTCCGCAGGCCGGTGGTCTCGGCGAGGGCCGATCTGCTGGTGGTGCCGGCCGCGAGCACGGCGCGCAGGACCAGGGCGAGGTTGAGTCGCCGCACGGTGGCCTGATCGGCAGGACTGGCGTCCTGACGTTCGGGCGGTGGCTTCATCGTCACCTCGTTTCGTCCGTTGAACGAACAAAATATGGCGTCGCCACGGCTCCGGCGTCAATCCCGATGTGCGAAAAATTTCGCGATCACCCGGTCGGTCCAGTGAACCCGACATCGAGGGTCAACGGGGTGACAGTACGGTCAGGATGCGTCAGAAGTGTTGTCCGGCAGCACTGATCAGCGACGGATGTGCGGTCGGGGCGCTGCCCCGGGAGTCCGGGAGGGGCTGCCGTGCAGGTTCCGAAACTTTCGGTCGCGGGACGGTGTGTTCAGTCGACCGGGTCGGCGGTGTCCGGCCCGCGCGGCGGGGCCGTGCTGGCGCGCTCGACCAGCACCGTGGACAGCTCGAGCCGGTCGGTGCCGGCCCGCTGACCTTCGGTGAGACGCAACAGGATCCGGGCGGCACTGGAGCCCATCTCGCGCACCGGTTGCCGGACGGTGGTGAGCGAAGGGGTGATCCACCGGGCCTCGGGCAGGTCGTCGAAGCCGACCACCGACAGGTCCTCCGGGATCCGCAACCCGCGCGCCGCCGCGGCCTCGTAGACGCCGAGCGCCATCCGGTCGGAACAGGCGAAGATCGCCGTCGGCGGGCGTTTGGAGGTCAGCAGCCTGGTCGCGGCCAGTACCGCGCCACCTCTGGTCCAGTCGCCGTGCCGCACCAGTTCGGGCGAGAAACGTTCCCCCGCAGCAACCATCGCCGACCGGTGCCCGTCGATCCGGGCCTGGCCGTACCGGTGACTGGCGAGCCCGCCGACCACCCCGATCCGTCGGTGCCCCAGCGCCAGCAGGAACTCGGTGGCGGCGTACCCGCCCGCCCAGTTCGTCGCGCCCACGGTGGGCACCCCGGGCGTGGGTTCGGCGCCGGGATCGAGCAGCACCACCGAGATCCCGGCCGCGGACAGCCGGGCGATCTCCTCCGGGCTCGGGGTGACCAGGGCCAGCACCGCTCCCCTGCTGCCACGGGCGATCAGCCGGTCCACCCAGTCGGCGGTGCCGGGTCGCTGGTGTGCGACCGTGACCACGACGTCCTTGCCGGCCTCGGAGACGACCTCCTCGACGCCGGCCAGCATGAAGGTCGCCCAGGACCCTTCGATGCCCGGCACGACCAGGTCCACCAGTCCTGCCGGTGGCGCACCGCGGTGGGGATCGGGCTCCGGGAAGGGGTACCCCGCGCGCAGCAGGAGGTCCGTGACCCGCTGCCGGGTGGCGTCCGAGACGTCACTGCGACCGTTGAGCACCTTCGACACAGTGGGCACGGCCACGCCGGCGGCCTCGGCGATGGCAGCCAGCGTCGGTGCCCCCGCGGGGCGTCGACGGATCTGGCTGGACACCCCCGCATGATGTCCCGTCGTCGCGAGTTGCGCAAACATTGTTGCGCAAACGTGGTGGTCCGCTAGGGTCCGGATCGGACCGTTGCTGCGACGGTTGCGCAAGCGCTCCCGGCCGGTGCGGTTCGGGCTGCACAGGGAGGACCGAGGATGCCGCCGGTCGGACGTCGGGCGCTGGTCGTGCGCGGGGGCTGGCCCGGGCACAGCCCGGTCGAGGCCACCGAGGTGATGGTGCCGTTCCTGCGCGCGGAGGGGTTCGACGTGACCGTACGGGACGACCTGGACTGCTACACCGAACCCGGGGTGATGGACGGACTCTCGCTGGTCGTGCAGTGCTGGACCATGGGACGGATCTCCGAGGAACAGGCGTCGGGTCTGATCCGCGCGGTCGCCGGCGGCACCGGGTTCGCCGGCTGGCACGGCGGCATCGCGGACTCCTTCCGGTCCCGTACCGAGTACCTGCAGCTCGTCGGTGGGCAGTTCGTCGCACATCCCGGCGGCTTCGTCGACCACACCATCGAGGTGGTGCCGGAGCGTGCGGACCACCCGGTGGTGGCCGGCCTGCCGAGCCCGTTCGCACTGCACACCGAGCAGTACTGGGTCCTCACCGACGATCTGGTCGATGTGCTCGCCACCACCACAATCCCGCCGGGCGAGTTCTGGGACCGGCCGGTCACCTGTCCGGCCGTCTGGACCCGGAACTGGGGCGCCGGCCGGGTGTTCGTGTGCACCGTCGGGCACCACCCTGCCGACCTGCTGGTCCCGGAGATCCGCGGGCTGCTCGAGCGCGGCCTGCTCTGGGCGGCCCGGTGAGGGTCGGCGTCGTCGGGGCCGGGCACGTGAGCGCCCAGTACCGCGAGACACTCGCCGGGCGCGCGGATCTCGACGTGGTCATGGTCGCCGACCGTCACGCCGAACGGGCCGGGCAGTTGGCGGGTGCGTTCCCCGGGGCGCAGGTCTGCGACACCGACGACCTGCTCGCCGACCCGGCTGTCGACGTCGTCCTCAACCTCACCACCCCCGCCTTCCACGCCGCGATCACCCGTGCCGCGCTGGCCGCCGGGCACCACGTCTACAGCGAGAAGCCCGTCGCCGTCGACCGTTCCGGGCTGGAGTCGCTCGCCGTGACGGCCGGCTCCGGTCCGTTCCTGGCCTGCGCTCCGGACACGGTGCTCGGCACCGGGCTGCAGACCGCGCGGCGGGTGGTCGATTCCGGCCGCATCGGCACACCGTTCGCCGCGCACGCGGTCATGGTCACGCCCGGGCACGAACGCTGGCATCCCGACCCCGAGTTCCACTACCGGGCCGGCGGCGGACCGCTCTTCGACATGGGTCCGTACTACCTGACCGCGCTGGTGCACCTGCTCGGACCGGTGGCCACGGTCACCGGGCGCAGCAGCCGGCCCCGACCGGTGCGGACCATCGACCGCGGCCCGCGCGCCGGCTGCGACTTCCCGACCGAGATCGACACCCATGAGGTGGCGGTGCTGGAGCATGCCGGCGGTGCGCTGAGCACGGTGGTGATGAGCTTCGACGCCACCGCGACCACTGCGGACCCGATCGAGATCCACGGCACCGCAGGCTCGATGACCGTCCCGGACCCGAACCACTTCGAGGGTGCGGTGTCGGTGCGCGAACGTGGCCGCCGGACCTTCGAGCCGGTCCCGGTGAGCGCCGGATACGTCGGCGGCGGTCGTGGGCTCGGCCTGGTCGACCTGGCGTCCCGGCTCGCCGACGGTGCACCGCCCCGGGCGTCCGGCGCGGTCGCCCTGCACGTGCTGGAGACGATGCTCGCCGCGCGGGACTCCGCCCGCCGCGGCGGCGCCCCGGTCCGGGTGCTCTCCATGCCGCCGGTGCCCGATCCGGTGCCGCTACGCGACCAGTGGTGACACCGCCGTCCGGTCGGCGTCCAGGAACTCGTCCATCATCGGCACCAGCCACGCCGCCCGCTGCGGCATCGAGGTGTGGGTGGAGCCGGGCAGCACGGCGAGCCGGCTCTCCGGTAGCCCGACCAGGTCACCCGGCACTCCCCCGCCCAGCCAGCGGAACATCGCCACCGAGTGTTCCGGCCGGATGATGTCGGAGTCCGCGAGCACCAGCATGGTCGGCGCGGCGAGCCCACGGATCCGCTCCTCGGACCACTGCGGAAGGTGCGCGTCCAGCACCTTCATCCGGCGGACCAGTCCGGCCCAGCCGGACGGGTCGGGCGCCGTGCGCAGGTAGTCCTCGTGGAACTCCGAGCCGTGCAGGTGTTCCGGCTCCAGCTGTGCGATCCCGTCGAGCAGGCCCGGGTACAGCCCCGAGTCGTCGGCGCTGACCGAGGCGAGCACCAGGCGGCCGACCCGCTCCGGGTGCTCCGTGCCCAGGTGCAGGGCCACTGCGGCACCCATGCTCCAGCCGAACATGTCGGCCGCCTCCACGCCCAGCAGGTCCAGCACGCCGAGCACGTCGCCGGCGAAGTCGGCGACCGTGAACGGCCGGTCGATGTCCGGGGTGTGGCAGTGCCCTTGGAACTCGACGGCGATCACCCGCCGCCGGCGCGCGAGCAGGGGCAGGTAGTCCCCGAAGGAACTGCGGATCCCGGACAGTGCGCCGTGCAGCAGCACCAGCGGCCGGACCCCGGGGATCTCGGGGCCGAACTCCTCGTGATGGATGTCCATGCCTCTACTGTCGGCCGCGTCGCTTACGGTTTCCTTCAGGACGACTTCCAGGGGGTGCCGCCGGATGCGGTTCGGTGTGCTCGGCACGGTCACGGCGACGACCGACGACGGGGCGGTCGTGCCGATCCCGGGTGCGAAGGTCCGCCAGTTGCTCGCGGTGCTCCTGGTGCACCGCAACCGGGTGGTGTCGGCGGACCGGCTGATCGACGAGCTCTGGGGCGAGGCGGCTCCGGTGAATCCGGCCGGGGCGCTGCAGGTCCGGGTGTCCCAGCTGCGCAAGGCGTTGCAGGATGCGGAGTCCGGGGCGCGGGATCTGGTGGTGTCCCAACCGCCCGGGTACCTGCTGCGGGCCACGGAGGTGGACGCCGACGAGTTCGCCGCGTTCGGAGCGGCCGGGGACATGACGTCGCTGGTTCGCGCGCTCGGGCTGTGGCGCGGCCCGGCGTTCGCCGACATGGCCGACGCCGGGTTCGCCGACACCGAGATCACCCGGCTGCAGGAGCACCGTCTGGTGCTCCGCGAGCGGCTCGCCGACCTCCGGCTGACCGCCGGCGACCACGACCTGCTGGTCGGCGAGCTGGCCGGGTGGGCCGACGAGGACCCGCTGCGGGAGAGCGTGCGCGGCCTGCAGATGCGGGCGCTGTACGCGGCGGGTCGGCAGAAGGAGGCGCTCGAGGTCTACGCCGATGTCCGGGAGCGGCTGGCCGACGAGCTGGGGTTGGATCCCGGGCCGGAGCTGACCGCACTGCAGGCCCGGATCCTCGACCAGGACGCCGGTCTCGCCCCGGCGCCGCGGGCCGCACTGGTCCGCAACAGCGTGCCCGCCGGGGTCGACGAGCTGATCGGCCGCGGTGCGGCGCTCGCCGCGCTGCGCGCGGCACTGGACGCGCACCGGCTGGTGACCCTGATCGGCCCCGGCGGGGTCGGCAAGACCCGACTGGCGACCGAGACCGCCCGGGATGCCCCGCGTCCCGACGGCAACTGGTTCGTCGAACTCGCTGCCCTGCCCGCCGGGTCACCCGACGTCGCGAGCCGGGTGGCCCTCGCCCTCGGACTGCACGAGTCGGCCGGCGACGCGACGCCCCCGGACCGACGGCTGGTCGCGGCGCTCGACGGCCGGGACGCGCTGCTCGTGCTGGACAACGCCGAGCACGTGATCGAGCCGGTGGCCGAGCTGGCTGCGACCCTGCTGGCCGCCCTGCCCGGCCTCCGACTCCTGGTGACCAGTCGGGAGTCGCTCCGGATCGGCGGCGAGTTCCTCTACGACGTCGCGCCTCTCGCTCTGCCGGACGCCGACGACACGGACACCGTGCGCCGGTCGGCCGCGGCCCGGCTCTTCACCGCACGGGCCGCTGCGCACCGCCGCGACATCCGCATCGACGACCGCACGGCCGCGCCGATCGCCCGGCTCTGCCGCCGGCTGGACGGACTGCCGCTGGCACTGGAGCTGGCCGCGGCCCGGGTGCGGACACTCGGCATCCAGGGCGTGCTCGACCGGCTGGACGACCGGTTCGCGCTGCTGGACTCGGGGCGACGGGACCAGCCGGCGCGGCAGCGCACGCTGGCCGCCGTCATCGGCTGGAGCTGGGACCTGCTCGACCCATCGGACCGGGACGCGCTGGCCCGGCTGTCGGTGTTCTCGGGCGGCTGGACCGGCGCAGCGGCCGCGGTGGTCTGCGATGCCGACACGGATCTGCTGGAACGACTCGTCGACCGCTCCCTGGTGGTGGTCGACGAGGTGGTGGTCGACGGGGTGGTGGTCGACGAGGTCGTCGACGGCGCTGCCGGTGCGGATCCGCAGGACGGCGGAGCCGGACCGCGGTACCACCTCCTGGAGTCGGTCCGGGAGTACGCGGCCGCCCGGGTGACCGAACCCGATGCCCTCCGCGACCGGCACCTGCAGTGGTGCGTCGCCGTCGCCACATCCGCCGATGCGCGACTGCGCGGCCCGGAACAGGCTGCGGCGCTGCCCATCCTGGACGCGGAGAGTGGGAACCTCGCCGCCGCCGAGGCCGCGGGAGGTGGCCTGCGGCTCGCGACGGTGTTGCTCTGGTACCGGTTCCTCCGTGGCCGGTTGACCGAGGCGCTGTCCGCGCTGTCGGTGACGGGGAGCCCCGCGGCGTCCGATGCGGCCGCGCCGTGGCGGCTGGGGCTGTCGATCCTGCTGGGTGGGCCGATCGAGATCGACGAGGTCGCCGGTGTCCTGGCGGCCGCCGCAACGCCGATGCGGGCGCGGTGGTTCCTCGCGCATGCGCTGATCGAGCGCAGCGAACTCGAACCCGGAGCGGCTGCACTGCCGGTGGGCACACCCGATGCCGACGGTGGCGGCGCCGACGGCGATGGTGACGACACTCTCTGGGTCACGGCGGCGGTGGCCGTGGACCGGGCCCGGTTGGCGCATGTGATCGGTGATCTCGACGCGTTGGCGAGGGAGAGTTCTCGTGGCGCAGAGCTCTTCGCGGTGATCGGTGATCCCTGGGGACAACTGCAGGCCGCGGACTGGCAGGCGGGCCTGGCCGAGATGGAGGGCCGGTTGGACGACGCGGCTGCCCTGCTGTCGACGGGCCTGCACCAGGCGGAAGAGCTGCAGCTCTGGCCCGATGTGGTGGGCAAGCTGTCCTGGCTGGCGTGGATCCGGTTGCAGGCAGGCGACGTCGCGGCCGGGCGGGAACTCGCCGAGCGGGCCCGTCGGGTGGCCGCGGACCAGGGGTCCTCTGCGGGGACCGTGCTCGCCGACATCTGCCTGGCGACGGCCCTCCGCCGCCTTGGCGAGACTGGAACGGCTGCAGGCCTTCTCGACTCCATGATCGCAGCCGCTCGGGCGGAGTGCTCGCCGCCCGTGCATCTTCCGATGATCCTGCTCGAGCTGGCGTCGATCCACTCGGAGCAGGATCTCCCGGGTCCGGCTGCCGCGCTCTGCGCCGAGGCGTTCACGGCGTCGATGGCGATGGGTTCCCCGCGCGATGCGGCCGGGGCACTGGAGTCGTTGGCCGCGCTGGCCGTCGATCCCACCGACGGCGCCCGCCTGCTGGGGGCGGCCGGAGCCTCGCACTCCGCCGATCCCCCGTTGCCCACGGCGGAGACGGAGACGGTCGGCGCGCTTGCGGGGCGTCTCCGGGAGGTCCTCGGGGCCGGACCCTTCGGCCTTGCCGAGGCCGAAGGCGCCGCTCTGGACGTTGCCGACCTCCAGGCGCTGGTGGGCCGAACGGCCGACCTCGCCGGCGCGCCCGGGAGACCGGACGGGCGCACCGGCGACGGCGCCGCCGATCAGCCGGCGGTCTTCGGGCGGTAGGTCGCGACGATCACGCCGTTGCCGAAGACCTTGGTGCCGATCAGCTCGAACGTGGCCGCGGCGTCCTGCAGCGGCGAGGTCAGCGAGGGGCCGCCGACCAGGACCGGGTGGATCCAGAAGATCACCTCGTCCACCAGACCGGCCTTGACCAGCTGGTCGGTGACCGAGCCGTAGCCGTACTGGATGATGTCCTTGCCCTCGGTGGCCTTCAGTGCGGTGACCGCTTCGACCAGGTCGCCCTGCAGCACCTCGGTGTTCTTCCAGGTGGGATCGGTCAGCGTGGTGGAGGCGACGTACTTCTTGACGTTGTTGAAGTAGGCGGCGCCGGTGGACGGGTCGTTCTCGTCCCGGTTCGGCCAGGCCTGCGACATCCCGTCGTACGTGGCCCGCCCCATCAGCATCGCGTCGGCGGCCTCGGTGATGGCACCGGCGACGGCGCCGGCCTCCTCGTCGAAGTAGTCCATCGTGAACATAGGGTTCTCGATGTGGCCGTCGAGGGTGATGTAGGTCGAGTTGATCAGCTTGCGCATGTCGGGCTCCTTGGGTTCTGGTCCGGCTCTTCGTCCGGGCCGTTCGTGTTCTCCTGACACCGAGAACACTGCCGGGCCGACCTTACGGTTCCCTTCAGGTCCGGTTCCGGTGCGGTCCTGACGCGGCGTGATCGGTGACGTCAGGCCTTGTCAGGCGCGTCAGTCACTGAGCCGGACCCAGAGGAACAGCGCGAACAGCAGGGTGATGAAGGCGGTGCCCGCGATCATCCAGAGCCAGTCGATCGGGGTACCGGCGAGGGCGTTGCCGACGAGCGAGCCACCGACCACGAGCACGACGAACACCGCGGCGAGCACGATGGTGAGGCGCCGTTGCGCGGGCGGGATGGACCCGGAGTGCGACATCAGCTCTCTCCTGCCCGATCCGTGGCGGCGGCCGCCATCAGCCGGTGCAGGTCGTCCCGTAGCCGCTCGAGTTGGTCGAGCGGCATCCCGAGCCGCTGGACGATTGCCGGTGGGATCTCCAACGCCTTTGTCCGCAGTGCGCGACCGGGGCCGGTCAGCGTCACCGCGAGCAGCCGCTCGTCGGTCGTCGAGCGCCGTCGCTCGACCAGACCGGAGGCCTCCAGGCGCTTGAGCAACGGCGAGAGCGTGCCCGGGTCCAGGTCCAGCACCTCGGACAGCTCCTTGACCGACCGCGGATCCTTCTCCCACAGCGCCAGCATCACCAGGTACTGCGGGTGCGTCAGCCCCATCGGTTCGAGCAGCGGCCGGTACAGCGACAGCACACCCCGCGACGCCACGACGAGGGCGAAACACACCTGCTGATCGAGCGTCAGCGGATCGTCGGGTGGGGCAGCGGTAGCGGGCCTGTTGGTCACGGTTCCATGCTACGCCATTGTTTGCCACACCAATCATTGCCGCACCGCTTCATCGGATCGGACAAACTGCCGTTCCGGTGTCATGCTGGTCCACGCCATCGTTCTCGCAGGTGACGAGCGGATCGGAGGGCCAGTCGTCGATGATCAACGAGACCTACCGGTTCGCCTACGACCTCGCCGATGCCCGGCTGAAGGAACAGCTGCAGACGATCGCGGATCTTCGGACACGCTCGGCCGGGCTGCTGGCCGCTGCCGCGATCGGCACCTCCTTCACGGCGGGTCTGGGCTTGTTCGGCGCCGATCAGTCGTCCCCCGAGTACCTGCTGCCCACCTGGGCGACGTGGGTGCTCGCGGCGGTGGTTCTCTCGGTCGGTGGTTGCGCGATGTTCGTGCTGTTCCCGGTGAAGCGGTGGGCGTTCGGCATCAACGCGCTGGACGTGCTCGACGAGGAGTCGCGGAGAGATGCCAACAAGATCCTCCGGATGGCGACTGTGAGTGCAAGCCGCGCAGCGGACAGGAACCAGCCGTTGATCGAGCGGCGGTTCAACGCGTACCGAGCCGGCGTGGCACTGCTGGTCGGGGAGGTTGCCGTGTTGATGATCGCGATCGGAGTCGGGCGCCCATGACCGAGGACGAGTTCCGCATCCGTGAAGGGTCGAACTTCGGCCCGCCGCAGCCGTACGGATCGCCGGAGAATCCGATGGACCGGCCACATACCGGGGTTCCGTTCGCACCCGGCCAGGCCCCGTCGATGGAATTCGTCCCGGCGCCATCCGCACAAAGGTCCCCGGGCACACTCCGGTTCGTCCTGGTCGGGCTGCTGGTGATCCTGGTCGCCCTCGTCGTCCTTCTCCTGGTGTTGATCTGACGCCCCAAGAAGTCTCTACTCCCGACGAGAGTCCCGATTCCGGTAAGCGCGAGGCGGGAACCGCCGGAAACATGGCCATCATCGACAGTTCCGGTTTCTCCCACGTCCGGCTCACCGTCAGCGACATCGCCCGGTCCAAGGCCTTCTACTCGCAGGTGTTGGGCTGGCCGATCGCCGTGGACATGTCCGACCACGTGGACGAACCGGGGGTCCGTGAGGCTCCCGAGAAGTTCTACGGCGGCACGGTGTTCAGCACGCCCTCCGGCGCACTCCTCGGGCTTCGCCCGGTGGCGCCCGGTGACAGCGTCTTCGATCCGGACCAGGCCGGTCTCGATCACGTCAGCTTCGCGGTCGCGTCCCGGGACGACCTGGTCGCGGCGGCGGAGCGCTTCTCCGCGGAGGGCATCGAGCACGGTGAGGTCATCGACCTGACCGCGGCCGGCATGGCGATCCTGTCGTTCCAGGACCCGGACGGCATCAACCTGGAGTTGTCCGCTCCGCTGGGCTGAGCAGATCGGCAGGGGCGCCGGCACCGTTGCGGAGAGCGTCGACCACCTGACGGGCGAGAGCACTGTGGGCGATCAGGGTGCGATGCTCGACCCCGAACACGGCGAGCCCGAGATCATCTGCGGCGTCGTCGATGTCAGGTGGCTGGTCGGGATCGGCCGACAGGAAGACGATCGGTCCGCCGGGAGCAACACGACGGATCGCATCAGGCGACGGCGCGGACACCACGACGCGCAACCGCCCGTCGGCGGCACCCAAGCGGCGCATCCAGGCCTCGGCCGCGCGCTGGTCCGTGCCGGCCGGCGGCACCGGTCCGTACGGTCGCCAACGACCTCCCACCTGGCGGGACCAGACCGTACGGGCCGCGTCCTCGGCCACCGCGGCGAGCCCCTGACTCCGCAGATGTCCCCAGCGGATGCGTCGCTCCTTCACCCGGTGCCGGCCGGCCACCGTGCCGAACACCAGCGCCACCAGGACCGCGCCCACGCAGATCAGCACGGTGAGTCCGGGGACCGGGCGGGCTGCGCTCGATCCGATGACGAGCAGGCTGACGTCGACAGCCACGGCCCAGGCCAGGGCGAACGCGAGGGAACCGGCGAAGAGTCGACCCCGGGCCGGCACCGCCGCCTCGGCCTGCGCCCGCACGCCGTCAGCCAGATCGGCGGGCACCCGGCGGACGATCTCCGCCAGCGGCATGTCGCTGTCCGCCCAACGCGCGGCCGCGTCCCACGCCTGCTGCTGCAGGGTCGACGTGGTGACCTCCGGCGGGGTTGCCATCCCGCCATTCTCGCGCGACGACGCGCGCGGCACACCATCGCCTCGACGTCCAGGAAGCGATCAGCCGTTGGCTAGGAATTTCGAAGTAACTTCTCCGTGGTTTGCACCGGGTGCGCTCACCGGCGCAGACTCGGAGCATGCCCGACTACCACCGGCCGCTCAGCTTCGGCACGTTCCTCACCCCGGTGAACGATCCGCCGTCCCAGCCGGTCGACCTCGCGCGGCGCAGCGAGGAGTGGGGCTACGACCTCGTCACCTTCCAGGACCACCCCTATCAGCCGACCTTCCACGACACCTGGACCTTGCTCTGCTGGGTGGCTGCCCGCACCACCACGATCCAGTTGTCGGCGAACGTGCTGAACCTCCCGCTGCGCCTGCCGGCGGTCGC
This sequence comes from Nakamurella alba, assembly GCF_009707545.1. Classification (NCBI taxonomy): domain Bacteria; kingdom Bacillati; phylum Actinomycetota; class Actinomycetes; order Nakamurellales; family Nakamurellaceae; genus Nakamurella; species Nakamurella alba. The sequence continues at coordinate 1,770,351 of NZ_WLYK01000001.1, read as the reverse complement.
GGCGCGGGCGGCGGCGAGTCTGGACCTGCTGTCCGGCGGCCGGGTGCAGCTCGGCCTGGGATCGGGCGCCTTCTGGGACGCGATCGAGGCGATGGGCGGGCGCCGTCTGACGCCGGCCGAAGCGGTGACCTCCCTGGAGGAGGCGATCGGGATCATCCGCGGCGTCTGGGATCCCGCCGAGCGCCGACCGTTGCGGGTGGCCGGCACCGTGTACTCGGTCGACGGCGCGAAGCGTGGGCCGGCACCGGCGCACGACATCCCCATCCACATCGGGGCCTACAAGCCCCGGATGCTCCGCTTGGTCGGGCGCTCGGCCGACGGCTGGCTGCCGTCGCTGCCGTACCTGCAGCCCGGGGATCTCGAGAAGGGGAACCGGACGATCGACGATGCCGCGGTCGCGGCCGGGCGGGATCCGCGCGAGATCCGGCGGCTGCTCAACGTGATGGGGCAGTTCGGTTCGGCCCGGGCCGCCGACAAGATCCTCACCGGGCCCCCGGCGACCTGGGTCGAAGACCTGCTTCCGCTGGCCGTCGAGCAGGGCGTCGACACCTTCGTCCTCGGCTCCGACGACCCGTACTCGCTCCAGATGTTCGCCGAGGAGGTCGCGCCTGCGCTGCGGGAGGCGGTCGCGGAGCACCGTGGCCCGGGTGCCGCCGATCTCGCCCCGGTGCGGAGTGCAGAGGTGCGCGCGCGTCGACGACCGGGAATCGACTACGAGGCCGTCCCCGCCCGGCTCACTGCGATCGAGCCCGGGGACGCGCGGTTCGGCCGGGTCCGCAACACCTACATGCGCGGCGGCTCACCGGGTCTGGTCCTGCAGGCCGGATCCGTGCAGGACGTGGTGACCGCACTCGAGTTCGCCCGCCGGCAGCAGGTCCCACTGGCGGTGCGCAGCGGCGGCCACGGCATCAGCGGGCGGTCGACGAACGACGGCGGCATCGTGATCGACCTGGCCGGGATGAACGAGATCACCGTGCTGGACGAGGCGCGGCGGATCGTCCGGCTCGGCCCGGGGGCGAGGTGGGGCGAGGTGGCCGCGGCCCTCGACCCGTACGGCTGGGCGCTCAGCTCCGGCGATTACGGCGGGGTCGGCGTCGGCGGGCTGGCCACAGCGGGCGGGATCGGCTGGCTGGCCCGTCAGCACGGGTTGACCGTCGACCACCTGCGCGCGGTTGAGATCGTGCTCTCGGACGGGACTCTCGTGCGGGCCGACGCGGAGCACGAGCCGGATCTGTTCTGGGCGGTGCGGGGCGCCGGGGCCAACTTCGGCATCGTCACGGCGTTCGAGTTCGAGGTGGACGAGGTCGGTGACGTGGGCTGGGCCCAGCTCGCGATCCGGGTGGACGACATCGCCGACTACCTGGTGCGGTTCGGTGCGGTGATGGAGGCAGCGCCCCGCGACCTGACCTGCTTCCTGATCATGGGCGCGACCCGGCCCGGGCGGCCGCAGGTGGCCCAGCTGATGGCAATGGTGGACTGCGACGACCCGGACACGATCATCTCCCGCCTGCAACCGCTCGCCGACACCGGACCGCTGCTGGACCAGTCGGTCTCGCTCACCCGGTACGCGAGCGTGATGAACAACGCCAGCCCGGCCGCCCACAACGGTCAGGGTGACCCGGTGGCGAGATCCGGTCTGATCGACCACCTGACCCCGGCGTTCACCTCCGGGATCGCCGGCCTGCTCGACGCAGGCACCAGCTATTTCTTCCAGATCCGCTGTGTCGGCGGTGCTGTCGGCGACGTCGATCCTGCCGCCACCGCCTACGGCAACCGGTCGGCCAACTTCTCGGTGATCGCGTTCGGCGGTGACAGGGCGCGGCTCGACGACCGCTGGGACGCCCTGCACCCGCACTTCTCCGGCCTGTACCCCAGTTTCGACACCGACCTGCGCGAGGCGAGACTCGACGATGCCTTCCCACCCGCGACCATCGCGCGGCTGCGCGATCTCAAGCGCCGCTACGACCCGGACAACGTGTTCCGTGACAACTTCAACATCCGTCCCGAGCAGGCGGTGACCGGCTGAGGTCGGTGGGGCGGTCGGGTTCAGTGCCTGCCCTGGCGAGCGAGAGCTGCTACAGGCGTGAAGTTCTCGAGTCCGGCGGCAGCGGGTGGGTGGTCGCGTTCACTGCTTGCCCTGACCACCGAGAGCGGCTGCAGGCATGGAGTTCTCGAGCCGGCCGGCGGTGGGGAGTTCCTTCACGGTCCTCAGATTGACACCACGTGTACCTGAACGGCCCCGGAGGCAGCGGCCCTCCGTAGTTCGCCTTCCCTGGCCCGTCAACCACAACGGATCCGTCGCCATCCCCATTCGTTGGCCGAACAACCGTCTGGAGAACGGATGTCGGGCCAACGAACTGCGGGACGTCCGGTTCCCGGGGCAAGGAATCAGAAGGCCATGCCACCGTTCACGTCGAGGATGTGGCCGGTGACGAAGGAAGCGTCCTCGGAGCAGAGGAAGGCCACCGCTCCGGCGATGTCGGCCGGCGTGCCGGCGCGGCCGAGCGGGCTGGCCGCACGCATGGCCGCCTGTGCTTCCTCCGGCATCGCCGCGGTCATGTCGGTCTCGATGAAGCCGGGCCGGATGCCGTTGACGGTGGTGCCGGCACGGGCGAGCTCGGAAGCCCCGGAGCGGACCAGTCCGACAACCCCGGCCTTGGCTGCGATGTAGTTCATCTGGCCGAAGTTGCCCGCCTTGGCCACCACCGACGAGATCAGCACCACCCGGCCGGGCCCAGGTGCGCGCAGCCACGGCGCGCAGGCCCGTAGACCGTTGAACACACCGGTCAGGTTGACGGCGATGACGGCGTCCCAGTCCTCGTCGGTGAGCTTGTGGAAGGCCTTGTCGCGCGTGATGCCGGCGTTGCCGATGTAGCAGTCCAGGCCGCCCATCTCGGCAGCGGCCTTCCCCACGGTCGCCCCGAGGCCGGCCGCATCGGTGACGTCCGCGCCGTACCCGAAGACCCGGCTGCCGGTGGCCTCGCCGATGGCAGCGGCGGTCGCCAGTGCTCCCTGCTCGTTCCGGTCGACCAGGGCGACGCTCATCCCTTCCTCGGCGAGCCGCCGACCGATCGCGGCACCGATGCCCTGGGCGCCCCCGGTGACCAGGGCCTTGCCGACTGCGAACCGGGACGTCATCCCGACACCTCCATCACCGCCGCGCACGGCATCGACATTTCTACCAACCGATTGTAAGGTAACCGGATGCCCGGCCCGGACCTGCATCCGCTCAGCGCACTGCTGCGCCGATACGCCTATTCCTACACCGCATCTCACGACCTGTCGATCATCGGCGAGCTGATGGTGGACGACTACGAGCTGCTGATGGGCCCGTTCGTGGCCCGCGGCCGGGAGCAGCACTACCGGCCCGCGACCGAGAAGCAGTACCGGCAGTACCCCGGGCTCGGATTCACGGTGCACGAGCTGCTCAACAACGGCTCGCGCGCCGCGTTCCGCTTCTCCGAGCACGGCCGTTCGCTCCGCAACGGGCAGGACGCCGTCTGGCGCGGTATCAGCCTGTACGAGTACGACGGGGAGCGGTTGACCCGGTGCCGGGTCGAGCAGGACTACGAGTCGCGGCAACGGCAGGCCGCCGACGGACGGGCCGACGTCATCCCCGCGCCCGCGATGGATCCGTGGACCGCCCCGCCCGCGCCTGCGGACGCCGCGGGCGAGCAACTCGTTCGGGACCATCTCTGCAGCGCAGCGTTTCTCACGGCGCCGGGGATCGTCTTCGACGCCGAGGACGCGGGTGACCATCCGGAGAACCGGGTGCGGCTCGATGCCCCGACCGTGGAGGTGCTCGACCTGTTCGGCGCCGGCCCGGCGGTGGCCGCGCACGTGGCGGTCGACGGCAGCTACCTGGGCGGCCTCGGCGACGGGTTCGCGTCGGCCGTCGGCTCGACCGCGCGGCTGTACGCCACCGCCATCCTGCACGTCGCGCCGGCCACCGGGGACATCACCGGCCACGTGGTGACCGACCGGCTGGCCTGCGGTCGCCGACTCTCGGCGGCGATCGCATGACCGCCCTCCCCGGCGGACTGCCCACGGGTTCGCTGCCGGACGCCGCCTTCGAGGTCTTCCACACCGGCTTCGTGGTCTCCGACATCGAACGCGACATGGCGGATCTCAGCCGTCTGCTCGGAGTGCGCTGGACGCCGATCGAGGACCGCACGATGGTGCTGAAGGGCCCGGACGGCCCGGTGCGGCCGGAGATGCGTCTGGCCTACACCGTCGAGGGCCCGCATCACCTCGAGGTGATCCAGGCCGTGCCCGGCACGCTGTGGGCACTGCAGCCGGTCGGGGTCGGCGGCATCATCGCCCCGCACCACATCGGCGCCTGGTGCGACGACGTGCCCGCGGCGTCCGCCGCGCTCGCGGCATCCGGGTCCCCGATGCTGGCCACCTACGACTCCGGCCAGGACGGCGCGTCCGGCTTCGCCTACCACCGGCTCCCCGGCGGCGTGCTGCTGGAGATCTGCGCGTCGTCCCGGCGGCCCGGGTTCGAGGCATGGTTCGCCGGAGGACCCTTCCCGGTCGGCAACTGAGCCCCCCCCCGGTCGCGGAGCCGGTGCACCGCGATGGGACGACGAGAGCGGGCGCCTCTGGTCGCAGGCGGGAACAATGGAAGCGCCCGACGACGCAGCGGGTCTGCCGCCGATCGGGACGGGCGCGCAGCAGCGGCCACCGCCGTGACAGGGTGTTCCCATGCGCTTCAGCCAGATCGACGTGTTCACCGATGAGTTCCTGCTGGGCAACCCGGTCGCGGTGGTGCACGACGCGGACACGCTCGACGACGCGACGATGGCCGCGTTCGCCCGGTGGACGAACCTCAGCGAGACGACGTTCCTGCTGTCCCCCACCGACCCGGCCGCCGACTACCGGCTGCGGATCTTCACCGCGGCCGGCGAACTGCCGTTCGCCGGCCACCCCACCCTCGGATCCGCCCGGGCCTGGCTGGAGGCGGGAGGAGTCCCCCACCGGTCGTCCGAACTCGTCCAGGAATGCGGCGTCGGGCTGGTGCGGGTGCGGATCACCGACCAGCGGCTGGCCTTCGCGGCGCCGCCGCGGCTGCGGTCCGGACCGGTGTCCGAGGCGGACCTGGCTGCGGTGTTGGACGGTCTCGGGCTGAGGCCGGACGAGATCCTGGGTGCGCAGTGGGCGGACAACGGTCCGGGCTGGCTGGCGGTGCTGCTGCGGGGCGCCGACGCCGTCCTGGCGCTGCAGCGCGAGGAACTTCGGCTGGACGGCGTCCCGAACATCGGCGTGGTCGGCGCCTACCCGCCGGGCTCGCCCGCGCAGTACGAGGTTCGGGCCTTCGTGAGCCGAGAGGGAGAGGACCCGGTGACCGGTAGTCTCAACGCCTCGATCGCGCAGTGGCTGATCGGGGCCGGCATCGCGCCGCGCTCCTACCTCGCGTCCCAGGGCACCCGGTTGCAGCGGCGCGGCCGGGTGTCGGTCGAGGCCGTCGGCGATGACATCTGGGTGGGCGGCGGCACTGTCGTCGGCATCACCGGCGAGGTGGCACTCGGCGCCGACTGACGCCGGCCCACCCGGGTCAGACGGTCAGCGGGTCGGTGTCCAGGGTGCTGTCGAAGCCCATGGTCACCGAGGTACCGGTGATGCCGTCGGCCTCCGGGCCGGTGAACCGGCAGATCTGCTCGGCCACCTCCTCCGGCTCGATCAGCCGGCCCCAGGTGGACAGCGCGCCGAGCTTGGCCTCGGCCTCCTCGATCGGACCACCGAGCAGCTCGGCGTTGGCGCGCGTCATGTCGGTGCGCACGAAAGCCGGGGCCACCATGTTGGCGGTGACCCCCTTCTTCCGGCACTCCACGGAGACCGCCCTGGTCAGTCCCCACAGCGCGTGCTTCGAGGCGGTGTAGGCGATCCCGTAGCGGATCGGCACGTGCGCCGCCATCGACCCGACGGTGACGATGCGCCCCCACCCGGCCTCCAGCATGTGCGGCAGCACGGCCTTGATCGCGACGAACGCACTCGTGACGTTGGTCGCGATGACATCGTCCCAGTCGGTGAGCGGGGTGGAGGCGACGGTGCCGGAGTAGCCGACACCGGCGTTGGCGACGAGGATGTCGGGCGCCACCTCGGCGAACGAGGTCGCCGTCCCGGCCACGTCCGCGGCGTCCATCGCCAGGGTGCGGACGTCCCCGCCGAGCTCGGCGGCAGCCTTCTCCAGCCGCTCCGGGTCCCGGCCGGTGATCACCACGGCATGGCCCCGGGCCAGCAGGATCTCCGCCGTGCACCGGCCGATGCCACGGCTGCCGCCGGTGACCAGCGCCAGTCGGGCGGTCATGCCGGCCGGCCCGGCACCGCGAGCCGGGTCTCGGCGGCGAAGCTGCCGCCATCGGCCGCGAACGCGGGCAGCCGGGCACCGACCGGGAAGGCCACCGGATCCAGCTCGGCCGCCCGGGCGACGACGGTGGCGGCGCCGACGGCATCGGCCCAGTGGTACGGGCCGCCCAGCGGGCGGGGGAACCCGATGCCCAGCACCGCGGCCACGTCGCCATCGTCCGGGTGGCAGACGATGCCCTCGTCCCAGCAGACCCAGCACTCCGAGGCGAAGGCGTACAGCAGCCGGTCGCGGACCACGTCGGCCGGAACGGCGTCGACATCGGCAGTGACGCCCAGGGTGTCGGCCACCAGAGGGTTGGCGCCGGACCGGCGGCCGTCGGCGTAGGCGTAGAAGCCGGAGCCGTCCTTACGGCCGGTGACCCCGGCGGCGATGAGCTTCTCCAGGGCGGCCCGGACCGTCGCGACATCGAGCCGGTCGGTCATCACCGCCTCGGCGACCTGGGTGATGCTGGCCTTGACCACCAGGTCCAGCGACGCCTCGTCGTGCGCCTGCAGTGGCCCGACCGGGAAGCCGCCGGCCTTGGCCGCCGCGTCGACGGCCGGTACCGGCACGCCCTCCAGCAGCAGCCGGACGCCCTCGATGAGCCAGCGGGCGTAGACCCGCGAGGTGAGGAAGCCGGGCACGTCGGCGACCACGACCGGCACCTTGCCCAGGGACCGGGCCAGGCCGGCCACCCGGGCCACCGTGGCCGGGTCGGTGCCGGTGTGCGGGATCAGCTCGACCAGCGGCATGCGGTCCACCGGGGAGAAGAAGTGGGTGCCCATGAACCGGCCCGGGTTGGACACCGCGGGGGCCAGCGACGAGATCGGGATCGCCGAGGTGTTGGTGCTGATCAGTGCATCCGGTGCGACGAGACCGGAGATCGCGGAGAGGGTCTCGTTCTTGAGCGAGGGCAGTTCGAAGACCGCCTCGATCACCGCGTCAGCGCCGGCGAAGCCCTCCCACTCCGTCGTGCCCGACCATCGTTCCTCGGCCGCGGCCCGCTTGTCCGGCGAGGCCTTGGTGCGCGAGAGGACCTGGTCGAGGTAGCCGTGCGCCTCGTCCACCTTGTCCTGACCGACGTCCCTGACCACCGCCTGCAGACCCTTGGTGACCGCGGTGGCAGCGATCGCCGCACCCATCCGGCCGGCCCCGACCACGCCGAGGGCCGACACCGGTGCACCGTCGGACCGGCTGCGGCGCTTGATGTCCGCCTCGGCCTGGAACAGGTGGCGCAGTGCGAGGGAGGTGGGCGAGACGGCCAGGTCCAGGAACGCGGCCACCTCCGCAGCCGACCCGGCGGCGAATCCGCCGGCTGCCCCTGCGGCCACCGCCCCCAGGATCCGGTCGGGCGCGGAACCGGCGGCCGGGGCGAGGGTCTCGCGCCGGGATGCAGCTGCGGCTGCGAGCGACTCGCTGCTGTCGCGGTCGGTACGACGGGTGGTGCGGGCGGCAGCAGCCCGCGCCCGGCCGATGGCGACGGCCAGCAGGTCCTCGGGGGCCACGATCTCCTGCACCAGGCCGGCCTCCTGCGCCGCCGCGGCGGTCAGCGGACGGCCGGTGAGCAGGACGTCGAGGGCCTGCTCGGCGGTGAGCCAGCGGCGGACCAGCTGGGTGCCGGCCCCACCGGGCAGCAGCCCGAGTGTGACCTCCGGCAGGCCCAGGGTGGCCGACGGCGTCACCACGATCTCCTCCCCGGCGAGCAGCAGTTCCAGGGCGCCGCCGAACGCGAACCCGTCGACCGCCGCGACCATCGGTGTACCGGAGCCGGCGATCCGTGCCATCAGCGCGTGCACACCACCGAGGTACTCGGCGGCATCCGGTCGGGCGACGAGCTGCGGGAGCCAGTCGAGGTCGGCACCGGCCCCGAAGCCGCTCTTCTTGCCCGAGGTGACGACGAAGGCCTCGATCGCCGGGTCGGCCTCGAGAGCACTGTGGTGGTCGGCCAGCTCGGCGAGCACCTGCTCGTCCACCACGTTGGTGGACCGGCCCGGGACGTCGAGCGTCAGGACGGCCACGGACCCGTCGTCGGTACGGCTGATCACGGTCATGAGGTCTCCAGTCGGGCGACGGCGGTGTCGGGCTCGGGATGCCTACCGTATACCTAGCGCTCGTCAGATCGACCAGTGACCTCGCCGACATCAGAACGACGATTCACGCCTCACCGGATGCGGAGCGCCCGGACCGAGGCGCCGAGCACGCGCGCGGTGCCCTCCGGGTCCTCCAGCATCATGTGGTGGTCGGTACCGGGCACCTCGGCCCGCACGACGGGACGCCCGAGCGCGGCCGAGAACTCCGCCGCCATCGGCGGCGTCGCGATCGCACTCAGCGATCCCCGCACCACCGCCACCGGGCACCGCACCCGGTGGACCAGGCCGTTGATCGAGACCAGGTCCGCCGCCTCGAAGGTCCGCGGGTCGAAGGCGAAGGTCCAGCCGCCTGCGTCCTGCACCACTGACTCCTCGGCCAGCACCGAGAGGATGGCCGGATCGACCAGGCCGGTCCCGGGCCGCAGCCGGAACCGACGCAGCGCGTCCTCGCGGGTCGGCTGCCGGACCGGACCTCCGGGCCGCCGCGGGTCGGGTTCGCCGGACCGGGTGGGGATGATGGTGTCCAGCAGGACCAGGCCGGCCACGGCGTCCGGGTGGCGGGCCGCAGCGGCCACACCGGTGCGGCCGTGCATGCTGTGCGCAACGACCACCACCGGACCTCCGCACACCTCTCCGGCGACCGCGACGAGTTCCTGCGCCCAGCCCTGGTAGCTGTACCGCTCCCGGGAGCCGGACCGGCCGTGCCCGGACAGGTCGAGCGCCACCACCGGGCGCCCTCGCACGACAGCTGCCATCGGCCGCCACCAGCCCGCATGGGCTCCGCCGCCGTGCAGCAGCAGCCACGGCGTACCCGGGCCGGTACCCGCTGTCCACCAGGCGATCCGGGACCCGTCGACGTCCAGGGTGCCCGCTTGCACCGGATCCGTTGCCACCCCCGGATCATGCACCATCGACGGCGCGCGGTCGGTGTGCCACTATCTACCTAGCGACCGCTAGAACCGGTCGGGTGGACCGGCACCGGGGCCGGCACCGGGAGAAGGGACTTCAGCATGGGCACCGCACCCACCGCCGGCCTGCTGGCCGGCAAGGTCGCCGTCGTGACCGGCGCCGCGAGCGGCAACGGCCGGGAGATCGCACTCGAGTACGCCCGGCAGGGCGCTGCCGCGATCATCCTCGCCGACCTGATCTCCGAGCCGCGGGAGGGCGGGAAGCCCACCACGGAGCTGCTCGACGAGCTCGGCGCCACCTACCGTTTCGTCACCTGCGACGTGAGCAGCGAGTCGGACTGGGAGGCGCTGATGGCCGCCGCCGACGAGTTCGGCGGCGTCGATGTCCTGGTCAACAACGCCGGCATCGTCGGCAAGCCCGGTTCAATCCTGGACCTTCCGGTCGAGGAGTTCGACCGCATCCTCGGGATCAATCTGCGCAGTGTGTTCTTCGGGATCAAGGCCGCGGGCAGCCGGATGGCGGAGAAGGGCGGCGGCAGCATCATCAACATGTCCAGCGTCGCCGGCCTGCACGGCTCGGTCGCCTCCCCCGGCTACTCGGCGAGCAAGGGCGGGGTGCGGCTGATCACCTATGCCGCGGCCGGCGATCCGAAGCTGGCCGGGCGCGGAGTCCGCGTCAACGCCGTGCACCCGGGTGTCATCGAGACGGCGATGACGCTCATCGATCGGCCGTTGGCCAGCGGCGCGGACCACCACCCGATGCTCGGCGTGGTCCCGCTGGGGCGGCTCGGCACCCCTGGTGACATCGCCGGTGCCTGCGTGTATCTCGCCTCGGACCTGAGCGCCTACGTGAACGGCCAGTCGATCGTGGTGGACGGCGGCTGGACCGCGGTGCTCTCGGCGGCCGGCCGCGGCGACAAGTACGACGACCGCTGACCGAGTACGACGCCGACCGCTGAGAGGCCCGGATGACGCCCCGCACCGCCCCTGACCACCTGTCCGAGCTGCTCCGGCGCTATGCGTTCGGATACACCGCGGCCCATGACTTCTCGGTCTGCGACGAGCTGATGGTCGACGACTACCTGTTGATCATGGGCCCGGCGCAGGTCAGTGGCCGGGAGGAGAACTACAAGCCCGCCACGGCCCGCCTGTACCAGCAGTTCCCGACCCTCGGCTTCACCGTGCACGACCTGGTGCTGGGCACCGACCGGGCGGCGCTGCGGTTCAGCGAGCACGGCCGCTCACTGCGCACCGGGACGTCCGGGTCCTGGCGCGGCATCAGCATGTACCGCACCCGGGACGGGTTGTTGTCGGAGTGCCGGGTGGAACAGGACTACCACTCCCGGCGGGAGCAGCTCGAGGGCGTCCTCGGCCCGTTGCCCGTCCCCTCCCCCGCGCTCGACCCGTGGCTGCAGGAACCGATGCCGGCCGACCCGCGGATCGAGCAGGTCGTGCGGGACCTACTGGCGGACCCGGCCTTCCTGCAGGACGAGGTCCTCGAGGTGGACGACGCACATGGGCCGCGGGTACGGCTCGACGACGCGACGGTGACCGTGCTGGACCTGTTCGGGGCCGGGGAGCGGGTCGCGTTCCACGTCCGGTTGGACGGGTCCTACCGCAGCGGACTGGCCGTCCCGGAGGACCGGGCCGGCCGGCCGGCGGATCTGTACATCACCGGCATCGTGACCGTCGGCGGCGGTGACCAGGTGACGGGTCACCTGGTCACCGACCGCTACACCGCGGCCCGCAGGCTCACAGCAGCTCCCTGAGCTTGTACTTCTGGATCTTGGTGATGGACATCGGCCACTCGGTCACGAACCGCACCTCGCGCGGCACCTTCCACTTCGCCAGGTTCTTCCGGCTGTAGTCGATCAGCGCCTCCTCGCTGATCGACCGGCCGGGGATCAGCTCCACGAACGCCACCGGGACCTCGTCGTACTTCGGGTCGGGCTTTCCGATGACGGCCGCGATCGCGACGTCCGGGTGGGCGGCGAGCAGCGCCTCGATCTCCACGCACGCGACGTTCTCGCCGCCGACCTTCAGCATGTCCTTGATCCGCCCGAGGAAGGTGAGATTGCCGTCGGCGTCGACCTTCCCGAGGTCACCGGTGTCGAACCAGCCGTGCTCGTCATGGCTCTCGGCCGTCTTCACCGGATCGTTGTGGTACTCGGTGAACAGGTTGTAGCCGCGGATCCAGATCGAGCCCTGGGTGCCCGCCGGTACGACCTCGCGGGTCAGCGGGTCGCGGATCTCCAGCTCGATGCCGGACAACGGCTTGCCCGATGTCGCACGGACCTCCACCGGATCGTCCAGCCGGCCCAGCGTCACGATCCCGCCGAGCTCGGTGGAGCCGTAGCAGCTGATGTGGATCGTGGTGTCGGGCAGCTGCTCCTGGTAGGAGATCAGCAACTCCGGCGGGCCGACGGTGAGCATGGCCCGGACCCCGGCGAAGGTCGTCTTCGGGTCCCCGGAGACGTTCAGCAGCGGCTGGGTCAGCGTCGAGTACGCCGGGAACATGGCGGTGACGCCCTCGCGGAGGATCAACGCCAGCGACTCCTCGGCGTCGAAGTGCAGTTCGGAGACGTAGGTGGCACCGGCATTGAGCACACCGGTCATCGGCGCCTGCGCACTCACGTGGAACAGCGGCAGCGCGTTCCACAGCTTGTCCGTCTCGGTGAACCGGAACCCGTGCCGGCCGACCTCGAACCCGGTGCGCAGGATCGACCGGTGCGGCAGCCGGCAGCCCTTCGGGTTCGCCGTGGTCCCGGAGGTGTACATCATGATGTAGCAGTCCTCGGGGTCGGTCTGCCCGATCCCGGCCAGCACGCTGTCGGCGGACACCGGCTCCGCGGCGGCCAGCAACTCGGCCCGACCGAGGAACCCGCGAGCCGTGGTGTCGCCGAACAGGAAGCAGGCCACCAGGTCGGGGGCGGCGTCGGACCGGCCGGCCACCCCCTCGGGTGCGTCGGCGAGACCGGGCAGGGCCGTCCGCATGCGACCGGGCAGGTCGCTGAAGTCCAGTGCCAGGTCGTCGGTGACCAGGAACCGCATGCCGGAGTCGCGGGCGATGTAGGCCAGCTCCGGCGGGGCGAGCCGGATGTTCATCAGCACCGCGGTCGCCCGGGCGAAGGCGCAGCCGAACAGCAGGTGGATGTAGTCCAGGCTGTTGTGCAGCAGCACCCCGACCCGGTCCCCCGGCTGCACGCCGAGACCGACCAGGGCACGGGCGATCTCGAGACTCCGGTCGAGCAGCTCGGCATAGGTCTCGCGGGTGTCGTCGAAGATGAACGCCTCACGGTCGGCGTACCGCTGCGCGCTGCGCAGCACCATCTCGGGCACGGTGCGCGGGAAGTCGTCCGGCACGGTGCCCCCGCCCGGCTGTGCGCCGACGGTGCTGTCGGTGGGAGTGTCGGTCGGAATGTCGTGGAGCGTCATCGGGGTCCTCTCGAGCTGCAGCGGTCGATCAGGAGGTGCTGGGAAGTGCTGGGGCGGTGCGGTTCACAGCGCGGTTCACAGCGCGGTTCACAGCGCCGTCACCGTGACCAACTGTCCGGTGAGCACGGCAGTTCCGGAGACCGGGTCCAGATCGGCGTCGTCGTTCAGCAGGTTGGCGTTGACGCCGGGGGTGGTGACGGCGATCTGCTGCCGGGTGCCGTCGGCGGAATGACCCCAGCCGTGCGGGATGCTGATCAGGTCGTCGGGCACGGTGTCGGAGATCTCCAGCGGGATCTCGACCTCGCCGACGGCGGAGGCGACCCGGACCAGGCCGCCGTCGGCGGCGCCCAGTCTCTGTGCCGAGGCTGGCGAGACCTGCGCCGTGCACGGGTGGTTCCGGTTGACCGGCAGCGCGTTGTGCAGCCAGGAGTTCATCCCGCGCGGCTGCCGGCGCCCGATCAGCAGCATGGTGCCGGGCGGCTCCGGGGCCAGGTCCTGCTCCAGCCTGTCCAGGTCGGCGACCAGATCCGGCGGGGCCAGCTCGATGCGGCCGCTCGGTGTGCGCAGCACCTCCGGCAGTCGTGGCTCGAGCGGCCCGAGATCGACGCCGTCCGGGGCGTTCTCCACGGCGTCCAGGTCCAGCCGTCCGGGCCGGCGGCCGAAGAGGTCGCCGTAGGGGCCGGTGCGCAGGCCCAGCTCGAGCAGCCGTTCGGCCCCGCGACGGTGCCGGATGCCGGCCCAGGCGGTACCGGGCTCCAGGCCGTACAGCGTGTCGCTGCGGTCGGCCGCCTTGCGGGCGAAGGCCTCGTCCAGTTCCTCGACGGGAAGGTCGCCGTCGCCGCGGGCGACGGAGGCGAGCCGGAGCAGCACCTCCCGTTCCGAGCGTTCGCCGGGCCGCAGCGCGGACAGCGGACGCGAGTAGCGGGCGACGTTCCGGGTGGCGAACTGGTTGATCGTGAGATCGAAGTGGCCGCGGGTGACCAGCCGCGGCGGCGGCAGGATCACGTCGGCGTACCGGGTGGTCTCGTTGAGGTAGCCGTCCAGGCAGATCAGCAGGTCCAACCCGGCCAGCGCCTTCTCGATGCGCGCCGAGTGCGGCAGCGAGCGGGCGACGTTGCCGGCGATGCTGATCAGGGCGCGGACCTGGCCCGGCCCCGGGACCTCCATCTCCTCGGCCAGGCAGGCGGCCGGCAGCTCGCCCTGACGCTCCGGGAACCCGCGCACCCGACTGGTCCAGCGGGAGTGCGGCCAGCCCCGCCCGTCGGCGGGCCGGGTGTTCGGGGCACCACCGGGCGCCGCCGCGAACATCACGCCGCCCGGCCGGTCCAGGTTGCCGGTGACGATGTTGAGCACGTCCACGAGCCAGTTCGTGGTGGCGCCGAAACGCTGCGTGCTGCCGCCGATCCGGACGTGCGCGGCGGCGCCGTCGGCCGCGGCGAACTCGATGGCCAGGTCTTCGATGGCGGCCGGCTCCAGCCCGCACCGGGCTGCCACCGCGGCCGGGGTGAACGGCGCCAGCGCGGCGAGCAGCTCGTCCAGGCCCTCCAGATGCGCTCCGGCGGTGCCGGTGTCGATCAACCCGCGTCCCGCCAGGGTGGTGATCATCGCAGCAAGCAGGTGCGCGTCGGCGCCGGGCCGGATCGCCAGGTGCCGGTCCGCCATCGCCGCGGTCCTGGTGCGGACCGGATCGACCACGGCGAGCCGGCCGCCGCGCGCCTTCAGGTCCCGCAATTTCCCCGGGATGCCCGGTGCCGACATCAGGCTGCCGTTGGAGACCATCGGGTTCGAGCCGATCACCAGCAGGTACGAGGTCCGCTCCAGGTCGGGCACCGGCACCCCGAACCCGGTGCCGTACATCATGCCGTTGACCAGGTGCCGGGGCATCGAGTCGACGGTCGCCGCCGAGAACAGGTTCCGGCTGCGCACGGCGCTGACCAGGGCGGCCTCGTAGAAGCCCAGGTCCAGGTTGTGACCGGACGGGTTGCCGAGGTAGATCGCGCAGGCGTTGCGGTCCTCGGCGAGCAACGGCGGCAACCGCTCGGCGATCACCGCGAAGGCCTCGTCCCAGCCGACCGGGCGGAGCACGCCGTCGATCCGCACCATCGGCGAGGTGAGCCGATCGGGATCACCGTCGATGCGTTCCAGCGCGAGCCCTTTCGGGCAGGCGTAGCCGTGGCTGAACACGTCGGTGGCGCGCGGTACGACCTTCACCAGGCGCCCGTCCTGCACCGACGCGTCCAGCCCGCAGCACGCCTCGCAGAGCGGGCAGATCCGGGCGCCGGCGGCGGTCTCGTACCCCGGCGCGGTGCCCTGATCCACGGGCATGGTGTCAGTTCACCAGTTCCAGCACGGCCGCGTTGGCCAGTCCGCCGCCCTCGCAGATGGTCTGCAGGCCGTAGCGGACGTTGTTGTCCCGCATGTGGTGCACCAGCGTGGTCATCACCCGGGCGCCGGAGCAGCCCAGCGGGTGACCCAGGGCGATGGCGCCGCCGTTGACGTTGACCCGGTCGGTGTCCGGCCCGATCTCGTTCTCCCAGGCGCCGATGACGGAGGCGAAGGCCTCGTTGACCTCGAAGGCGCCGATGTCGTCGACGCCGAGACCGGTGCGCTGCAGGATCTTCCGGGTGGCCGGGATGGGCCCGGTCAGCATGGTGACCGGGTCGACGCCGACGACGGTGGAGGCGGTGAACTTCACGATCGGCCGCAGACCCAGCTCGGCCGCCTTCTCCGGGGTCATGATCAGCAGCGCCGCGGCGCCGTCGGAGATCTGGCTGGCGTTGCCGGCAGTGACCCGGCCGTTCTCCCGGAACGGGGTCTTCAGGGTGGCCAGGGTCTCCAGGCTGGTGCCCGGCCGGACGCCCTCGTCGGTGTCGACCTTGACGCCGTCGCCGTTCTCCACCGGCACGATCTGGCCGGCGAACCGGCCGCCGGTGATCGCGGCCTGCGCCCGCTCGTGCGACCGGACGGCGATGGAGTCCAGCCGCTCCTTGCTCAGACCCCACTGCTCGGCGATCATCTCGGCGCCGATGCCCTGCGGGACCAGTCGGTCCTGGTAGCGGTCCAGCACGCGCGGCGAGTTCGGGTGGCCCGGTCCGTCCTGCACGGTGGAGAACATCGGCACCCGACTCATCGACTCGACGCCTCCGGCCACTGCGATGTCGTAGTGCCCGGCGATGACTCCGGCCGCGGCGAACGTTGCGGCCTGCTGGGACGACCCGCACTGCCGGTCGACGGTGGTGGCGGGCACCGACTCCGGCCAGCCGGCGGCGAGCACGCCCATCCGGCCGACGTTCATCGCCTGCTCGCCGATCTGGCTGACGCAGCCCCAGATCACGTCGTCGACCAGCGCCGGATCGATGCCGGTCCGGTCCACCAGCGCGTTCAGCACCGCCGCGGACAGGTCCACCGGATGCACCGACGACAGTGCGCCGTTGCGCCGGCCGATCGGGGTGCGGACGGCTTCGACGATGACTGCTTCACGCATGGGTGCTCTCCTGTGGGGGTGCCGGGGTGGGAACTGCTGGTGCGGACTCGGTGTCGGCTGCGGACTCGGTGTCGGCGGCGGGATCTGTGCCTGTGGCAGGTGGGGCGACGCGGGCGGCGCCGGTCACCACGGTGGCGCCGCCGTCGACGGTCAGCGTGACGTCGACCAGGGTGCTGCCGTCCTCGCCGGTGCCGGTCACGGTGCCCGCGGCGGTCACCGCATCACCGGCGAAGACGTTGCCCTGCAGGGCGACTGACAGTTCGGTGATCCGGCGGCCCGGGAAGGCCTCGGCCAGTTGCCGGTAGATCATCGCGATGTTGGACGGCCCCTGGTTGACCTCGCGCGGCGTGCCGAGCACCTGTGCCGCGGCGGCCCGGTCCCAGTGGATCGGGTTGGGATCGGCGAGCAACAGCGCCAGCACCTTCATCGGCGCCGCCTGCACCTCCGCCAGGTGCCACTCCGGCAGGGCGCCCGTCATGCCGACCGCCGGAGGGCGTAGACGTTGGTCACCGTGGCGGCCCGCCCCGTCGCATCGTCCATGGTGAACTCGCAGGTCACCAGGTCGAAGTCGCCCAGCGCGCGACCGGACTTGCGCCGCACGTCGGTGACCGCGCCGGCCACCGCATAGGGCGTGTCGGTGTGCAACGCCGCCGGGACGGAGATGGTGGTGCGGGCCAGCAACGGACCGTCGTCGATGTCGAACTCCAGCAGCTCGAACAGCTCGCGGACCGAACAGCCCATCCCGCGCTGCACCCCGATGAAGGCCATCACCGGATGCGGCTCGTCGTCGGCCACCGCGTGCAGCGCCTCCCGGGCGAGCCGGCTCTCGTACGGCTCCATCCGGTAGGTGCCTCCGGGCACACGCCGGCCCACCAGGTGGGCCATCGGTCCGTCGCTCATGGAATCCGGCCTCAGAACGACCGGGGCAGGCCGAGGTCCTCGGCGATCGTGTTGCGGGCCATCTCGTTGGTGATCGGCCCGATGCGGAACAGCCGGACATCGCGCCAGTAGCGCTGCATGTCGGTCTCCGCGGAGTAGCCCATGCCGCCGAGGATCTGCAGACCGAGGTCCGCACCCTGCCCGGCCAGCTCGGAGGCGACGATCTTGGCCATCGTCGACTCGCGCTTGCAGTCCCGGCCGAGCGACTGCATCCAGGCGGCCTTGAACACCATCAGCTCGGCCTGGTCCCGCCACATCGCGATGTTGGCGACGTGGTGCTGCAGCGACTGGAACCGGCCGATCGGGCCGCCGAAGGCCTCCCGCTCGTGCATGTACCGCAGGGCGTCCTCGAGGACGCCGTCCAGGATGCCCACGCAGAAGGACGACAGCATGATGCGCTCGTTGTTGAGCGTCGGCAGCAGCATGTACCAGGCCTTGTTGGCCTCGCCGAGCACGTTCTCGTCCGGCACGAACACGTCGTCCAGGTAGACGTCGCAGGAGCCGAGCGCCCGCATGCCCAGCTTCGGGATCTCGTTGATCTGCACGCCCTCCGACTTCGTCGGCAGGATGAACAGGGTCAGCCCCTGGTGCCGCTTCGCGACGTTGTCGTCGGTGCGGGCGAGCAGCAGGATGTAGTCGGCGACGTGCGACATCGAGCTCCAGGTCTTCTGCCCGGAGATCCGCCAGCCGCCGTCGACCTTGGTGGCCTTCGTGCGCATGGCACCGAGCACGTCGGTGCCGCCACCCGGCTCGGTGAACCCGATCGCCCACTTGTCCTGGCCGGCGGCGATCCGCGGCAGGTACTTCTGCTTCTGCTCCTCGGAACCGTAGTAGCCCACCGACTTGCCGCCGGCGAAGGAGGTGATGCCCCACACCCAGGTCAGGCCGGCCAGCGACCGGGACAGCTCACGGGCCAGGATCATCTGGGTGAGCACGTCACCGCCCTGCCCGCCGTACTCCTCCGGGATGCCGATGCCGTGGAAGCCGGCCGCGGCCAACTTGTCCCACAGCTCGAACGGGAACTCGTGCTCGTTCTTCTCCCACTCGCGGGCGGCCGACTTCGGCGCTTCCTTGTCCACCCACTCGTGGACCATCTTCGCGAACGTCTGCTGGTCCTCGTCGAGGCCGAAATCCATTGTTGTCTCGCTTCTCTCGTCGATGAGTAGGTGTCAGGAGGGCAGATCCCGGGGCGGTGCCCGGTGGTTCAGGGGGTGACGACGATCTTGCCGAAGGCGTCGCCGTCGGACAGCCGGCGGATCGCCGCGGCCGCATCGTCGAGCGCGAACACCGAGTCGATGGGCGGTGAGATGCGCTGCTGCACGCAGAAGCTCACCAGGTCCTGCAGGTCGCGGATGCGGCCCATGGCCGACCCGATCACCGAGATGTGCTGCAGGAACAGCCGGTTCAGGTCCGTCGACACCACGGCGCCGGCGGTGGCGCCGGCCACCACGATGCTGCCGCCGGGCTTCGTCGAGCGGACGCTGTGGTCCCAGGTGGCGCCGCCCACGGTCTCGATCACGACGTCGACCCGTTCCGGCAGCCGCTCGCCGGTGGCGAAGGCGCGGTCGGCGCCGAGTTCGACCGCACGGGCACGTTTCTCCTCGCTGCGACTGGTCGCCCAGACCCGCAGTCCGGCCGCGGCACCCAGCACCACGACCGCCGTGGACACGCCACCGCCCGCGCCCTGGACCAGGACGGTCCGGCCCGGTCGCAGCGCCGCCTTGACGAACAGCATGTGATAGGCCGTGAGCCAGGCGGTGGGCAGACAGCAGGCCTGCTCGAAGGTGAGTCCGGCCGGCTTGTCCACCAGGTTCCGGGTCGGCACCAGCACCTGCTCGGCCAGCCCGCCACCGGAACCGGCGTCCGCCAGCAGCTTGCGCCGCGGGTCCAGCAGCTCGTCACCGCCACCACCCACCGGATCGGCGACCAGCGAGTGCACCAGTACCTCGCGGCCGTCGGCGGTGACCCCGGCGACGTCGGAGCCGAGCGGCAGGGGCAGGTCATCGGCGGTGACGCCGACGCCGGCGATGGACCACAGATCATGACGGTTCAGGGAGGCGGCGCGGACGTCGACGACGGACCATCCGGGGCGGGCGACCGGGGCGTCGACGTCGACCACCTCGATCACCGCTGCCGGCTCCTCGTCGGTGAACCGCACGGCACGGGCAACTCTCACAGGACCGACCTTACCGCATTCTCTTTAACGAGCGCTAGTGTTTGTGACGTGCACCCCTGCGGTACGCACCGGAGGCGCGACCTGCCAGACCTCTCCCGCGGCCGTCTCGGCGCGGACCAGCGAGCCGCGGTCGAGCACCCCGGGATCGGCTGGCAGGTCGGCGATGTCGAGCACCGCGGTGACGCAGGTGTCCTGTCCGACCAGCAGGTCGACCCAGTGCCCGCGGGGGTGCCCGGCGAACAGGTGGCGCACCTCGGGGATCAGCGAGCGGTCGAACTGCCGGGCCGCCCAATCGGGATGCCCGACGAGGGTGGCGGTGCGGGCCCAGAACTTGGGCTCCACCGCGGCCACCGCGATGCGGAGCCCGTCGGAGCAGCGGTACAGGTTGTAGCAGGGGCTGGACCCCAGCAACGGCGACTGCACCGGCTCCCCCAGTTCCGCACTGCCCAGCCGCTCGGCGATCTGCTGACCACCCAGGTAGAGCGCGGCATCGGCCAGCGCGAGATCCAGGTGCACCCCGGCACCGGTGGTCCGGGCCTGTTGCACACCGGCCACCAGGGCCAGTGCCGCCAGCGTTCCGCCGGTCATGTCGGCACCGAGCACCGTCGGTGTGCGCAACGCCGGATCACTGTCGGCGTCGGGTGTTCCGCCGCCGTTCACCGCGTCGGCGCCCGGCCCGGCGGACCTCTCGTCCGGCTCCGGGCCGAGCAGCCCGGCCGAGCCCCAGAAGTTGAGGTCGTGCCCGGCCTCGGTGGCCTTCGGACCGTCGGCGCCGTATCCGGACAGCGACAGGTAGACCAACCGTGGCTGCACCGCCAGCAGGTCGGTGTAGCCGACGCCGAGCCGGTCGGCCACGCCGGGACGGAAGCTCTCGATCACCGCGTCCACGGTGCCCGCCAGCCGGACCGCCTCGGCCCGTCCGTCCTCCGACTTCAGGTCCAGGAACACCGATTCCTTGCCCCGGTCCAGGTACTGGTGCTGCACCGACGAGTCGGTACCCACCCGCGGTGCCAGCCAACGGGTCTCGTCCCCGCGTGGCGGGTGCTCGATCTTGATCACCCGGGCGCCCAGGTCAGCGAGCACCATCGTCGCCGTACCCCCGGGCAGCATCCGGGTGAAGTCCAGGACGGTGATGCCGGTGAGCGGCCGCCAGCCCCCCGGACCGGCCCGGCCCGGGGTCGTTCCCTCTGTCATCGCTGTCCCCTTCAGCCCCTGCCGGCCATGTCAGGCCGCACCGAGGAACGCGCTGATCACCCGCGGGTCGTCCCGCAGTTCGGCCGGGGTGCCCTCGAGCACCACCAGGCCCTGCTCGAGAACCCTGACCTCGTCGGCGATGTCCAGGGCGGAGGCGTTCTGCTCGACCATGACCACACCGATCCCCCGCGCGGCGATACCGGTGACCGCCTCCAGCACCCGGTCGACCATGACCGGGGCCAGGCCCATCGACGGTTCGTCCAGCAGGATCACCTTCGGGTCCGCCATCAGTGCCCGGCCGAAGGCCAGCATCTGCTGCTGGCCACCGCTGAGCAGGCCGCCGGCCTGGTCCTTGCGCTCGCCCAGGATCGGGAACAGCTCGTACACCTCGTCGAGGATCCGGGCGGCGGTGCCGGTCCGGTTCGCGTAGCCGCCCAGCCGCAGGTTCTCCTCCACGGTGAGCGGGCCGATGATCTGCCGCCCCTCGGGCACCAGCACCATCCCGCGCTGGGCGACCCGCCAGGCCCGCTGCCGGGAGATGTCGGTGCCGTCCAGGTGCACGGTGCCCGCCCGCTTCCGGACCGATCCGGCGATCGCGCCGAGTGCGGACGACTTCCCGGCGCCGTTGGAGCCGAGGATCAGTTGCACCTGCCCGGCTTCGACCGCCAGGTCCAGCCGGCGCAGGCCGACGACGTTGCCGTACGCGACCTCAAGCCCCGAGACTGTCATCAGCGGCGACGTGCTTGCGTCCAAAGTAGGCCTCCCTCACCAGTTCGTTGCGGGTGGTCGGGACCGGATCGCCACTGGCGATCACCTTCCCGAAGTCCATGACCACCAGGAAGTCGCACACCCGGGTCACCATGCCGAGGTCGTGCTCGATCAGCAGCTGGGTGGTGCCGTCGGCCTTCAACGAGAGCAGCAGCTCGCCGATCTCGATCCGTTCCGCCGGCGACATGCCGGCCACCGGCTCGTCCAGCAGCAGCAGGTCCGGCTCGCCGGCCAGCGCCCTGGCGATCTCCACCCGGCGCTGGTGCCCGTAGGGCAGCGCCGTGGGCCGGACGGAGGCGAGGTGGGCCACGCCGACCCGTTCCAGGGCGGTCATCGCGGCCTCCCGGGCCCGGCGCTGGGCGCGTGCCGCGCGCCAGGGTGCGAATGCGGGCTGCAGCACCTTCTCGCCGTCGTCGGCGCCGAGCATGGCGTTCTGCAGCACCGTCAGGTCCGGCAGCAGCCGGATCGCCTGGAAGGTGCGGCGCACGCCCGACCGGGCGATGACCGACGCGGTCCGGCCCGAACTCACCCGGCCGCCGACTGAGATGCTGCCGGCGGTCAGGTGCACGAGCGCCGAGATCGCATTGATGGTCGTGGTCTTGCCCGATCCGTTCGGACCGACCAACCCGCACAGCGAGCCCTGCTCGACGGTGAAGCTGACGCCGTCCACGGCCTTCACGCCGCCGAAGTGCACCTTGAGGTCGTCGACCTCCAGCATCGGGGTCATGACCGCACCGCCGGCTGCCGTTCGGCCTGTTCCGGTGCCGCCGTCGGCGGCCCGTCCGGCGGCGGTCGGTGCCGGAGGTCCCCGACCTTCCGGAGCAGGCCGAGCAGGCCCTTCGGGGCGAACAGCACCACGACCACCACCAGCGCTCCGTAGACGAGATCGCCCCACTCCGAGAGGAATCCGAGGAACTGCGGGAGCAGGGTGACCACCACGGCGCCGATCAGCGCACCGACCCAGGACGAGGAACCGCCCAGCACCACGATGGTCAGCGCGAGCACGACCAGTGAGAAGCCGGAGTCGTTGGGGCCCAGCACGCCGTAGGTCAGCGCGGCCATGGAGCCGGAGACCGCTCCGAGCCCGGCACTGAAGACGAAGGTGGCGACGCGGAGTTTCTGCGTCTCCACCCCGAGCGTCTTGGCCAGCGGCTCGTCGGTGCGCAGCACGTCGGCGAACCGGCCGCCGGCCCGGGAGTGCCACAGCGCCACCGCGAGCACGCACACCACGGCGATGGCCAGGCTGCCCACCAGGGACAGCGGGCGCGGGATGTTGAACAACCCGGCCGGGCCGCCGGTCAGCGAGTCCCAGCTGTTCGCGAGGGCGACCACCAGCAGGTCGAACGCGATGGTGGCCATGCCGAGGTACAACCCGCGCAACCGGCCGAGCAGGAGCGCGAGCAGCGCCGAGATCACCAGGGACAGGACGAGTCCGACCAGACCGGCCAGGGCCCAGCCGAGGTCGTCGACGAGCAATGCCGTGGTGTACGCGCTGATGCCCCAGAAGCCCGCGCTGGCCAGCGAGAAGACGCCGGCGCGCAGGACCACCTGGACGCTCAGGCCCATCACGACGTAGATCAGCAGGGTCTTGAACAGGATGTCGTTGCTGGAGAAGAAGCCGCTCATGCCCGCTGCCACGCCCTCTGTCCGAAGATGCCCTGCGGCCGCACCAGCAGCACGATCAGGATCAGGGCGAACGCGATGATGTTGCGCACGTCACCGGACAGCCAGACGACGGCCCCGGTCTCGGCGAACGCCAGCGCGAACGCGCCGACCGCCGCGCCGACCACACTGCCCACACCGCCCAGGATGATCACGGCGAAGGCCTTGATCAGCAGGCCGTCGCCCATGTGCGCCTCGATCGCGTTGGCGTTCGCGGCGAGCAGCAGGCCGGCCGTGCCGGCCAATGCGCCGCTGACCGCCATGGTGATCACCGACATCCGGGCCACCGGGACGCCCATCAGCTCGGCCGTGCCCGGTGAGTGCGCGATGGTGCGCAACGCGCGCCCGGTCTGCGTCCGGGACACCCACCACCAGAGTGCCACCGTCAGCACGAGAGCCAGCACCACGATGGCGATCTGCAGGTTGGTGATGGCCAGCGAACCCCAGCGGTGACGCTCGGTCCGGGTCACCGACAACGGCAGGTTCACCACCTCGGCGGTGGACAGGTTGAGCGCCACCGCCACCGGGATCAGCCCGACGCCGATGCTGGCGATCAACACGTTCAGTTCACCCGCGTGTTTGTCCTGGGCCCTGGACAGCAGTGGTCCGTAGACCAGGATCTGGAGCAGCGCCGCTAGCACCGCACCGATCACGGCCGCGATCACCACGAGCACGGGAAGCGGTATGGCGTCGGAGATCTCGCGGGTGATCAGGTAGGCGCTGAAGGCGCCGAACATGAAGATGGAGCCGTGCGCGAGGTTGAGGATGCTGAGCACCCCCCACGACAGCGTCAGTCCCAGGGCGAAGAGCAGGTAGATCGACCCGAGTACGACGGCATTGCTGAGTTGTCCGAGCATCGCCTTCCCGATTCTGCAAGAGCGGTGGTGCCGTGGTGTACCTGTCGGACCCGCGGTAGGGCCGGGAAGTCCGGCCCCACCGCGGGTGTCACATCACTCGACGATCTTGGTGGCGCCGTCCTCCCACTCGACGAGCAGGCCGCCGATGCGGGCGTCCCGGTTCTCGAAGGTGATCGGGCCGACCGCACCGTCCAGGCCGTCCTGGGTAGCAGCCTCGATGCCGTCCCGCAGACCGGCGCGGGTGTAGTCGGTGGTCTTGTTCAGGCCGGCGACCAGCAGCATCACGGTGTCCCACGACTCGGCGGCGAAGGCATCCGGAGCCTTGCCGGTCTTCTCGGTGTAGTACTGGACGAAGGCCTGGGTCGACGGCTCCGGCGAAGCGGGGTTGAAGTCGGTCGGCCAGGTGAAGCCGTTCGCGTCGGCCCCGAGCGGCTCTAGCACACCGTTGGCGAAGCCGGCGGATCCGCCGACCCGTCCCTCGAATCCCTGCTGCAGCAGCTGGGTGGCGACGGTGACGTTCGGGGTGCCCTGGCCCATGAGGAAGACGACGTCCGGGTTCTCGCCGACGACCTTGCTGGCCAGCGCGGAGAAGTCGAAGTTCTCGCCCTGGAACGCCTCGGTGGAGATGAGCTCGATGCCCTTGGCCGCGAGCAGGTCCGGGTAGATCTTCTCGGCCAACTCGGTCAACGTCGGGTTATCGCTCTGGTACACCATGGCGGCCGTCTTGGCCCCCTGCGCGGCGTAGTAGTCGACCTGCACACCGTGGTAGGTGGACTGCGGCGCGGTGGTGCGGAAGACGTAGTTGCCGGCGTCCAGGATGGCCTGAGTACCGGACTGCATGGCGATCACCGGCACGCCCGCTTGCTGTGCGAC
The DNA here is from genome assembly GCF_009707545.1 of Nakamurella alba. Classification (NCBI taxonomy): domain Bacteria; kingdom Bacillati; phylum Actinomycetota; class Actinomycetes; order Nakamurellales; family Nakamurellaceae; genus Nakamurella; species Nakamurella alba. The sequence continues at coordinate 1,745,616 of NZ_WLYK01000001.1, read as the reverse complement.
CGGCACGGTGCCCTGACCGACCGCGGACGCGCAGCCGATCAGCGTGGCCATGGTGTCGGTGCCGGCGATCTGCGACATCTGGGTCGCAGCCTGCTTGGGATCGGAGCCGGTGTCCTGGAAGTCGACCGACAGGGTGACACCGTCGCCGAGCATCTTGTCCTCGTTGACCTTGTTCACCGCCTGCTCGATGCCGGTGCGGGCGGAGCCGCCGCAGAACGCCGCGGCACCGGTCAGGTCACCGAGGAAGGTCGCCTTGACCTCGGCGGGCAGTACGTCCGAGCCGCCGGCGGGGGAGGTCTCCGAGCCGCCGGACGACGCATCGGTCGACGCACCCGTCGAGGAGCTCTCGGCGCTGGTGGGTGCCGAGGTGGCGGCGCTCGCCGAGGTCGTCGGTGCCGCGGTGCTGCTGGACGTGGTGGTGCTGCTGTCGCTCCCGCACGCGGCGGCGGTCAGCGCCACCGCGGCGAGCAGCGCGAACGACTTTGTTCTGAGGCGCATTGCTGTCTTCTCCGGTTCTCTCTGGACGGGGGGACGTGCGATGACAACTGCTGGTGGTGGGAGGCTCTCGTGCACCGATGCTGCGGTGGTGCGGTGGTGCGGTGGTCCGGCGGCGCCGGACCATGGGTCAGCGGGATTGGCGGGATCGGCGGCGTCAGCGGGTGGCGGCGCGGTCCACGATCAACGGCGTGCGCGGGGTGTCGGTGATCTGCGACCAGACCCGCAGGGCGCCGCGCACGGCGAACCGCCACCGGCCGTCGACCCGGACGAAGGTGTCCTCGTACTGCACACCCAGGGTCTCCAGCGAACGACCGCCGCCGTTCGCGGTGTCGTTGACGATGTGGTAGGCCAGGCAGTAGGTGAGACCGGTGGCCCGGTCGGGGTTCCCGTCCGGATCGGGATGCACGACCTGGCCGGTGATGTGGTGCATGGTCGACTCGTAGAGCTCGCCGAGCAGCAGCGCGATCCGGCCGACGCCGTCCGGGCCCGGCCCGTGGAAGACGCCCATCGTCGCCTCCCGGCCCGGGGCGCGTACCTCCAGTCGCCCGTCCGGGACGAACAGCCGGGCGAGCTCGTCCAGGTCCGTGCGGTCCATGGCGACCGCGTAGCGCTCGGCCAGGCGCCGGAGCTCGTGCTCGGTGCGCAGGTCCGGGGTCGTAGCGGTGTCGAGATCGGTGGTCACACCGAACCTTCCGTCGTCGGGCGGGCGCGCGGCGCCGGCGCCTCGGTGATGTGGGCGTCCTCGAGTTCCTGCCGGATCCGGTCGCGCAGTTCGTACTTGCGCACCTTCGTCCCGGACATCGGCCACTCGTCGACGATGCGCAGGTAGCGCGGGATCTTGTACGTGGCGATGCGGTCCAGGCAGAAGTCGATGACCTCGTCCTGGGTGATCGACGCACCGGGCTGCAACTGCACGAAGGCCGCCGGGACCTCGCCGTACCGGGCGTCCGGCGCGGCCACGACCTGGGCCACCGCGATCGCCGGGTGCCGGACCAGGTAGTCCTCGATCTCCAGTGCGGCGACGTTCTCGCCGCCGACCTTGAGCATGTCCTTCAGCCGGCCGCGGTAGATCAGCCGGCCGTCCTCCACGGAGGCGAGATCACCGGTGTGGAACCACCCGTTGCTGTCGATGGTGCGGGCGGTGGCCTCCGGGTCCTTGTAGTACCCGAGGAACCGCGCGTACCCGCGGAAGCAGAGTTCGCCCCGCTCCCCCTCGGCGACCTCGACGCCGGACTCCGGCGAGACGATCTTCATCTCCATGCCGCCGATGGGCCGTCCGGTGGTGCGCATCCGGACCTCGTAGGGTTCGTCCGGCTCGGTGAGCGTGAGGTGGCTGGCGGACTCGGTGGAGCCGAAGGAGGACACCTGCGGCGCCCAGGGCATCTGCTCCTCGTACCAGGCCAGTCGCTCCGGCGTCGCGATGTTCATGACCATCCGGATCGACGACAGATCGGCCGAGCGCCGCCGCGGGTGGTTGAGGATGCCCAGCCAGATCGCCTCGAAAGCCGGGTAGGCGAGCGTGATCCGTTCGGTCTCCAGCACCCGGAGCGCGGTGTCGGCGTCGAAGTGACCGGCGTGGTGGTACTCGGCGCCCACCTGGATGCAGGAGACCATCGGGACGATGCCGCCGCAGTGGAACAGCGGCAGCGGGTCCCAGAAGCGGTCGTCCGCGGTGAGGTGGAAGCGCTCCCGGCCGATGTTGGTGGCGTGCCGGACGATGGCCCCGTGGGCGAGCAGGCAGCCCTTGGGCAGCGCCGTCGTCCCGGACGTGTACATGAGGATTGCGACATCGTCCGGGCGGACCCCGGCGGACCTGCGCTCCACCTCGGTGGCCTCGACACCTGCTGCCGCGGTGAGGAACTCGTCGGGCCGGACGGTGCCGGACAGTGCTTCCCCGGACCAGACGACCAGCTCCAGCAGGCCACGATCGGCGTCGCCGAGGGTGCCGAGCAGGCGTGCGTAGTCGGCGCCGGCCGCCGGTGCGGCGAGCAGGATCCGCAGATCGGCGTGGCGGACCACGTGCCCGAACTCGGTCTCCTTGAAGCGGCCGTTGATCGGGACCGCGACCGCGCCGGCACGGGCGATGCCGAAGAGCGCAACCACGTAGTCGCCGGAGTTCGGCATCAGGATGCCGACCTTGTCCCCCGGGCCGATGCCGTGGCCGATCAGGGCCGCGGCCAGTTCGTCGGCACGCCCGAGCAGCGCGGCGACGGTGAGCCGGTGGTCGGGGAACGCCACCGCCACGGTCGACGGGTGGTCCTGCGCGGCGGAAACCAGTACCCCGCCGAGGGTCTCGCCCGCCGGACCGGCGGGAGCACCGGAGTCGCGCAGGGAGAGCACCGGACCGGACATGTTCACCTCTCGCGACGGTGCGGGACGGGCGGGAGACGCCCGTGATGATCGAACGCGACGAGCCTACCTATCGTTGGTTAAACAGTGCAAGCCCCAATTGTGGCGCGGGCCACGCGGATCCGGACCTCTCCGCCAGTTTCACTTGACCTATACCTAGCGGTTGATAAACGATGGGGCGATGCGCATCGGCCTGTACATGGACCTCCGTAACCCCGGCGCCAAGGAGGACTGGGCGGAGCTGTACGCCGCTGCCCTCGACCGTGTGGTGCACGCGGAGCAGGCCGGCCTGGATGCGGTGTGGACCACAGAGCACCACATGGCGCCGGACGGCTACCTCTCGCAGCCGCTCACCCTGCTCGCCGCCCTCGCCGCCCGGACCAGCCGGGTGCGGCTGGGCACCGCCGTCGTCGTCACCCCGTTCCGCAGCGACCGGCTGCTCGCCGAGGAGGCGGCGCTGGTGGACATCCTCAGTGCCGGAAGGCTCGAGCTGGGGCTCGGTTCGGGCTGGGACCCCAAGGAGTTCACCGCGTTCGGTGCCTCCCACGCCGATCGCTACCGGGACTTCCGGCGCACCCTCCGCGCGCTGCCCGGGCTCTGGTCGGACGGCACCGTGACGCCGGGGCCGGTCCAGGATCCGGTACCGCTCTGGTACGGCGCCCGCGGGCCCGTCGGCGCCCGGTGGGCGGGGAAGCTGGGCGTCGGTCTGCTCTGGCTGGACCGGGACCTGCTCGAGCCGTACCTCGACGGTCTGGACGAAGGCGGCCACGACCGGTCGGTCGCCAGGATGGGCGGTCTGGCCAACATCGTGCTGTGCGACGACCCGGAACGGGCCCGCTCGGAGATCATCGAGCACGCCCGCGCCGCCCGGCGCGCCACCTACACCGACGCGGAGCCGAAGGGCCGGCCCTCTGCCCTGCCGAAGCTGCAGTTCCTCACGGTCGACCAAGCGGTACAGCGACTCTCGGCCGACCTGGACGGACTCCCGGTCACCGACGTGTTCCTCTTCGACCGCATCGGTGGAATGAGTGAGGAGCTCACCGGACGGCACCTGGAACTGCTCACCGGACCGTTCCGCACCGGACTGCAGCAGGCGGTCACGCCCCGGATCGGGGCCGCCGGGTGAGTCCTCGACGCACCGCGGTGGTCACCGGAGCAGCATCCGGTATCGGTGCCGCGACCGCGGACCTGCTGACCGCGCAGGGATGTCGGGTCATCGGGGTGGATCTCCGGGATGCCGCGGTGACCGCCGACCTGTCGGCTCCGGACGGTCGGGCCACCGCAGTGGCGGCGATCGGCGACCTGCTCGGCGAGGACCCGTTGGACGTGGTCGTCACCTGCGCGGGCACCATCGCGCCGACCCTGCAGACCGTCCGGTTGAACTTCGACGGCACCGTGCGACTGCTGGAGTCGTTACGCCCCTGGTTGGCCCGTTCCGATGCGGCGCGGGTGGTGGCGCTCGCCTCCTTCGCTGCCGCCTTCCCGATGACCGGTGCACGTTCCGGCCTGGTGGACGCCCTGCTCGCCGGGGACGAGGCGGAGACCGAGCGTCTCACCCTCCGTATGGCCGGCGAGGTCGACGGTGCCGAGCCGGACCGGGCCGGGATCTACCCGGCGGCGAAGACGGCTCTGGCCCGCTGGGTACGCCGCAGCGCCCCGGGCTGGGCGGCCGACGGGATCACGCTGAACGCGGTCGCGCCGGGAATGGTCCGCACCCCGATGATCGCCGCGCAGCTCGCCACGCCGGAACGGCGGGCCAGGCTGGAGGACACCGTGCCGATGCCCCTGCGCGGCCCGGCCGCCCCGGAGGAGATCGCGGCCGTGGTGGCCTGGCTGGCCGGTGCGGGGAACACGCTGATCACCGGACAGGTGCTCTTCGCCGACGGTGGTGCCGATGCGGTGCTGCGCGGGGACTCGGTGTGGTGACCTCCGTCGTGCTGCCCCCATCACGGTGTAACGGTCGCTAGCATGTCCCGGAACAACGCCGCCGGACAGCGGATCGACGGACGACGGAACCGCGCAGGAACTGGAGCAACAGCCATGGGAGGGATCGTGCAGGACAACGACGGGACCGCGGGCGACGCCGCAGGGTGGCGGGATTCCATCACCACCCCGCTGAGTCCCATCCTGACCGCGGCGCTCGAGGCGTTCAACGAGAACGGTTACCACGGAACGTCTGTCCGCGACATCGCCGGGCGCGTCGGGGTGACCGTGCCCGTCCTGTACTACTACCACGACAACAAGGAAGGGATCCTGACGGCGCTGCTGGACGCCGGGATCTCGCACGTGAACCTGCTGGCGGCACAGGCTCTCGAGGACGCGGGTACCGATCCGGATGCCCGGTTCCTCACCCTGGTCGAGTGTCTCGTGCTCTACATGAGCACCACCGGCCGGCTGGCGCACCTCGATGCGGAGGTGCGCAGCCTCGGGCCGGAGAACCGCACCGTGTACGCCGCCAAGCGCAAGCAGGTGGAGGACATGCTCCGGGTCGCGATCGAGGACGGCGTGCAGGCAAGGCTTTTCGACGTGGTGTCGCCGAAACAGACGGCACGGGCGCTGCTCGGCATGATCCAGTCGGTCGCCACCTGGTACCGCCCGGAGGGGCGGATCAGCCCGGACCGGATCGCCGCCGACTACGTCGAGATCGCCGCGCACACGGTCGGCGCCTCCACCGGTGTCATCGAGCAGGCGCGGGCCCGGATCCGTGAGCTGGAGGCCACGCCCGACACGCGCACCGCGCCGGCGGCCGCCGCGGCCACACCGGACGCCGGTGTGCCGGCGGAGCCGGAGGAGTCGGTGGTCACCCCGCTCCCCCCGTCGCCCCGCCGGCGGGCCCGGGCGGCGACCGTCACAGGCCGATCGAGCGCCCGACGATCTCCTGCATGATCTCGGAGGTCCCGCCGTAGATGCGCTGGACCCTCGCATCCCGCCAGCGGCGGGCGATGTCGTACTCGTTCATGTAGCCGTACCCGCCGTGCAGCTGCAGGCACCGGTCCAGCACCCGCCACTGCAGCTCGGTCGCCCAGTACTTGGCGCCCGCCGCCTCGGCGTCCGGCAACGCCTTCCGGCTCTGCCGCTCGATGCAGTCGTCGACGTAGACCCGCCCGATCCGGACCTCGGTCACCATGTCGGCCATCGAGAACCGGTTCGCCTGGAAGGTGCCCACCGGCGCGCCGAATGCGGTCCGCGTGGACACGTACTCGAGCGTGTCCTGCAGCGCCTGCTCCGCATCGGCGATCGCGGACACCGCCATCGCCAGTCGCTCCTGCGCGAGATTGCCCATCAGCAAAGGCAATCCGCGGCCTGCCTCGCCCAGCACATCGGCGTCCGGGACGAGCACGTCGTCGAAGAACAGCTCCGCGGTGTCCTGCGCCTGCCGGCCGACCTTGTCCAGTTTGCGGCCGCGCCGGAACCCGGGGGTGGTGGCGTCCACCACGAACAGTCCGATCCCGTTGATCTCCGGATCGACGACCTTCGCCGCGACGATGATCAGGTCCGCCTGGATCCCGCTGGTGATGAAGGTCTTGGACCCGTTGACCAGCCAGCCGCCGTCGGTCCGGGTGGCGGTGCTGCGGATCCCACGGAGGTCCGATCCGGTGCCGGGTTCGGTCATCGCGATCGCCGGCACGGTGCTGCCGTCGACGATCCCGGGCAGCCAGCGCTCCTGCTGCTCCGGCGAGGCCAGGTCCCAGAAGTACGGGCCGACGATGTCGTTGGTCAGTTGGAACGCATCGGTGGCGGCGCCCAGGTAGGCGACCTCCTCGTCGATGACGGCGTTGAACCGGAAGTCGTCGATACCCAGGCCGCCGAACCGCTCCGGGGCGGTGAACGCCACGAATCCGTCGGCCGCAGCCTTCTTCCAGAAGTCGCGGTCGATGATGCCGTCGGCCAGCCACCGCTCCCGGTGCGGCAGCGCCTCGCGCTGCAGGAAGCTGCGGAAGGCCGCCCGGAACTGCTCGTGCTCGGGGCCGTAGATGGTGCGCGGGCTGCGCAGCGCGGCGATCTCCCGACTCACCGCGACACCGTGCCCTTCGGCCGGGCGAGCGGTGTGAACGACAGTTCCATGACGTTTCTCCTCGGGGCGTGGCAACGGTGCCGGGTGTCCGGCTCATGTTAACTAGCAATCGCTAGGAACCGGAAGCAGCCTCGCGGTGCAACCGGTCACCGGTGGTGTTCCGTCCCCTCACCCAGCGGGCGGCGACGGATGCCGGCCGGTACCGAGGAGGCAGACATGAGCCGTACCGCAAGGATCCGCACCGTCGTCGTGGCGTCCGGGATCGCCACCGCACTGCTGACCGCCGCCGGGTGTTCGACCGGCACCGCCGCCGCCGGCGCCCCGGCAGGGGCGACGGCCACCGTCACGTCGTCGGGCACCGCGCCCGGTGGCGGCAGCACCGCCGACCGTCGGGTGATCACCGCGACCGGGGTCGGCATCGTCACCGGCACGCCGGACACCTTCACCCTGCAACTCGGTGTCGCGACCAGTGGCGCCACGGCCAAGGGTGCGATGGAGTCGAACGCGGAGAAGGCGACCGCGCTGATCGCCCAGCTCAAGGCCGGCGGTGTGCTGCCCGAGGATCTGCAGACCAGCCAGTTGTCGGTGCAGCCGGTGTACGACAAGGAGGGCCGGACGGTCACCGGGTACCGGGTGAGCAACATGGTCACCGCCACCGTGCACGACATCACGGCCGCCGGCGACCTCATCGACGCCGCGCAGTCCGCCGCGGGCGACGCCATCCGGGTCGACGGCATCTCCTTCTCGATCGACGACGACAGCGAGCTCAAGGCGGCCGCCCGGGCCGATGCCGTCCGGCAGGCGCAGGCCCAGGCCCAGCAGATGGCCGAGGCAGCCGGCGTCCCGCTGGGCGCCGTCGCCTCCATCACCGAGGCCCCGCGCACGGTCTCCCCCTACCCCATGGGCTACGCAGCGTCGGCCTCCGACTCCGCCATGTCCATGCCCGTCGAGGCCGGCAGCCAGGAACTCAGCGTCACCGTCCAGGTGGTGTATTTGATCGGGTGAGGGTGGGTGGTTTCCCCAGCCGCCATGTCCGGTCGGAGGCCGGGATCGTGCAGTGTCGTTCGGGTTCGACCGGGTTCGGGGTCGTGGTACGGGCCGCGGTTCGTTCCGGGTCCGTATGGCTACATGGGTTGTCGGTATTCGGCCCGGCGCGGTCGAGCATCGCTCGCAATGTCGGGTCGTCGGTCCCGGGATCGTGCGGTCGAGCATCGCAGCCGTCGCGAGGAACGGGCAGAGGCGAGAAGCACAGGACGCGGGATCCCCTCTGGGGACCAGCGACACGCGAGCGCCAGCTCGCCATGTTCAGCGCAGAACGCGGGATCCCTGACAAGACGAGCGACCCGCCGAGCGCCAGCTCGCCAAGTCACAGCTCAGTGTCTTGCGAGGGCGATGAGGTCGCGGATGCCGGAGTCGGGGAGGTAGGCCTTGGTGATGGCGATGCCGATGCGGGGCAGGTCGGCCTCGTCGCGGTAGACCATGTACATCGGCGAGAGCCGGGGCTGGAACTTGCTCTTGAAGGAGTGCAGGGAGCGGAACCCGTAGACCGGCTCGAGCTGCTCCCCCAGGGTGTCGAGGAACTTCTCGACCGCGGTCTCCTGGCGGTCGCCGCCGGCGGACCGGGCCAGCGGTGCGCCGGAGAGCGAGAGGAACTGGGCACCGTCGGCCTTGAACCACAAGCAGGACGAGGCGATCAGGAACTCCATGGTCGACCGGAAGCCACCGTCCTTGCGGCGCATCAGGTCCAGGGTCCACCCGGCGACCTTCCCGTCGCCGGCGTACACCGGCATCCAGGAGGTCACCCCGTGCACGGTGCCGTCCTCGCCGATGGCCAGCCCGACCTTGACCAGTGGGTCGAGGGCCTCGGTCATCCCGCCGAGGGTGAAGCCCATCTCCGGCAGTTCCTTGTCGCCGAGCCATTCCTCGGAGAGCTTCTCGACCTGGTTCACCAGCGTCCAGGACTGCTCGGCGAGGGTGAGCATGCTGAAGGTGATGCCCTCCTTCGGCGCCTTGTTCAGCGCGGTCCGGATGTCCTGCCACTTCTTGCCCTTGAACTCGAGCTGCGGCAGGTCGATCAGGTTGTCCTCGGCCACCTGCGCGCTCTGCCAGCCGAGCGCGTCGGTGATCTCGGCGGTCCGGGCAGTGCAGGAGAAGATGTACGGCACCAGCGCGGCGCGGTCGCACAGCCCGACGAAGGCCTGGATGGTGGCGGCGGTGGATTCCGGCGGGCCGACCGGATCCCCGAGCGCCACCGCGACCCCGGCATGCCGGCGGAAGGCGAGGTAGCTCTGGCCGTCCTCGGTGATCATGTGCCGGTTCTCCGGCCAGGTGGTCATCCAGGAGATGGTGTCGCCGCCCCAGCGCTGCAGCAGGTCCCTGGCCACCCCGGGGTGCGAGGTGCTGATGGCCAGCCGGCGTTTGCTGCGCCGCGGCACCTGGAACGCGCGTCGGCCGAGCAGCAGCAGCAGGAAGAAGGCCGCGGAGAGCACGGCATTCGCGGCGAACTGCGGGATCGCGTCGATCTGTGTCTCGGCGCCGGGGATGAACGCCAGCACGATGACCAGCAGGACCACGAGCACACTGAGCACCAGCGGGATCGACACCTGGATGAGCGCGACCCACCAGGCCAGCCGGTAGCCGCGGCGCAGTCCGTTGGCGATGAGCAGGGCGACGACCAGGTTGATCGCGAGGTACCACCAGGTCTCGGGGTCGTCATCGGTCGGCCCGAAGGGCGTCAGCCGGTCGGGCAGCAGTTCGCCGACCAACTGGGAGGCGGCGGTGAACAGCACACCGATCGCGGCCAGCATCCGCAGCTCGTGCCGCGTGGGCAGGGCCCGGGCCCGGATCCCCCGCGGACCGGCCAGCCGGGTGGAGAACGGCAGGCTCAGCGCGACGGCCACCAGGTGCTCGGCGTCGGCCATCTGGCCGACGAACATGATGGAGAAGATCACGTAGACCCAGATGGCCAGCCGCAGCCGCAGCCGCCACGGCGGGCGGACCGCCGCCGACGCGACGCCGAGGACGGCGAGCATGCCCGCGGAGAACCCCACGTCGGTCTCGGTCGCGCGCTGGGCGACCCATTCCCAGTCGGCGTTGCGGAAGATCAGGAAGAACAGTGCGACCAGCAGCACCGCGGCGAACTGGTAGACGACGGTCAGCACGATGGTGCGCTTGGTGCCGAGCTTCCATTCGGCGAACCCGGTGAGGAGGGCGAAGGCACCCGCGACGAAGAGGTAGTAGACGGGGTAGAGAGCGAAGAAGTTGCCGAGGACCAGGGTGTACCAGCGGCCGTCCTCGAAGGCCGGCAGCCCGTAGGCGACGACGTCGTACCAGGACTTGTCCTCCACCGGCGACCACAGGGTGCCCAGTACCACGGAGAGCACGACGGTGATGACGACATAGGTGGCGGTGAAGGGGATCCGCCGGGCCAGAGTGAGGATCGGCGGCAGGGTGCGCGGTGCGGTCGGCACCGGGGCGGACGCGGCAGCCGGGACCGTGGCCGCAGCGGCCGTCGACGCAGCAGTCTTCGTCGCAGCAGTCTTCGTCGCAGGGGCCGTGGAGGGGGCGGTGGACTTCGGCGACGCCACTTGGTCCGGTGCCGTCCCCGGTGCCGCCGTCTGCCCCTCGCCCCGTCCGCCGGCCGGGTCGTCCACTTCCGTCACGGGTTCCCCTGCTTGTTCGTGTGAGTCGTCCGCAGTGCTGGTGCCTGCCGACCACCTGCATCGACCGGCCGCGGGCGCGCACACGGCGCACCGCTGCCGATCAGTCCGCAGTCTAGGAGAGCCCTGTGCCCGCGCGCCGTTCGGGCGCAGGCCGGGCGCGGCGGGTGGGTGAAACCCGGATCGGTGGGACGGCAGACGGTCTCCCGGCGACCTGCGTCCGAGAGGGTGGTGGCGAGCGGCCGCATCGGCGGAAGTGTCTCCGCACCAGCGGGTTCCGGTCCACCGGGGCACTGATACATGCCGAACGGAGGAACCCCGGAACGGAGTGGTGGGAACAGGGCATCCGAGGGACGACCACGGGAACTGTCAACCGGATATTTCACCCATATGGGCCGAGCGGGTGATTTCTCGGCCGGACCTCCGGCATTGCCCGTCCGTGTTCCACCCTGTGAACGCGTCTTTACCCGGGCCTCACCTTCGACGGCGCCGCCCGGGCAGTTCCCGACAGGTCCTCCCGACAGTGTTGTCCAGCGTTCCTCCAGAGTTGTCCCGACAGTGTTGTCCCGAAAGGAGTACGAAGTTGCGCTGTACCCGTGCACTCTCCGTCGCCGCCCTCCCCGTCGTGCTGGCCGCCTCGGTGCTCGCCGCCGGCCCGGCCGGCGCCGCCCCGGCACCCGCTGCCCCGTCGCCGATCTCGTCGTTCTCGGCGAAGACGATGGCCGGCGGGCTGTTCTCCCCGCTGAGCTTCGCCGTCGCCCCGAACGGCGACGCCTACGTCTCGCAGAACTTCATCGGTGTGCTCACCAAGGTGTCGGCCAAGGGCGGGCAGAAGGTGGTGGCCGGTGCCCCGATGGGCGACGAGATCGGTGCCGTGTCGTTCCGGAACAACACGGTCTACTACTACCAGGGCTCCCAGCCGGCCGGCACGGCGCTGCTGATGCGCATGCCGGTGGGTGGGACACCCACCCCGCTGGGTGATCTCGGTGCGCACGAGGCCACCGCGAACCCGGACCAGGGCACCACCTACGGGTTCGTCGGCCTGAACCAGGACTGCCTGGACCAGGTCGATCCGTCCGGCCCGGCGGGACCGCCGGTGTACCAGGGCATCGTCGACAGCCACCCGTACGCCTCGGTGGCGACCGCCGCGGGCGTGTACGTCGCCGATGCCGGCGGCAACGACATCGTGAAGGTGGCCTACGACGGGACGGTGACCACGGTGGCCGTGCTGCCGCCGGCCGCACCGATCACGATCACCGCGGACCTCGCCGCCGGCGCGGGCTTCCCGGACTGCACGGTCGGCGCGCAGTACCGGTTCGAGGGTGTGCCCACCGATGTCGAGGTCGGACCCGGCGGCTGGCTCTACGTCACCTCACTGCCGGGCGGCCCGGAGGACCCGAGCCTGGGCGCCCGTGGCACCGTCGTCCGGGTCAACCCGGCCACCGGTGCGGTACAGACAGTGGCCACCGGGCTGGTCGGGCCGACCGGATTGGCCGTGGACGCGGCAACCGGCGTGATGCTGGTGGCAGAGCTCTTCGGCGGACCCACCGGGCGCGGCCAGGTCTCGGCGCTGCTGCCGTCGTCGGGCAGCACCCCGGCCACGCCGGTCGGTGCGCTCCCGGTCAGTTCGCCGGCGGCGGTCGAGATCGCCGGCGGTGCGGTCTACGTCAGCAAGGACGCGTTCGTCTCCGATGCGACCGGGGCGCCGCAGAAGATCGGGAAGCTGGTCAGGGTCAGCGTGTCCGGCGCGGCCGCGGCCTTCCGCCCGGCGGCCTGACCGGACGGCTCGTCAGGACGCGGTGGCGAGATCCAACGGTCGGGGTTGGAACCCTGGGAACACGGTGCCCAGGGTTCCGACCCCGAGCCGCTTCTGGATCAGTTCGCCGAGCACGTCGAAGGCCTGGTTCCGGACCGGCACGTCGCCGTCCTGCAGGGTGCCGGCCGAGAGCGGTTGCCAGGCACCCGCGACCGCGGACCGGCGCAGTCCCCCGCCGAGCAGGAACATCAGCGACCCGGTGCCGTGGTCCGTGCCGTTGGAGGCGTTCATCTGCACCCGGCGGCCGAACTCGGTCATCACCGCGACGGTCACCCGCTTCCGCCGGGTGGGCCCCAGATCCTTGAGGAAGGCGGCCAGCGCCGTCGAGGCGGCGGTGACCAGTCCGTCGAGATCGCCCGCCTCGTTGGTGTGGGTGTCCCACCCGCCGACGTCGACGGTGGCCACCTGCAGCCCGACCTCGGACTTCAGCATGGTCGCGAGATCGGCCAGGGCACCGGAGAAGTCGCCCGACGGGTACACCGCGCCATTGGCCGGGGTGCTGTTCTTGCGGGCCTGCTCCGCAGTCCCGAGCGCCTTCATGGTGACCGGGACGTCCTGCCCGAGGACCGAGACGTCGCCGCGGTAGAGCGTGGAGATCGCCTTCATGCTGGCGTCCCGGACGCCGTCCCACCCGGGGAACGAGAAGTTCGCCAGCGAGCTCATGCTCAGCTTCTGCTCGTTGCCCGACATCGAGGCCGGCGAGGCGTAGCCGCGGGAGACCGCGCGGAACGTGGTACCCGGCCCGAGTGCGGTCAGTGTGCGGTCCAGCCAGCCGCTGGGCGCCGAACTGCCGCCGCGCTCCAGCTGCTGCTGCGCCTGGAAGTGGCTGCGGGTCACCCCGGCCGCCGACACAGCGGGGACGAAGGTCATCTCTCCGCTGTTCCAGAACGGCATCAACGACGAGAAGCCCTTGTTGAGGGCCCATCCCGGGGCGCCGGCCAGGGTGAGCAGGTCGCTGTTCTGCTGCACCAGCGGGCCGCGGACGGTGCGCAGGTAGTCGCCGCCGAGTGCGCTGCCGGCCGGGACCAGCATCCGCAGGCCGTCGGCGCCGCCGCGCAGGAACACCACGATCAGCGTGTTGCCGTTGGAGGCGCCGGTGGCGGCGAAGCTCACCTTCGTGGTCACCAGCTGGGTGCCCAGGGCGGCGACGCCGGCCATGCCGATGCCCTTGATCATCCGTCGCCGGGTCCACTTGCCGGACCACTGCTGCTCCTGGCACACCAGGTCGGCGCTCACCTGGTCGGCGTGGGCCTGCAGTTGCCGTGCGAGGGCAGGGTTCTCGGGCGTGTTCATCGGTTCTCCGGCTGACGGGGGTGGGGTGCAGGCAGGTGGCGTGCTCGGTGGACCTGGCGGAACGGCCGCATCAAGGTCATCGACGACCATGCCGTGGGCCGTCGAGGATCAGCGGCACCAGGTGGTCGAGATACCAGCGCAGCATGGAGTTGTCGAGCAGGGTGGAGGCGGGCTCGCCGAGGAACTCCTGCAGCGCCGCCTGCTGCGTCGCGGAGGTCTCGTTCCCCAGCAGTCGGACGTTGAGCACCCGGATGGCCTCGCCGCTGGTGCGCGGCCGGGTCGCCGGGTAGAGCGCGGTGGTCGGTGGCACGACGAACGCCTCTTTCCACCAGTTCTGCGCGAGACCGCGGTGGTACTGCCACATCGACAGCAGGTTCGAGGAGGAACGCCAGGCCCCGGCCACGTCCGGGTACCCGTTGGGCGGTGCCCACTCCAGCGGCACATTGCCCATCGTGCGGGTCATCCACCACAGGGTGTCCAGGGTCTTGACCGGGTCGGACCCCATCCGCCCGTCGAGGATGCGCAGGGTGGCGTAGAGGTTCTCGGCCGGCCGGCGCACCTTCTTGTAGGCAGAGGCCCAGAACTCCGCGGAGGTGAAGATCGCCCGCACCGTCGGCAGGATCGCGGTGCCGTTGGCGGTGTAGGCGGCCGCCACGCTGTCGATCAACGCCTGCGACGGGGTGTCGGAGACGAACCGGATGCACAGCTTGCGGGCCAGGTTCTTCGCCGTCGACGGGTGCTTGGCGAGGTACCGCAGGTAGGAGTCGCCCACCGCCTGGCCGTCGGCGGCGTTGGTGTTCGGGTGGGTCCAGCCCAGGATGGTGACCCGGCCGGTCCAGTGCCGTTCCGGCTTGTAGACGTAGGTCATGTAGGTGGCCTTGGACTGGTCGCGCTCCAGGGTGCGGCCGGTGAGCACCTTCGACGACGCCTTGACCATCGCCTCGTTGTAGCCGGCACCGATCCCGACGGTGTGCAGCTCCAGCAGCTCGCGGCCGTAGTTCTCGTTGATCATCGACTTCGTCGAGTCGGCGAGGTTGAGGTACGAGAGCATCGCCGGGTTCCGGGCGGAGGCCAGCAACATGTCGGTGAAGGTGCCGAACGCGTGCTTGCGGATCACGTCGCGGTCCATGGTGTGCCGGACCCAGGTCTGGTCGTCGGCGTGGTTGGCGACATTGAGGTGGTTGGCGAAGAAGTCGACGACGGTCTCGTAGAGCTGCGAGTTGCTGAACGCCTGCAGTCCGAGGGTCACCCGGGTCACCTGGTTCATCAGGTCCCAGCCGTACTCGTTGCCGTTGGACTTCTGCCAGGCCCGGACCTGCGCCGGGGTCTTGTTCAGCAGGGTGCCGGTCGCGGCGACGCGGGGGGAGGCGCTGTACCCGGGATAGAGCTTCCCCCGGCTGACCTGGTCGTTCCACCACGCCTCGGCGCCGTACTTCGTGACGTAGTTCAGGGTGGCCGTCGTCGCCCCGTAGGAGAAGCGGGACAGCAGGTGGAAGGCCTGGCTGCGGGTGGGCCGGGACGGGACCGCGCCGGCGGCGACGAGCGGTGTGGGCGCCGCGGTGGCGGCGGCCGGTGCTCCCGCGGTGAGCGTTGGTGCGGACATGACGATCGACCCTCCCGACGGACCACGTCGGGCACTCGGGCCAACAGCGAAGCGTGGTCAACAGCTACGAAGAGTAGTCGTTCGACTGCTGTGAGCGCCAGATCCCGGCCGTGCGAATCGGTGCGGCGACCGCACCACCGATGCCGAGACGGCCACGGGTGAACATGACGGACAGCGACGGTCTGTCACTCTGCGGGGGTGTTCTGCCGTTCCTCGAGCTCGGCCCGGACGGCGCCCACGAGTGCCGGTGCGTCGTCCGCCCAGAACCGCACCGCCGTGACGGTCGTCGGTCCCTTCGGCAGGTCGAGCACCACAGGATGCCGGAGCTGCAGGTCGACGGAGGTCTGGCCGGCCAGCACGATGTGCACCGTCTCCCCCTCGACCTGGACGGTGCCGCGGCCGGTCTTCAGCCGGGTCACCGGCCGGATGGACTCGATCGAGTCCCACGGCACCACCACGTCGAGTGACATCCCGTGCCGGACGGCCACTCCGGCCGGCAGCACCTGGTGCGGATGTACGTACATGCTCGCCAGCAGCCCGATCATCCAGAGCAGTCCCCAGACGCCGAGCACGTCGATGACGATCCGGACCGTGGGCCACGGCACCAGGAAGTGGAAGGCGGGGATCTCGATGGCGGAGACGAGGATGAAGGTCCAGATCAGCGGCGCGACCTGGCGGACGTACCCGAAGCTGCCCGGACCGCCGTAGCTGTGGCGGCGGAAGACCCAGCGGAACAGCGAACTCCACATCCGGGACTCGTAGGTGCCGGCCGACCTCAGTGCGGTCCCGACACTCATCACGCACTCCCCCGCACAGTCGGTGCGGTGGCCACAGCCACCCGGAGGCGGTCCACCGCGGCGGCGAGAACATCGGCCACCACTGCGATCTCAGAGTCCGGTCGATCGGCGAACAGCACACCCGCGAGCTCCTGCTGTCCGGCCTCCAGACCGTCCACCAGTTGCTCCCCCGCATCGGTCAGCGCGACCACGACCGCCCGGCGGTCCGTCGGGTGCGCATTCCTGCTGACCAGCCCGGCCTGCTGCAGCCCGTCCACCAGGCCGGTGACGTTGCGCGGGGAGGTCCGCAGTGCCTCGGCCAGCACCCGCTGGTGCGCCGGGCCGGTGGCCCGGAGTTGCCACAACACATGGGATCTCGCCGGGGTGAGGCCGAGAGCGGCCAGACCGTGCTGCATGTCCTCGCCGAGTTCGACGACCAGGGCGAGGACGGCGTCCAGCGCGGCCTGCCGGGGATCGGGTGCACTCATCCGTGATGTCCCTTCATAGTGAAGTGACTTCACGATAGCACCCGATCCCCGGCGGTGCGCAGGTCAGACCTCGGCGAGCGCCTCCACCGGGGTGGCCCGGGCCGCCCGCCGGGCGGGCAGCACCGCGGACACCGCGCCGGCGACCAGGGCTGCAGCCACCACCACCAGCAGGCCGATGACCGGGACCGCGAAGGCCGGCTCCTCGCCGGACTGCCGGAACGCCGTCGCCGCGGCGGCCCCGCCGAACCCGAGTCCGACGACGACCCCGACGACGGCGGCCACCAGTGCCAGCAGCACCGCCTCGACGACCACCGTGAGTCGCAGCCGCAGGCGCGACAGGCCCAGCGCCCGCAACAGCGCGGATTCCCGGGTGCGTTCGAGCACGGACAGCCCGACGGTGTTGCCGATACCGACGATCGCGATCAGCACCGCCACCGCGACAAGGGCGATGGCCACCCGGATGACCAGTCCGATGGTCTCCTCGGTCGCGGCACGCTCCACGCCCGCGCCGGACACGTCGATGCCGTCCCGGGAGACGACCAGCTTGTTGACCGCGGCGACCACGTCCTGCGCCGCGGCGTCCGGCGCGAAAGCGGCCCACACCGCGCGGGTCCCGGCCTGCGGGTCGATCGACAGCAGGTCGGGGGCGAACACCACCACCGAGCTGTCGTCGGTGACCGGCCGGTCGGCCAGGGTCAGCGTCACCTCTCTGCCACCGACGGCCAGTACCACCGGATCCCCCGACGTCAGGCCGAGCATCCGCACCATCCAGGCCGGTGCCGCGAGTTGTCCGGCCTGCAGGTCACCGCCGTTGCGCACCGAGTGGTACTGCTCCAAAGTGGGCGCGAACACCGGGGTGGGGATCGGGGCGCTGTCGGGATCACCGGTGGCACCAGCGGCAGGAGTGCTGTCGGCCCGGCGGAGTTCCGCGTCGGCCCCCAGCACCGCGACCGCGGTGCGGATCCCGGCGACCTGCTGCACCGCCGGGAGAATGTCACCCGGCAGCGGTCCTGCCGCCTCCCGGCTGTCGATCACCTGCAGGTCGAGCTGGTAGCGCAGAGCCACTGCCCGGTCGGCGCCGGCCTGCGCGGAGGTCGCGGCGACCAGCAGGGTGGTCACGGTGCCGACGCCGATCGCCAGCGCCGTGCAGGCGGCCGCCGCGCGGGCGGGGTTGCGGACGGCGTTCGCCAGGGCCAGCCGGCCGGGCACACCGGCCAGCCGGGCGAGCGGCGACGTCCGGCGCAACAGACCGGGCAGCACGACGCGCAGCAGCAGCACGATGCCCACCGCACACACCACCCCACCGCCGGCAGCGATCAACAGGTCCCCGACGACGACGCCGAGACCGAGCACCGCACCGCCGACCAGGAAGCCGCCGGTGCCGAGCAGGACGCGTCCGAGCGAGACCCTCCGCCCGGCACCGTCGATCTCGGCCGGCCGCAGGGCCGCCAGCGGAGCGACCCGGGTGGCCCGGACCAACGGCGCCCAGGCGGCGAGCAGGCAGCCGATCACCCCGACGACCCCGCAGAGCACGAGACCCAGTACCGGATAGCGCATGTCGGTGGCGCCAATACCGGTGAGCGCGCACACGAGCCGACCGAGGCCGGCCCCGCCGGCCACCCCGATCGCGGCACCGAGCACCGCGACGACGCCGAACTCGACGAGGAAACCGCGGGCCAGCTGACCGCGGTCGGCACCCACGCACCGCAGCAAGGCGATCTGCCGGCGGCGGGCCGCGAGCAGGATGGTGAAGGTGCTGGTGACGACCATGGCGGCGACGAACGCGGCGAGCACCACGAAGGCCCCGAGCACCGCCGCCACCACGTCGGTGTCGTTGCCGAGCCGTTGCACGGCCTCCTCCCGGATGTCCGCGGCGGTCTGCACCTCGGCGCCCGGGAAAGCAGCGCTGAGCCGATCGGCCACGGTGGTCGCGTCGACGCCGTCGGCGACCGCCACGTCCAGGGCGACGTATCCGGCGCTGCCCGGGTCGTCGTTGATCGCCCGGACCGTCGCCGGCACGGCGAAGGCGACATCACCGGCACCGGCCAGCGGGGAGATCCCGGTGTCCACGGTGCCGACCACGGTCATCTGCCGGGCGACGTCCCCACCGCCGACGGTCAGCACGCTGCCGACCGCGATCCCGTTGCGGCGGGCGGTGTCCGCCCCGACGACCAGGTCGTCGGCGCCGGTCGGCCAGACCCCGGAGGCGAGGCCGTACCAGCGGGCGGCCTCGGGCGCCAGGCCGGTCATCCTGAACCAGCCGCGACTCTCCGGGCCGCGGAAGTCGGGGTAGGCGCGGTCCACCGGGAAGGCGAGCGCGACGCCCGGGACGGCGGCCACCGCGGCCGCCTCGATCGGCGCGCTGCCGGGCTGCACGACGAGGTCCACCGCGGCGACCTCGGCCGCCGCGGCGCGACCGAGTGCCGCGGAGAAGCTGCCGGAGAAGACCACGGTGGCGGCGGCGAAGCCGACGCCGAGCACGATGGCCAGAGCGGCCGCGACGACACGTGCGCCGTGGGCCCGCAGTTCGGCGCGGGCCAGCCGGACGGGAACGCTCATGGTCAGGCCCCCAGGGTGCGCAGGGCCGCGAGGACCTCATCCGGTGTCGGAGACTGCAGTTCGCCGGCGATCCGGCCGTCGGCCAGCAGCAGCACCCGGTCTGCGTACCCGGCGGCCATCGGGTCGTGGGTCACCATCACCACCGTCTGCCCCGCCTCCCGCACGCACAGCCGCAGGTAGGCGAGCAGGGCGGCCCCGGTGCGGGAGTCCAGGGCACCGGTCGGTTCGTCGGCGAACACCACGTCCGGCAGGGTGATCAGCGCCCGGGCGATCGCCACCCGCTGCTGCTGGCCGCCGGACAGCTCGGCGGGACGGTGGGACAGCCGGTCCTGGAGGCCGAGGGAACCGACCAGTGCGGTGAACCGCGCCCCGTCGACCGCGGTGCCGGCCAGGTCCAGCGGCAGCAGGATGTTCTCCTGCGCGGTGAGCGTCGGCAGCAGGTTGAAGGACTGGAAGACGAAACCGATGCGCTCGCGCCGGATCCGGGTCAGCTCGTTGTCCCGGAGCGTGGTCAGGTCGGTGCCGCCGATCGCCACCCGACCGGCGGTCGGCCGGTCCAGACCGGCCATGCAGTGCATCAGGGTGGACTTGCCGGAGCCGGAGGCGCCCATCACCGCGGTGAACGACCCCGCAGCGATCCGCACCGAGATCCCGTCCACCGCGCGTACCTCGCCCTCGCCGGTACCGTGCACCTTGACGAGGTCGACGGCCTCGGCGGCGACGCCCGGTGACGGAGCGGCCGTCCCTGCCGCCCCGGTGGTCGCCGGCGTGCCGGTTGTTCCTGTGGTGCCGATCATCTCGGGTCCTCCCTGTCAGTGCGGACTGCGCACGGGCCGGTGCGGCCCGGGGAGAACACTGCCCGCGAGGAGGGTGTCGGCGCCTCCGACCACGGCACCCGGTTGCCGGCCACCGATCGGGACCGGGACTAGTACCACGGGAGGAGTCGGACCCGGGCCCGGCGCCCTCAGGGCAGGTCGGCGATGTCGACGAGGCCGGCACGGAAGGCGAACAGCACCAGGGCAACCCGGTCCCGGGCTCCGGTCTTGGCCAGCAGGTTGCCGATGTGCGTCTTCACCGTGGACTCGGCCATGTACAGCCGCGCCGCGACGCCGTGGTTGGTCTCCCCCAGCGCGACCAGCACCAGCACCTCGCGTTCCCGTGCGGTCAGCTCGTCCAGCCGTGACAGGTCCGCGGGGCCGGGCTGCACGGTCCGGTCCGGCGCGGCCGCCGGCGTGCCGGGGGCCGGGCGGTGGCCCAGATGGTCCAGCAGCCGGCGGGTCACCGACGGTGCCAGGACGGCGTCACCGGCGGCCACCGCACGGATGGCCCCGAGCAGTTCGTCCGGCCGGGCGTCCTTGAGCAGGAACCCGGACGCACCGGCCGCCAGCGCGGCGTAGACGTACTCGTCCAGGTCGAAGGTGGTCAGCACGATGACCTTCGGCGCGCCCGGGCGGGCGGTGATCAGCCCGGTCCCGGTGACCCCGTCCGTGCCCGGCATCCGGATGTCCATCAGGACCACGTCGGCCGGCACGGTGGCGGCCAGGCCGGCCGCAGCGGCGCCGTCGCCGGCCTGCCCGACCACCTCCATGTCGGCCTGCGCGGACAGCAGCATCGCGAAGCCGGTGCGGACCAGTTCCTGGTCGTCGACCAGCAGGATCCGGATCATGCCGCGCCCGGGACCGGCAGATCGACCCGCACCGAGAACCCGCCGCCCGGCGCCGGTGTCGCCATCAGCGACCCGCCCTGGGCCGCGACCCGCTCGCGCATGCCGAGCAGCCCGTGGCCGGAACCGGGGACGCCCGCGGCCGGGTCCGCACCCAGACCGGCGGCCGCGCCCCGGCCGTCGTCGTCCACCCGGACGGTGAGCACTGTTGCCGTCCAGTCGAGGGCGACCATCGCGGTGGCCTGCGGGCCGGCATGCTTGAGCACATTGGTGAGGGCCTCCTGCACCACCCGGTAGACGGTGAGCTCCAGACCCGCGGGCAACGGCCGCGGTTCGCCCCGGACGTCCATCGAGACCGTGACCCCCGCGCCGCGGATCTGCTCGAGCAGGTCGGGCAGGTCCACCAGACGCCCGGCCGGGGCGTAGCCGTCGCCGGTGCCACCGGTGCTGTCCGACCGCAGAACCCCGACCAGGGAACGCATCTCGGCCAGTGCCGCGCGGGAGGTCTCGGCGATCGTCCGCAGCACCGGCACCGCCAGCTCCGGCTTCGCGGCGGCAGCCGCCGCGGCACCGTCGGCCTGCACGATCACCACCGACAGCGAGTGGGCCACGATGTCGTGCAGTTCCCGGGCGATCCGGGCGCGTTCCGCGGCCAGCGTCACCTGCTCGCGCTGCCCCTGCTCGGCTGCCACCAGCTCGGCACGCTCGGCTGCGGAACGGATCTGCTCGGCCTGGAACTCGATGCGGTCCCGCCGCCGCTCCCCTACCGCGAAGGCGGCCACCACGCTCACGACGGCGGCTCCCGCGGCGACGAGCAGGAGCGACGGGTCCGAGTCCAGCCCCCACTGCAAGGGTCCGATGACCGCACCGATCAGGCCGGCCACCAACGCACCGATGGCCCAGGACCGGGGGGCCCAGACCGCAGCGGCGTGCACCAGGATCGGCGCCAGCAGGATCGGCAGTGTCGGTTGGGGGAAGACCCCCAGCGAGATCGCCAGGTAGGCGACGCCGAGCACCACCGCCAGCTCGGTGCGGGTGCGGCGGAAGATCATCGGCACGCCGGAGGCCAGCGAGTACACCATCGCCAGGTACGGCCGGCTGCTGTGGTAGCCGAAATACCCCGTCCAGTCGATGTAGCCCAGCGAGACCAGCACCGAGGCCAGGCCGAACACCGCCGCGAAGGCGGTGTCGCCGACCCAGCGGTGCTCCTCCAGCCATCGGTAGAGCTGCGCACGCATGCGCCCCACGCTATCGGCGGGGACGCGCCCCGGCCTCCGACCACGGGTGGAGCGGACCGCGCGACTATCGTGGGTGCCGGTCGGCAACCGCCGGCCGGCACCCGAGGAGTGGACCCTGACCAGCACGACGGCGGACTTCGCCTCGCTCTACCGGCACGGGTTCGCCCGGGTCGCGGCCTGTGCGGTCCCGGTCCGGATCGCCGATCCCACCGCGAACGCGGCGCTGATCCTGGACGCCGTGCGGGAGTGCTCGGCCGACGGGGTCGCGATCGCCCTGTTCCCGGAGCTGTCGATCACCGGCTATGCGATCGACGACCTGCTCGGCCAGGACGCCCTGCTCGACGCGGTGCACACCGCCTTGGACGAGATCGTCGACGCCTCGACCGATCTGCTGCCGGTGATCGTGGTCGGTGCGCCGCTGCGGCACCGCAACCGCCTGTTCAACTGCGCGGTGGTCGTGCACCGCGGCGCAGTGCTCGGCGTGGTGCCGAAGATCCACCTGCCGAACTACCGGGAGTTCTACGAGCGACGCCAGTTCGCCTCCGGCGACGGGATCCGCGGCGAGCAGGTGACGGTCGGCCGGCACACCGCGCCGCTCGGCACCGACCTGCTCTTCGAGGCGGTCGACGTCCCGGGCCTGACGCTCGGGATCGAGATCTGCGAGGACATGTTCGTGCCGGTGCCGCCGTCCAGCGGGCTCGCCCTCGCGGGTGCCACCGTCCTGGCGAACCTCTCCGGCTCTCCGATCACCATCGGCCGATCCGACACCAGGACGGTGCTCTGCCGGACGCAGTCGATCCGCTGCCTGTCCGCCTACCTGTACGCCGCGGCCGGGCAGGGCGAGTCGACCACCGACCTGAGCTGGGACGGCCAGACCACCATCTTCGAGAACGGCACCCTGCTCGCCGAGGGTCCGCGGTTCGCCCGCCGCCCGGTGATCACCGTGGCCGACGTCGATCTCGACCTGATCCGGCAGGAACGGGCGCGCACGGGCACCTTCGAGGACAACCGGCGGACCCTCGGCGCGGTCCCGGACCACCGCCGGATCCCGTTCCGGCTCGAGCCGCCCGCCGGGGACCTGGGCCTGCGCCGGGTGTTGGAGCGTTTCCCGTTCGTCCCGGCCGACCCGGCGCGGCTCGCCCAGGACTGCTACGAGGCCTACAACATCCAGGTCGACGGCCTGGTGCAACGGCTGCGCAGCACCGGCAGCCGGTGTGTGGTGATCGGGGTGTCCGGTGGCCTGGACAGCACCCATGCGCTGATCGTCGCCTGCCGCGCCACCGATCTGCTGGGGTTGCCGCGCACCGCGATCAGGGCGTACACGCTGCCCGGTTTCGCCACCGGCACCCGGTCCAAGGCCCAGGCCTGGTCACTGATGCGGGCGCTCGGCGTGACCGCCGAGGAGATCGACATCCGGCCGGCGGCACGACAACTGCTGACCGACCTGCAGCACCCGTTCGCCTCCGGCGCCGAGGTCTACGACGTCACCTTCGAGAACGTCCAGGCCGGGCTGCGGACCGACTACCTGTTCCGGCTGGCGAACCACCACGGCGGCATCGTGCTGGGCACCGGCGACCTGTCGGAGATCGCGCTCGGCTGGAGCACCTACGGTGTGGGCGACCAGATGTCGCACTACAACGTGAACACCGGGGTACCGAAGACGCTGATCCAGCACCTCATCCGGTGGGTGGCGTCCGGCGAGGACTTCTCCGCCGACGTGTCGGGCACACTCCTGGACATCCTGGGCAGCGAGATCTCCCCGGAGCTGGTGCCGGTCAAGGAGGGCGAGGCGCCGCAGAGCACGGAGAAGGCGATCGGCCCCTACGAACTCCAGGACTTCACGCTGTTCCACGTCCTGCGGTACGGGTTCCGGCCGTCGAAGATCGCCTTCCTGGCCTGGCACGCCTGGCGGGACACCGAGCACGGCCGGTGGCCGGAGGGTTTCCCGCCGGAGCGGCGGCGTTCCTATCCGCTGGGCGAGATCCGTTCCTGGCTGCAGGTCTTCGTGCGGCGCTTCTTCGCCTTCAGCCAGTTCAAGCGATCCGCGTCGCCCAACGGGCCGAAGGTGTCCGCGGGTGGTTCGCTCAGCCCCCGTGGCGATTGGCGGGCGCCGTCCGACGGCAACGCGCAGGTGTGGCTGCGCGACATCGAGCAGAACGTCCCGGAGGCCTGACGGCCCCCGGGACGTCCCAGGGTGGTTCTTCGCTGCCTGGTGCGCGGACCGCTCAGGCCTGTGCGGCCTCGTAGCGATCGATCACGTCCTGGGCGATGCGCCCTCGGTTGGACACGTCCAGGCCCGCCTCCTCGGCCCAGGCGCGGACCGCCGTCAGGTACTCGCGGCGACGACGCCGGTCGTCGCCCACGGAGGCCCGCGACGCGGCAGTCGGGCGCGGGGTGGAGGAACGGCTGACCCGCCGCCCGTGCTCGATGTACTCGGCCAGGGCCTTGCGCAATGCGTTGGCGTTCGTCTTGCGCAGGTCGATCTCGTAGAGCACGCCGTCCAATGCGAATGCGACGGTCTCGTCGGCCTTCTTGCCGTCGATGTCGTCGGTGAGTGACACCGTGGTGACGGAAGCCATCGGATGTTCCTTTCACAGGAAATAACGGGTCCGGTCGGACGAGGAACTGCGGCACCACTCTAGCCCGACCCGGGACGCCGGCGATACCAGCCGTTCGGGGTGTCGTCCCTTTTCCCGTTCCGGTGGCCCGGTGTTCGCAAGTGCCGGTCCGGGATCATGGCAATGGTGTGACGCCAAGCCGTCGCCGCACGGTTTTCCCCTGCACCTCCCAGCGAATTCCAACACTGTTTTGCCGCCCTGTCATCCGGGGGTTGTGCATGCGACTCCGGCGGTCCGGCGAAAGAACGGAATTCCCAGCCTCCTCGACACCTGTTGCCACTCGGTCCATCTCGACCCGGCGCTGGCGCCGGGGTGGAGGCACCGACGGGCGGTGGGCCACCGCGACGAACCACCGCATGCGTACCCCGGTCTTTCGGGAGCACATTTCGATGACGGATCAACGGGCATTTTCGGACCCATCCGGGACCCACCGGCGGTGCCGTCGGTCACACGTCGGGTGATGTGATCCGATCCGGCCGGCGCAACGCCACGGCGATGCGGTACCGAAGGCGATCGGCGGGTACAACGTTCGCATGGCGAAAAGCGAGCGGCCCGATCCGGGCACCGGTTCGACGACGACGGACGGGCCCGATCCGCGGCGGTGGCGGGCGCTCGCGGTCTGTCTCATCGGGAGCTTCATGGTGCTGCTCGACGTGTCGATCGTGACGGTGGCACTGCATTCCATCACCGTCGGCCTGGACGCATCGGCGGAGAGTGTGCAGTGGGTGCTGTCCGGGTACGCCCTCGCCTTCGGCCTGCTGCTGGTGCCCGGCGGCCGGCTCGGCGACATCCGGGGCAGGCGTGGCATGTTCGTGCTGGCGCTGGTGTTGTTCGTGGCCGCGAGCGTGCTGTGCGGGGCGGCGCCCACCGACACCTGGTTGGTCATCGCACGTCTGCTGCAGGGTCTGGCGGGCGGCCTGCTCACCCCTCAGGTGAGCGGCCTGATCCAGCAGCTCTTCCAGGGGGCGGAACGTGGCCGTGCCTTCGGGATGTTCGGCGCCGTCGTGGGTATCGCCACCGCCCTCGGTCCGCTGGTGGGCGGTCTGCTGATCGGCGCGTTCGGCGAGGAGCACGGCTGGCGGTACGTCTTCTTCGTCAACATCCCCATCGGGCTGATCGCCGTTCCGTTCGCCCTCCGCCTGCTGCCGGGGCGGTCGTCGACGTCGCGGCCGACCGGGCGGCGCCGCTACGACCCGGTCGGGGTGGTCCTGCTCGGTGCCGGCGTCGTCCTGCTCCTGCTGCCGTTCGTCCAGGAGCAGGAGTGGCAGGGGGCGGGGAAATGGCTGCTGGTCCCGGCCGCCCTGGTGGTGCTCACCGGTTTCGTGCTCTGGGAACGGCGGCAGGCCAGGGTCGGGCACGAGCCGATGCTCGACCTGACACTCTTCCGGCACCGCTCCTACACCGTCGGGATCGCGCTCATCGCCGCCTATTTCGGCGGCTTCACCACACTGTTCTTCGTCCTCACCCTGCTGCTGCAGGCCGGTGCGGGATTCTCCGCGCTGGGCGCGGGCCTGGTCACCGTGCCGTTCGCCATCGGCTCCGGGATCTCAGCAGCCCTGGCCGGCCGGGTGGTCAGCCGCATCGGCCGACCGCTGGTGCTGATCGGGTTGGTGCTGGTGCTGGTCGGCTTCCTCGGGGTGGCGCTGGTGGTGGACGTCGTCGAGGGCCCGGCGCTGGGCTGGGTGCTGGCCGTGCCGTTGCTGATCGGCGGAGTCGGCTCCGGGCTGGTGATCTCGCCGAACCAGACGCTCACCCTGGCCGACGTGCCGGTGCAGCAGGGCGGCACCGCCGGCGGGCTGCTGCAGACCGGGCAACGCATCGGGTCGGCCATCGGGATCGCGGCGGTCGGGTCGGTGTTCTACGCCCGGCTCGCCGAGAACCCGCAGTCCCCCGACTTCCCCGCCGCCCTGACCGCCGGGATGGCCGTTGCCGCCGGCTTCCTCGTGCTGGCGATCGTGGTCGGCACCGTCGACGTGGCCGGGGGGCGCCGTGAGCGGCTGCGGCGGGATCAGGCGAAGATCACGGCCTGACCGGAGGTGCCCGGATCGGCGCCGTCGGCCGGGAACCGGTCGGCTGTCCCGGCCAGCACCCGGCGGGCCGACCAGGCGACGGCGGCGGCGTCGAGCACGTCGTCCGGACCGCACTCCCGGCCGGCATCGCCGATGTCCTCGCCGATGTCGATCCCGGCCGCGGCGAGCAGACGGATCCGCTGCCGGATCCCGGACCAGCTCCGCTTCGACCCCGGCACGACCACCGGTATCACCGCGGTGCCGAGACGGCGGAAGGACAGTTCGGGGTGGATCTCCACCAGCGGTACGGGTGAGCGGGGCGCGAAGTCGTCGACGTCGAGGATCTTGTGCCGCAGACCGTGCGCCTGACGGGAGATCCCGGCTCCGGTGACCTCCCGGCTGATCCGGGTGGCCGCGGCATGGTCGGGCTCGAGAAGAGCGGCCCGCACGGGGGTCAGGAAGACCGAGGCCGCCCGGCCGGGCAGTGCCGCACGTGCGGCGAGATCCGCTGCGCGCACCCCGGTGTCGGACAGTCCGATGGGCACGTCGATGCCGATCAGCGCGGCGTCGCGTCCGAGGTCGGCGACGATCCCGGCGATCGTCGGGGCGAGAGCCGCACCGTCGAACCGGCCGTCGGCATCGAGCCGCACCGCCACCCACGAGCCGCGGCTGATGTCCACCCCGACCACCGGCCTGCTGATCCGTCCCGGCTGCACCGGACCAGTGTCCCGGATCATCGGCCGGACGGACCGGTGGCTACTCGTTGCCGCCGAGCCGCCCGCTGAGCCGGGCGTGCCGGTCCGCGCTGTGCGGATCCAGCCCTTCGATACGGACCTGCGACCCGTGCCGGCGGAACTTCTGCTCGACGGCGTCGAGCACCGCCACCGTCGAGGCGTCCCAGACGTGCGCCGCGGACAGGTCGATGACCACCTCCGGCGCCGGGTCGTGGTCGTCGAACTGCTGGTACAGGTCGTTGGAGGACGCGAAGAACAACTCGCCCCGCACCTGCCACCTGTCCACCACGGGATCGTCGCCGCTGCCCGTCGTCCGGACCCGCTCCACCGTGACCAGGTGCGCCACCCGGCGGGCGAACAGCATCAGTGCGAGCAGCACGCCCGCGATCACGCCGTAGGCCAGGTTCTCGGTGGCCACGGTGACGACGACGGTCAGCACCATCACCGCGGTCTCGCTGCGCGGCATCCGGCGCAGCGTGGACGGCCGGATGGAGTGCCAGTCGAACGTGGCGATCGACACCATCACCATGACGCCCACCAGTGCCGCCATCGGGATCAGGCCGACCACGTCGCCCAACGCGACCACCAGCACGAGCAGGAAGGCGCCGGCCAGGAAGGTCGAGAGACGGGTACGTGCACCGGATCTCACGTTGATCATGGTCTGGCCGATCATCGCGCAGCCGCCCATGCCGCCGAAGATGCCGGTGATGATGTTGGACGCACCCTGGCCCCAGGACTCACGGGTCTTGTTCGACCGGGTGTCGGTGATGTCGTCCACCAGCGACGCGGTCATCAACGACTCGAGCAGCCCGACCAGCGCCATGCCGATCGCGTACGGGGCGATGATCCGCAGCGTCTCCAGCGTGTACGGCACGTCGGGCAGCACCGGCACGGGCAGGGTGTCCGGCAGCGCACCCTGGTCGCCGACGGTCGGCACGGTGATGCCGACCAGCACGGTGAGCCCGGTGAGCAGCACGATGGACACCAGCGGTGACGGCACGGTCCGGGTGAGCCGGGGCCACAGGTAGATGATCGCCAGGCTGGCCGCCACCAGCGGGTAGACCGCCCACGGCACGTCCCACACCTGCGGCAGCTGGGCCAGGAAGATCAGGATCGCCAGCGCGTTGACGAACCCGACCATCACGCTGCGCGGCACGAACCGCATCAGCCGGGCCACACCCAGGACGCCGAGCAGGATCTGCAGGACGCCGGCCAGCAGCACGGTGGCGATCAGGTACTGCAGGCCGTGCTCACGGACCAGGGGCGCGATCACCAGGGCGACCGCCCCGGTCGCGGCGGAGATCATCGCCGGCCGACCGCCGAGGAACGCGATGCCGATCGCCATGGTGACCGAGGCGAACAGCCCCACCCGCGGATCGACGCCGGCGATCACCGAGAAGGAGATCGCCTCGGGGATCAGCGCCAGGGCCACCACCAGACCGGCCAACGTCTCGGTGCGCAGCACCCGGGCGGTGGGCAGACGGAACCGGCGGGCGAGGGTCGGCGCGAGTGTGGCGTCGGGCATGCGGCAGCGATCCGTTCGGCAGTCGGTGGGGTGCTCGCGGAGGGATCCGGAGCGGCGCAACGGTGCGCGTCGCGGCGAACTCTACCCTCACGTAAGGGTAGAGATGACCATGCGGGCCCCCGGGCATGAGAACCTGACCGGATGACCGGGCCGGACCAGCTGATGCAGATCGGTGAACTCGCGGAGCGCACCGAACTGTCGCTGCGCACCATCCGGCACTACGACGACGAGGGCCTGCTCACCCCGTCGGCGCGCAGCACGGGCGGCTTCCGCCTGTACAGCTCGCAGGATCTCGACCGGCTGATGGTGATCCGCCGGATGAAACCGCTGGGCTTCAGCATCGACGAGATGCGGGACCTGCTGGACATCCTGCACCGACTGTCCTCCGCATCCACCGCGGCCGGCGAGATCGGCCCGCTGCGCGACCGGCTCGACGGGTTCCGGTCGGAGGCGGTGCAGCGACGGGACCGGTTGCGGATCCAGCTCGACCGGGCCGAGGAGTTCGTCGACACCCTGGAGGGCCTGGCCGGCGGCGACCGGGGACGGTCATGAGCAGGTTGCTGGTCGTGCACCACACCCCGTCCCCCGGCATGCAGGAGCTGCTCGAGGCGGCGCTGCGCGGCGCGGGCCAGGAGGGTCTGGAGTCGGTCGAGGTGCGAGCGGTGCCGGCCCTGGGTGCCGGGGTGAGTGACGTGCTGGCCGCCGACGGCGTGCTGCTCGGCACCCCGGTGAACATCGGCTACCTGTCCGGCGCCCTCAAGCACTTCTTCGACCAGATCTACTACCCGACACTGCTGGCCCGGCAGGGTCTCCCGTTCGGCGCCTGGCTGCACGGCGCCGACGACGCCACCGGGGCGCTGCGCGCGCTCGGTGGGATCACCGGGGGTCTGGGCTGGGAGCAGGTGGCCGCGCCGGTCGTGGTGCGCGGTGCGCCGCAGCGGCGGGACCTCGACGCTGTCGCCGAACTGGCAGCCACGGTGGCGGCGGTCGCCTCCGGCCTGCTCGACGACTGACCCACGCGCTCAGGCGTTCTCTGGAACCGGCGCAGCCGGTGAGGTCGACTCCTCGGTCACCCGGCCGCCCGGGTGCAGGAAGGCGAGCAGGAACGAGATCGCCAGCACCACGGCCATTCCGATGATGACGGCGCGGGTGGCCACCGCGAAGTCCATGGCGACGGCCTGCTGCAGTGCCTGCGGGATGCTGCCCGACGCGCCCGCGCTGCCACCTGCCCCCTGCGAGGCGGACTCGCCGGCGATCGTCGCAGCCTGGTCGGCGGGCACCCCGGCACCGATCAGCGTGCTGGTGAGCCGACTGGTGAAGACCTGGGACAGCAGCGTGCCCAGCACGGCCATGCCCAGTGCGGACCCGTAGTTGCGCAGGGTCTGCGAGATGCCGGTGACCTCGCCGTAGGAGGCGCCGATCGCCCGGTTCACCGCGTCGGTGGAGGCCGGGCCGAGGATGAAACCGATGCCGGCGCCGGACAGCACGATCGCCCACCACTGGGAGCCCAGGCTGAGATCGGTGAGCATCGACGCCCAGATCGCGAACCCGGCCGTGCCCAGCACGCCGCCGATCAGCAGACACGGCTTGGCGCCGCGGGAGTCGAGCATGCGGCCCGCCACCTGGGCGGCCGGAGCGAACCCGCCGAAGAAACACAGCAGGTACAGCCCGGCGTTGTTGGCGTCGTAGCCGAGGGCCACCTGCGCGTAGACGCTGGCGAAGAAGAACACCGGCACGAACGCGATCATCGAGAAGAACAGCACCGCGTTGTCCACCGCGAAGGCCCGGTCGTTGAAGATCCGCAGCTTGATCAGCGGATGCTCGGTCCGCCGTTCCACCGCGACGAACCACGCCAGCAGCACCAGACCGCCGACGATGCAGGCGATGGTGCGCCAGTCGCCCCACCCCCACGTGCCCGCCTGCTCCAGCCCGAGGACGGAGAACGCCATGCCGGCCGCGATCAGCACGGCCCCCGGCACGTCGATCGGTTCCTTGCGGCCGTGCGAGGAGATCCCGGCCATCACGGTGAGCACGACCGCCACCACGGCCACCGGGATGTTGATCCAGAAGATCGACCGCCAGGTCCACTGGGTCAGGTAGCCACCGGCGATGGGACCGATCGCGGTCAGTCCGCCGGAGACACCGAAGAAGATCGCCAGCGCCTTGCCGCGTTCCTGCACCGGGAATGACGCGACCACCACCGCCAGCGCGGCGGGGAACATGACCGCGGCCGAGAGTCCCTGCAGCGCACGGAAGGTGATGATCCAGGCGGAGGCCAGGTCGCCGGTCGGGGTGGCCCCGCACAGCGCGGACGTGGCCGCGAAGCCGATGATCCCGATCAGCACCATCCGCTTGGACCCGACCACGTCGGCCAGTCGGCCGAAGAAGGCGAACCCGGCGGCCAGCGCGACCAGGTAGGCGTTGATCACCCACTGCGAGCCGCCGCGGGACAGGCCGAGCTCGCCGGACAGGTCCGGGGCGGCGATCGCCACGATCGTCTGGTCGATGAACGTCATCGCCACCGCGAACAGCATCGCGGACAGCGCCAGCCAGCGGCTCCTCGACACCGGTTGCCCCGCAGTGCTCATGACAGGCTCCTTCGTGGGTGCGTGACGGTCAGCACCTGATCATGGGCCCGGCCGGGCGCGCTGTCATCCTCCGTTCGGCGGGTCGGCGGCGATCCGTGGTCACTCGCGGTGATCGGTGGCCGGGGCTGCTGTGCAGGTCCCCCTCCGCCCCGCACCACCGTGGATCACCGTCGGATGGTGGTGACGATGCGGACGACCGACGGCCGGGGCGGCACGGAGCCGAACCCGAAGCGCACCGGCGGGTCGATCGGCGCCGGTCCACCCAGCGACACGCCGTCGAGACTGCCGGTGGCGCCGGAGATCCGGTGCTGGTCCAGGGCGCCGTAGAACTCCGTCCGCCCGCCGCCGGCCGTCCCCCTGGTCCGGACACCGCGCAGCACCCGGCGCGCGACCGGGTCCAGCGTTCCCACCCACCAGGGCGCGACGGCCAGCTCGCGCGGTACGACCTGCAACAGCACGCCGAGGGCGGTGCGCCGGCCGGCGTCGAGGTCGAGGTCGAGATCGGTGGTGCGGACCGACCAGCGCCGCCCGGCCGGACCGGAGCGCCGGGCGTGAACGGGCTGCACCCGGACCTCGTCGAAGGTGTACGTGGCGGCGATGTAGTCGGCGACCGCAGTGGTGGGGGCCAGTAGAACCCGGTGACCGTAGGGCATCTCGATCATCACGTCGGCGATCGGTCCCAGCGGCGACCGCGGCCACACGCCGATCACGGTGCGCACACCGCTTGTCCAACCGATGCCGAGGATCGCGCCGTCGAAGACGTCGGTCCGGGATTCCGCCATGGTCCGGGTGTACCCCCCGGTGGCCTGCCGAACCGGGTGCCCACGGTCGGTGAGGACCGTACCCCGGCGCCCGAGGGCTCGTTCCGACGCCGGGGTACGGGTTCGTGGGACGGTGCCGTCCGGATCGGTACGACCCGGACGGCACCGTCAGTCCTGCTGCTCCAGTGCGTACTCCTCGTCGGTGAGCAGTCTGGAGCGGATGAGGAAGCGGACTCCCTCCGGTGCCTCGACCGAGAACCCGCTCCCCCGGCCGGGAACCACGTCGATGGTCAGGTGGGTGTGCTTCCAGTACTCGTACTGGAACGCCGACATCCACACCGGCACAGCACGTTCCAGTCCGACCTCCAGGTCACCGAGGAAGACGTCGCCGTCCCCGGTGAGGAACTCCCCGTCCGGGTAGCACATCGGCGCCGACCCGTCACAGCAACCGCCGGACTGGTGGAACATCAACGGACCGTGCTGCCCGGTGAGGCGGCGGAGCAGGTCCGCCGCCTCCTCGGTCACGTCCACCCGGGACACGAATGCCATCTCCTGCCGGGGTCTAGAAGAAGCCCAGGGCGTTGGGCGAGTAGCTGACCAGCAGGTTCTTCGTCTGCTGGTAGTGGTCCAGCATCATCAGGTGGTTCTCACGGCCCACGCCCGACTGCTTGTAGCCGCCGAACGCGGCGTGCGCCGGGTACTGGTGGTAGCAGTTGGTCCACACCCGCCCGGCCTCGATCTCCCGGCCGGCGCGGAAGGCCTGTGCCCCGTCCCGGGACCAGACACCGGCGCCCAGGCCGTACAGGGTCTCGTTGGCGATCTTCAGCGCATCGGCCTCATCGCTGAACCGCGCCACCGACACCACCGGGCCGAAGATCTCCTCCTGGAAGATCCGCATGTTGTTCTCGCCGGCGAAGATGGTGGGGGTGACGTAGTAGCCGCCGGCGAGGTCGCCGTCCAGCTCGGCCCGGCGGCCGCCGGTGAGCAGTTGCGCGCCCTCCTGCTTGCCGATGTCGATGTAGGACAGGATCTTCTCCAGCTGGTCGTTGGAGGCCTGGGCGCCGATCATCGTGTCGGTGTCCAGCGGGTTGCCCTGCTTGATCGCCTCGGTCCGGGTCACCGCATCGGCGAGGAAACCGTCGTAGATGGAACTCTCGATGAGCGCGCGGGACGGGCAGGTGCAGACCTCGCCCTGGTTGAGGGCGAACATGGTGAAACCCTCGAGCGCCTTGTCGTAGAAGTCGTCCTTGGCGGCAGCCACGTTGGCGAAGAAGATGTTCGGGCTCTTGCCACCCAGTTCCAGGGTCACCGGGATCAGGTTCTGCGAGGCGTACTGCATGATCAGCCGGCCGGTGGTGGTCTCACCGGTGAACGCGATCTTGGCGATCCGGCGGGACGAGGCGAGCGGCTTGCCGGCCTCCACCCCGAAGCCGTTCACCACGTTGAGCACGCCCGGCGGCAGCAGGTCGGCGATCAGCTCGACCAGCTTGAGGATCGACCACGGGGTCTGCTCGGCGGGTTTGAGGACGACGCAGTTGCCCGCGGCCAGCGCCGGCGCCAGCTTCCAGACCGCCATCAGGATCGGGAAGTTCCAGGGGATGATCTGCCCGACCACACCCAGCGGCTCGTGGAAGTGGTAGGCGATGGTGTCCGGGTCGATCTCCGAGATGCTGCCCTGCTGCGCCCGGATCGCTCCCGCGAAGTAGCGGAAATGATCGATGGCCAGGGGCATGTCGGCGGCCAGCGTCTCCCGGACCGGCTTGCCGTTGTCCCAGGTCTCGGCGATGGCGAGGTCCTGCAGGTTCTGCTCGATGCGGTCGGCGATCTTGTTCAGGATCACCGCGCGCTCGGCGACACTGGTGCGGCCCCATGCCCTACGCGCACCGTGGGCGGCGTCCAGGGCCGCCTCGATGTCGTCGGACGTACTGCGGGCGACCTCGGTGAACACCTTTCCGTTGACCGGGGAAGGGTTCTCGAAGTACTTGCCGCCGGCGGGCGGGACCCACTCGCCGCCGATGTAGTTGTCGTAGCGGGGCGCCACCGTGACGGTGCTGCCCTCGGTGCCGGGTGCGGGGAAGGTGGTCATCTGCGCGAGCCTCCGTGCCGGTGCCCACTCCTTCGTGGGCGATGTGCTGCCAGGCTAGGAAGTGTGACGTTGCAGCAACGCTGCGACTCACGTCCGTGAAACCCGGCAGTGCGCGGATCCGCCGCCGGTCGGAGATCCGTTGTACAGGAACGGTGGACGGCGGTCAGCGCGTCGGGCGGCGCGGGGCCACCCGCAGATCCGGTGCGCCGTAGAGGGAGTCGAGCCGGCTGACCTCGTGGGCGGCGACCGCGTGCAACGGGCTGCCCACCGGCAGCGCCCGCAGTTGCGCCTGCCACATGTCGAGATCGTCGGCACCCCAACGGGACCGGGTCCAGGCTGCCATCAGGTCGGCATCGCGGGAGGCGAGCAGGGCGGCCCGCAGCCGACCGGCCAACCGGTCCCGCCGCTCCACCACCCCCGGCGCGTCGGACTGCGGGAGCAGCGGCCCGCGGTAGTCCCGCAGCGCCTCCCGCACCCGCCCGGCGTCCAGGTCGGCGCTCACCGTCCGCCAGTCGAAACTCACGTCGCGGCTCAGTCGGTACGGCCGCGACTGCATGACGTCCTCGCCCAGCACCGCACGCAGCCGGGTGAGCTCGGCCCGCATGGTCGATGCGGCGACATCCTCTTCGTACAGCGCGATCCCGAGCTGGTCGCCGGACAGCCCGTCCGGGTGGTCGGCGAGGATGACCAGGATCTCGCTGTGCCGCGGGCTCAGTCGCACCCGGCGGCCGTCGATGGTGACCTGGCACTCGGGCAGGCCGAGCGCGTGCACCGTCATCGGCGCGGGCCGCCACAGCCCGGATCCGGCCGCCAGGCCGAGTCGGCCCAACTCTGCCTCGGCCATCCGGGCGGCGGCCCGCACCATCGCCAGGGTCTGCGGGGTGCCGATCGCCTCCCCGCCGGTGACGTCGACGATGCCGAGGATGCGCTGGGTCACCGGGTCGTGGATCGGCGCGGCGGCGCAGCTCCATGCCTGCACAGGGCGGCGGAAGTGCTCGGCGGAGGTGATCTGCACCGGGGCGTCGAGTAGCAGGGCGGTGCCAGGAGCGTTGGTGCCGGCCGCCGACTCGTTCCACACGGCGCCCTCCATGAAGGCGACGCGTTCCGCCCGGGCGAGCAGGGTCGGTGTCCCGCTCACCCAGAGCAGCCGTCCCATCTCGTCGCCGACCGCGAGCACGCTGTCGCACTCGATGGCGGCACGGCCCAGCACGTCGTGCAGGAGCGGGAACACGTGGGAGAGCACATGGGACTCGCGGTAGTCCCGCAGCTCGTCGCCGGCCAGGATCGGCAGGTCGCCGTACTCCACATCGACCCCGGCCCGGGCGCTGCGCCGCCACGAGTCCGCGACGAGGTCGCGGACGCGGCCCCCGACCGACCCCGACTGGAGGAACCGGTCGTGGGCGTCACGGAGAGCGCGGACCTCGTCCGCGCCGCTGGGCATCGTCGCAACCACGGTGCGGTCATCGTAGGTCGGGAACGCTGCAACAGCGCTGCGTGCGGGGACCGATTCATCCGGTTCGGTGTCGGTCCGTCGGCGACGAGCAGAGGTTGCTCCGGAGGTGGTCCGCGCTCGGTCGGTGCGTCGTTCCGGTGCGTCGGTCCGGTGCGGCGTCCTCCGGCACGACGGGCCGGGGATTGACCGACGTCGAACACGGGTACGAATCCGGGGTGCCGGGGCAGGCCCGGCATCGCACAGCCACAGGGAGGCCGACCGATGGCGGACCAGCAGACGCCCGACACCAACCCCGAGAAGGACCCGTCGGAGTGGGTCACCGGGGACGAACCGATGACCGGTGCCCAGGACTCCTACCTGCACACGCTGGCCCAGGAGGCGCAGGTCGAGGTGCCGGAGGACCTGAACAAGGCGGACGCCAGCCGGATGATCGACGATCTGCAGGAGCAGACCGGCCGCGGTCGCTGACGTCGGCGCACGTGGTCGGCCCGACCGCATCCAGCCCGACCCGACGACAGTCCCACACCGAAGCGCGACGAGAGGACCGACGATGACCACCTCCGACCCCGACCAGGCCGGACAGATCGATACCACCGACACGGCAGGGACCGAGCCGGGATCGGAGGGGCCGTCGACGACCGACCCGGCGGCCCCGCAGGCTCCGCAGGACCAGCCCGACACCACGAGCGCCGCCGGCCGGGCAGAGGACGACGCGGCCGCGACGGCCGATGCCGGGACCGGCGCGGGAGACCCGGCCGGCACAGCGGAGAACGCCGACAGCACCTTCCGGCCGACGGAGCAGCTGCCCGCGGACCTGCAGGCCGCGGACGACGCGATCGAGCAGGCCAGGCACTCCGCCCAGGACGCGATCCCGGAGGTCGACCGGACCGTGACCGAGACGCCGGACGACCAGGAGAGCTGAGACCGCGCCCGGCCGGGCGGTCCGGGGATCAGCAGGATCCGGGGTGCAGCAGGATCCGGGGTGCAGCAGGATCCGGGGTGCAGCAGGATCAGTAGCCCTTGTAGGGGCCGCCTGCCCGTAGCGAGACCAGACCGGGCACGTTGTGCACGGAGCCGTAGCGATTCACGGCGTAGTTGACCCCGGCGAAGATGTTGGCCGACGGGTTGAACAGGTCGGTGGACAGCGCGGTCGACCGCCAGCGGTCGAAGGTCGGCTGGATGACCTGCATCAGGCCCTTCGACGGGTGGCCGGCCTGGGCGTTGGAGTCCCAGAGGTTGATGGCGTCCGGCCGGCCGGAGGACTCGTACCGGATGATCGTCTCGACGTCGGTGACGCTGTCCAGCCAGGTGCGACCCTGGGCCGCGAGCACGCAGCGGATGACCGGTCGCCAGCGGGTGAGGGTGGTGCCGGCCGGATCGGCCGCGGTGGTGTTGCAGAGGCGGGCGTGTACGCCCTTGTCCTTCCACCACAGCGGGGTCTGCAGCGAGTCGTAGACGACGAAGTAGCCGTCGGGCTGCAACGTCGCCCGGGCGGTGGTGTTCTTGGTCGCCGACTGCCAGAGGGTCTTCCCGGCGCGGGCGACGACCAGGTTGCCGTCCACCCGGACCGCGGCCTGGGCGCCCGGGTTGCCACCGGTGCCGGAGCTCCAGATGAGCGTCCCGTCGCGATGGATCACCAGGTTGCCGTCGCTCTGCATCAGAAGCCGGACCCGGCCGTCCTTGGTGAACAGCATCCAGCCGGGCTGCAGGATCGTCCCACGGAACAGTGTCGAGTTGGTGGCGCCGCTGTTCCAGAGCGCGTAGCCGGACCCGGCGGCACGGACGGCGAGCACGGCGTTCTGGCCGAGGCTCAGGTAGGCGCCGGCACGGCCGGCGGTGGGCGTGGACCACAGGGTGGTGCCACCCGCAGCCAGGACGGCGAAGCTCCCGTCGGCCCGCATGGTGGCGTAGGCGCCGGCGTTCCCGCCCGTCGGCGTCTGCCAGATGAGCGTCTTCTGGGCGAAGATCCGCAGCTCGCCGGAGGTCGACATGACCATGCTGACCTGGCCGCTGGCCAGGGTGATGGTGCGGCCGGACGCGAGCTTCTGCCCCGCGGTCATCACGGTGCGGAAGCTGGCGATGGTGCTCGCATCGGCGGTCGCCGCCGGGGTGACGGCCATCGTGACGGTGGTGCCGAACAGCAGGAGCACCACCAGTGCAAGGCGTGTCGGAACCCTGCGCAGCACAGTCAGCGGCATATCATCTCCCCGGTTGGTCGCCAGGAGTGACTTTACGGTGACTTTCAGTGATCAGCCAGCGCAGGAGTGATCGTCGAGACGTTTTCCATCGGTGGTCTGACACGCAGCCGAGACGACTTCGCGCTCCGAAGCCGGAGGGCGACCCGCGACCGTCGCCGGGCACCGATATGTTGGCCGCCATGGCGGCGAAGAGCGCTTCACCCTCCACCGAGCTCACTGTGGGTGACCGTACGGTCCGGTTGTCCAATCCCGATCGCGTCTACTTCCCGGCCCGGGGCGAGACGAAGTTGGACCTCGCGCACTACTACCTGTCCGTTGCCGACGGCATCGTCCGCGCCCTGCGCGAACGACCGTGCATGCTGCACCGCTTCCCCACCGGGATCAGCGGCGAGAAGGTGCACCAGAAGCGGCTGCCGCGTGGTGCGCCGGACTGGGTGGAGACCGTGCGGCTGTACTTTCCGCGGTGGGGACGGCATGCCGACGAACTGTGCGTCACCGAGCCGGCCGCGGTGATCTGGGCCGTGCAGATGTCCACGGTCGAGTTCCACCCGTGGAACTCCCGCCGGGCGGACACCGAGCGGCCCGACGAGTGGCGCATCGACCTGGACCCGATGCCCGACTGCGACTTCGACCGGGTCCGACGGGTGGCCGGTGTGGTGCACGAGGTGCTCGACGAGCTGGGCATGACCGGCTATCCGAAGACGTCGGGCGGGAAGGGCCTGCACGTCTACGTGCGGATCCGGCCGGAGTGGGAGTTCGCCGACGTCCGGCGTGCTGCACTCGCCTTCGCCCGCGAGGTGGAGCGCCGGGCCCCCGACGACGTCACCACGACCTGGTGGCGCAAGGACCGGGATCCGGCGAAGCTCTTCGTCGACTACAACCAGAACGCCCGCGATCACACCATCGCCTCGGCGTACTCGGTCCGCGGCAACCCGGAGGGCACCGTGTCCACCCCGGTGCACTGGCACGAGATCGCCGACCTGCACCCGCGCGACTTCACCATCGCCACCGTGCCGGCCCGGTTCGCGGAGCTGGGTGATCTGCACGCAGGCATCGACGACATCGCGTTCCCACTGGACCCGCTGCTGGAGTGGGCCGAGCGGGACGAAAGGTCCGGCGCCGACACGCCGCCCGAGGCCGACGATCTCGAGAAATGAACGGGGTGGGTCTCAGGCCGGCCGGTGCAGATCCAGGAACTCGTCGACCCGGGTGAGCCGCAGGATCGTGCGCACCGGCAGCGGCATGCCACCTCGCGCCGGATCGGTGCGCAGCACCGGCTCGGTGAAGTCCTCGGTCCGTCCGCGCATCACGATCGAGCAGCCGCCGGCGGCCAGCACGTTCCGCACCCAGTCGGAGCGCGAGCCGTAGGTGAGGGCGATCCGCACGCCGTCGCCGGTCCGGAAGACGTTGACCGGGGTGCGGAACTCCTTCCCGGACTTCCGGCCCCGGTGCACGAGCAGGCCGAAACCCGGTGCCCGGGGCGCGATCCGGCGGACCACCTTGTTCAACCCGACCCGGTTCGCCCGGGCCACCCAGCGTGGCAGCGGCATGCGTCCTCCTCGGGCCTCGCCGGGATCCCGGCGCCCCGGATCAGGGCGGTCCGGCGCCGCGGTCCCGTTCCTGGGCGAGCACCTGCTCGACCCCGGCGAGACTGCGTAGATTCTGCAACGGCCGACGCATCCGCGCATTGCCGGCCAGGTCGCCGGACATCCGGTCCAGGGCCGCCCAGTAGCCGGCGGTGAACGGACAGGCCTTCTCGCCCAATCGTTCCGACGGCCGGTACACGCAGCCACCGCAGTAGTCGCTCATCCGGTGGATGTACGCACCGCCGGACAGGTACGGCTTGGTCGCCATCGCTCCGCCGTCCGCGTGCTGGCTCATCCCGACCACGTTCGCCGGCATCACCCACTCGTAGCCGTCGACGAACGCGCAGCGGAACCAGTCGGACAGCGCCGACGGGCGGAAACCCCGCTGCAGCGCCCAGTTCCCGAGCACCATGAGCCGTGGGATGTGGTGCACCCAACCGTGGTCGCGGACGCCGGCCAGCACGTCGGACAGGCAGCGCGCCTGCACCGCGTCGGCGTCCAGCCGGGCGAACCACCGCGGCAGCGGCCCGGTCGCGCCGTGTTCGTTGCGGTGCCGGTAGTCGGGCCCGAAGTGCCAGTACAGCTGCCAGACGTACTCCCGCCAGCCGATGACCTGACGGACGAACCCCTCGGCCGAGGCCAGCTCCACCCGACCGGCCCGGTAGGCGTCCTCGACGGCGGCGACCACCTCCAGCGGGTCGAGCAGACCGAGGTTCATCGGCACCGACAGCAGGCTGTGCGCCATCACCGGGTCACCGGCCAACATGGCGTCCTCGTGCGGTCCGAAGTGCGGCAGCCGGTGCTCGACGAACCGGTGCAGGGCGGCCAGGGCTTCCCGCCGGGTCACCGGGAACCACCGTGGTCCGTCGTTGCCGATCGGGTCGATGATGCCGTCCCGGGTCCACCGGTCCAGGTCCTCCCGGACCCCTTCGTCGATGTCGTCCTCCCGCGGCCGGTAGGGCGCCGGGAGGTCCAGAGTCGGTGCGCCCTTCGGCGGCGGCTCCCGGTTCTCCTCGTCCAGGCTCCAACGGCCACCGACCGGCCGGTCCCCGTCCATCAGGATGCCCAGCCGTTCCCGCTGGAACCGGTAGAAGGCCTCCATCCTGACGGTGCGCCGGTCGCCGACCCACTCGCGGAAGTCGTTGCGGGACAGGCTGAATCCGGCAGCCGGATCGACGCGGTCGACCAGGCTCTCGTCCGCCAGCGTGCGGACGAAACGGTCCGCCTGCCGGGAGGTCGGGGCGTGCACGTCGACCGGCCGGCCGAACTCGCGCAGCGCCTCCCGGTAGTTCGCGGCGTGCAGCAGGGTGGCCCGGTCGCCGAGTTCGGCGGCCCGGTGCCGGATCGCGGACAGGGTCAGGTGGAGTTTCTGCCGGTGGAACGGCTTGTGGCCCAGCGCGTGCACACTCTCCACCAGCAGGACGTCCCGACCCCGGGTGTCGAAGTGCGGTCCGAGCTGGTCGCCGAAGAGCCAGCGGGGGGTGGGGCTGCTGTGCTCGGCCATGCGCGGGGTGTGCCCGCTGCGCACGCCCCCGACACCCTGCTGTCCTAGGGTGAACGGCATGGAGCGAGCGAGCGGGCACGTGGTGCTCGCGGAGGCCGACAGCGAATCCTTCGCCTCCCTCCGGCGGCGACCGACCTCTCGCGACGACCGGTACCGCATGGGACGCGCACTGCGGCACAAGGTGTCGCGCTCCGAGCTGGGCGACTGGACGCCGCCGGTCGGGCGGCCGGATCCGGTGGCGCTGATCCAGGAATCGCACGAAGGTCGGGTGGACCGGCTGGTGCCGATCCGGGTCGGCCGGATGGTCGCCTCCCCGTACGGGTTCCTCCGCGGGACCGCGGTGGTGATGGCCGAGGACGTCGCGCACCTGCCGCGGACCGGCATCACCCCGGTCATCTGCGGGGACAGCCATCTGGGCAACTTCGGCTTCTACGCCTCGCCGGAGCGGGACCTGGTCATCGACCTCAACGACTTCGACGAGGCCCACCCCGGTGGGTGGGAGTGGGATCTGCGCCGGCTGGTGGCCAGCATCTGGGTGGCGGGCCGGCAGAACGGGTTCACCGAGGAACAGTGCGGTGCGGCCGTGCAGTCGTGCGTGTCGGCCTACCGTGCGGAGGTCCGGCACCTGGCGGAGCAGCCGCTGCTCGCCCGGTCCTACGAACGCCTGGACGTGACGCGGATGCACGAGAGCGCGCGCGAGGACTCGCTGCGCGCCGAGATCGACCGGGCTGCGGCCCGCGCCCGCACCCGGACCAGTGACCGCGCGCTCCCCCGGTTCACCACCCGGCTCGGTGGTTCCCGCAAGATCGTCGAGGAGCCGCCGCTGATCACCCGGCTCGGCGACCGGGAGGCAGAGGCCCTCGCGGTCGGGCTGGACGAGTACCTGGCCACCCTGGCACCGCACTGGCGACGGGCCCTCGGCGGGTACACGCTGGTCGACGTCGCGCACAAGGTGGTGGGGGTCGGGTCCGTCGGCCTGCGGGCGTACGTGGCGCTGCTCGAGGGCAGCAGCCCGGACGACGTGGTGTTCCTGCAGCTCAAGCAGGCCCGGCGGTCGGTCCTGGCCAAGTACGTGCACGGTGATTCCGCGTGGCACCGGCACCAGGGGCAACGGGTGGCCGAGTACCAGCAGGCCCTGCAGACCGTCAGCGATCCGCTGCTGGGCTGGACGACCGTGGACGGCCTCGACTTCTACGTCCGGCAGTTCCGGAACATGAAAGGCACCGTCGCCCTCGACTCCATCGACGGGGCGGCGCTCACCGACTACGCCGGGATCGTCGGCCACCTCCTCGCCAAGGGTCACGCCCGGACCAGCGGGGCATCGATGATCTCCGGCTACGTCGGCTCCTCCGACCGCCTCGACCGGGCGATGATCCGGTTCGGCCGGGCCTACGCCGACCAGACCGAGGCCGACCACGCCCGCCTCGTCGACGCCGTGCGCCGGGGCGTGCTGCCGGTGGAGTCCGGGGTCTGAGATCCGCCTTGCTGCGGGAGCGCTGCCCGGCCGCGTACGCCCATCGGCTCCGGGTAGTAATGGAGCATGAGCGATCTGCTGCTGGTCGAAGAGGTGTTCCTGCTCGCGCACGACGAGGAGTCGGGCAAGCAGTCGGCGGCGGTGAGCATGCCGGGAGTGCTGTCCGGGGCGCTGCTGCTCGATCTGGCCCTCCGTGAGCTGATCACGGTGGACGAGAAGAAGGACGTCACCACCACCGGCGCGGTCCCGGATCACCCGCTGCTGCAGGAGGCGATCGACGTGATCGTGGCCGAGGAGAAGGTGCGCAGCGTCCGGCAGTGGCTCTACCAGCTGGCGTCGAAGATGAACCCGCTGCTGGAGAAGGTCGGCCGGTCGCTGGTCGAGCGCGGGATCCTCGGCGAGCAGCGGGCGAAGTTCCTCGGCCTGTTCCCGACCACCCGCTGGCCGGAGCTGGACCCGGCCCCCGAGCAACAGCTGCGGGCCCGGCTGCAACAGGTCCTGCTGCAGCAGGTCGAGCCGACGGATCCCGATGTCGCGTTGGTCGCCCTGCTCGAGGGACTGCACCTGCCGGCGACGTTCGTCGACAAGGCGGACCGGTCGCACGCCAGGAAGACCGCAACGGAACTGACCAGGATGGCGGAACGGGGTGAGGTCATCTCGAAGACCATCGGCGAGACGCTCCGCGGCACCCAGGCGGCGATCCTCGGGGCGGTGGCAGCATCGACCGCGGCGGCCGTCGCGACCAGTGCCAACTGACGCCGGACCACGGAAACCCGCACGCCAGCGCGCTTCTCCGGGACTGTCGGTGGTGATACCTACAGTGGAACGGTGACCGACAAGAACCTGTCGCGGATCGCGGCACTCCTGCGCAAGGCCGAGTCGACGGAGAACGAGCACGAGGCGGACGCCTACCTGCAGGCCGCCCAGCGGCTGGCCACGTTGAACTCCGTCGACCTCGCGGTCGCGCGGGCCCACACGACGGAGAAGGAGCGTCGGAGCGTCCCCGAGCAGCGGACGATCGAGATCGGCCCGTCCGGGAAGCGCGGCCTCCGCACCTACGTGCAGCTCTACCTGGCCATCGCAAGGGCGAACCAGGTCACCTGCGACATCGCCCGCAACTCGACCCGGGTCTACGCCTACGGGTTCGACAGCGACCTGGATGCCGTCGATGCGCTGTACTCGTCGCTGGTGGTGCAGATGGTGCGGTCCTGCGACGCCTACCTCCGCTCGCCGGAGCGCCTGGCCAAGGACACCGTTGCGGACGTCGAGGACTTCTGGGACGGGCAGCGGTGGCGCCGGCGCCAGGTCGAGCGACCGGTGCATGCGACCACCGCCCGGATCAACTTCCAGGCGGCGTTCGCCGCACGCATCGGCAAGCGGCTCGCGCAGGCGCGGGAGAAGGCGCAGGCCGAGGTGGTCGCCGACACCGCGCGCACCGGCGTGGAACTGGTGCTGCGCGCGAAGGAGGTCGAGCTGGCCGATCACTACAAGGCACACTCGACCGCCCGGGGCAGCTGGGGCGGGTACCGGGCGGACGCCGGTCATTCGGAGTTCTCCCGTCGTGCCGGGGATCGTGCGGGCAAGGTGGCGCGACTCGGCGCGAACGCCGAGATCGGCGGCGCGCGGGCCGGTATCGAGGCCCGGTGACCCCGCCCCGCGGCGCCGGCCGGGCCGATGCCGCATCCACCAGGGACTCCCAACGCAGTCGGGTGTACGACGCGCAGCACCTGGTGCAGCGGCTCCTCGATCGTTCCGCGGATCATCCCGTGGTAGAGGTCGCCGGCAGCCGGATCACC
This sequence comes from Nakamurella alba, assembly GCF_009707545.1. Classification (NCBI taxonomy): domain Bacteria; kingdom Bacillati; phylum Actinomycetota; class Actinomycetes; order Nakamurellales; family Nakamurellaceae; genus Nakamurella; species Nakamurella alba. The sequence goes on along the minus strand of NZ_WLYK01000001.1, from coordinate 1,701,327 downwards.
TTGCCGGTCGAACGGCATTTCGGTGCGGTCGCCGACGTCCAGGCCTACCTGGACCGGGTGCTGGCGCTCGGCTGGGTGCGATCGACCTGGCCGAGAGCCGCCCTTCCGGTCGGCGTCCGGGAGCGGGCCGGGCACACGCAGGCGCACTACGAGTTCGCCGGAGCGACCATCGCCCTGCCGCCGTACCGGGCCGGATCCGCCTGGGCCCTGCGCGAACTCGTCGTCCTGCACGAGCTGGCGCACCACCTGACCGGGCCCGGGCCGGCGCACCACGGCGAGGAGTTCCTCGCCTGCTATCTGGAACTCGTCGACGCGCTCATCGGCACGGAGGCCGCCTTCCTGCTGAGAGTGACGCTGATGGACGTCGGTGCCCGGGTCGGCTGACGGTCGTCCCCTCGATCGGGTGACGCAGATCTCCGGAGCGAGCGGAATGCGAACGGCCGTACGGGGCATTGCACATCAGGTGAACTCCTCTGCGTGCCGGACGGTGGTCCGGTTGCGCCTGGAGTCGGTGACCCGTCTTCCGCTGGTCCGCTTCGCCGGTATCGGCACCGCGGCGACGCTCGTGCAGCTGGCCGTGTTCGCGGTGCTGAACCCGTGGGTGCCCGGCCTGCCGGCGAACGTCCTGTCCTGGACGGTCGCCACGCTCGCCGCCAACGCGACCCAGCGCTCGCTCGCCTTCTCCGTCCACGGCACCGCCGGCCTGGGACGTGATCTCGCCGTCGGTCTCGTGTCGAGCGTGCTGGGTCTGCTGGTGTCCGTGTTGATCTTCGGGATCCTCGACACCGAGGACACGGTCACCGGACTGCTGATCCTGATCGGGGTGAACACCGCGATCGGTCTGTCCCGGTACTTCCTGCTCCGGCGGTGGTTCCTCGCCCGCACGGGCTGATCCCGCTCGGGCCCGACCGTCCCGGGCAACGGAAGCGCAACGTTCCCGGAGCGCGGTCACGTGGTGGTCGTGCACCGGCCCCCGTCCACGACCGCCCCGGGCACATCAGGGAAACCGGGTAGGGATCACCACCCGGGTGGTGGACCTTCCCCTACTGTGCCCGGCGGCTGCGACGCCCCACACTGGGCGGGTGAGCAGCTCACCCCCGGATCGACGCGACCGCCCGCGGACCAGGCACCGGACGTACATCGGTGCCGCCGCGGCGTTCTTCGGCCTCGGTATCGCATCGATCGTCCTGCTGCCGCTGGTGATCGTCTCCGCCGCACTGATCGCGGTGTGGGTGGGCATCCCGATGCTCGCCCTCTCGCTGCAGCTGCTCCGGCTGACCTCGATGGGCTATCGGCGGGTCGCCGGCCGGGTGCTGCGGCACCAGGTCGAGCCTCCGTACCGGCGGTCCGAGGCACGCGGCTTCATCGACCGGTTCCGGAACCGGATCACCGATCCGACGACCTACCGTGACCTGCTCTGGCTCCCCCTGGCCGTCGTCGTGGGCTTCCCTCTCGGGATCACCGCGCTCGTGTTCTACCTGGTCTTCCCGGTCGGGGTCTTCGTCTCACCGGTGCTGCTGCGGGTGTTCTCCGCGCTGGCCGGGACGGTGCTGCGGAGGGCGGACTCGGAGCAGATGGCCCAGCGGATCGGCGAGCTCTCCCGCTCCCGGGCCGATGCCGTCGACATCCAGGCCGCCGAGCTCCGGCGGATCGAACGCGACCTGCACGACGGCGCCCAGGCCCGACTGGTGGCGCTGTCGATGAACCTGGGGCTCGCCGAGCAGTTGATGGACAAGGATCCCGATGCCAGCCGCGAGTTGATCGCGGAGAGCCGGCAGAGCGCATCCGTCGCCCTGTCCGACCTGCGCGGTCTCGTGCGCGGGATCCTGCCGCCGGTGCTGGCGGACCGAGGTCTGGTCGGCGCCATCCAGGCGCTGGCGCTCGGCCATCCCGGACCGGTCGAGGTGGACCTGGACATCCAGGGCCACCCGCCGGCACCGGTGGAGTCCGCGATGTACTTCGCGGTCGCCGAAGCACTGTCGAACTCGGCGAAACATGCGATGGCGCAGCACACCTGGATCTGGGGGCGGTATACCGACGGACGGCTGCACCTCTCGGTCGGTGACGACGGGATCGGTGGCGCGGTGCTCTCCCCGCAGGGCGGGTTGACCGGTCTCGGTCGGCGCCTGGCAGCATTCGACGGGTCGGTCGCCGTCGCCAGTCCGCCCGGGGGTGGCACCATCGTGAACCTGGAGGTGCCGTGCGCGTTGTCATCGGTGAGGACCTGACGCTGCTGCGGGACGGGCTGATCCGGCTGCTGGCCGCGCACGACTTCGAGGTCGTCGAGGCCGTCGACAACGGCCCGGGGCTGCTGCGCGCACTGGTGACGCATCGCCCCGATGTCGCGGTCGTCGACGTCCGGCTGCCGCCGACCTTCACCGACGAGGGGCTGCGGGCGGCGATCGACGCGCGCTCGCAGATCCCCGGGCTGCCGGTCCTGGTGCTGAGTCAGTACGTGGAGCAGCTGTACGCGCGGGAGCTGCTGGCCGGCGGTGACGGCGGCGTGGGATACCTGCTCAAGGACCGGATCTCGGACGTCGAGCAGTTCGTCGACGCCGTCCGCCGGGTGGCCGGCGGCGGCACCGCGATGGATGCCGAAGTGATCTCGCAGCTGCTCACCCGCAAGCGCCGCGGGAGCGCGGTGGACACCCTGTCGCCGAGGGAGACCGAGGTGCTCGGACTGATGGCGGAGGGCCGGTCCAACGCCGCCATCGCGGCCCGGATGTTCGTCACCGAGAAGGCCGTCGGAAAGCACACCAACTCGATCTTCACCAAGCTCGACCTACCGGTCAGCGAGGACGACAACCGCCGGGTGCTCGCCGTCCTCGCCTACCTCAACCAGTAGACCGGCCGCCGGCTCAGATCTCGTTCGCCTCGGGGTCGATCACGTGCACCGCGGCCTCCTCGGCACTCGCGGCAGCGCCGTCGATGCCGACATCCTCGCCCCAGAGCTCCTTCTCGGTGTCCTCGTACTCGCCGAGATCGCTGCTGACGAGGCGTCCGGAACGGCTGTCGCCGACCTCCTCGCCCTCCTCGTCGAACAGACCCGAGCGCGGGTCGTCCGCGGAGACATCGGGTTCCTCGGCCGACAGCAGCTCGTCCAGCGACAGCCCGGCCTCCTCCTCCGCCTGCGTCGGGACGTCGATGTGCGGGTCGCGGTCCGGAGGTGAGTAGCCCTCGTCGAGCTGGTCCTTCAGACCGGTGCGCTCGAGGGTGTCGCCCTCGGTCAGCTGCTCCTGCACGCCGTCCGAGACGTCCGGGGTGGTGTCGGTCTCGTCGATGTCCCGGTCGTCGTACTCGCTCATGTCGTCCTTGCACCTCCACGGCCGCCGCGGTCGGCGGCCTTCTCCCCCACCGTATCCGCGGGGCACCGGGGTCATGCGCCGGGCATCGTGGTGATGGTTGCGCCGGGAGCGATCAGCCGAACGGGAGGTCCAGGGAGACGGACCGGGCCGCTGACGGGCAGCCTTCCTCGACCACCGGGGCGACGGCGGTGGTCGGCGGCTCGTCGTCGTCCTCGCCGGCCGTCGCCGCATCCGGGCACCCGACCGCCCGCAGCTGGGCCCCCACCGCTTCGCCGATGGCGGCGAGGGAGTCCAGCTGCTCCGGGGTGAGCCGGTCGATCACCAGGTCGCGCACTGCCTCGACATGGCCGGGCGCGGCCTGCTCGATGGTCACGATGCCCTGCGCGGTGAGCCGGATGAAGGCACCGCGGGCATCGGTCGGACATTCCTCACGGGTCACCAGACCCCGGGTCTCCATCCGGCGGATGTGGTGCGACAGCCGACTCTTCTCCCACCCGACGGCGCGGACCAGGTCACGGGCCCGCAGCCGGTGGTTCGGCGCCTCGGACAGCGCCACCAGCACCGAGTAGTCGGCGGTGGAGAGCCCGGAGTCCTTGGCCAGCTGGCGGTTCAGCGCGAGCTCCAAGGGCATGCGCAGGTGCTGCAGGGCCCGCCAGGCGCGCGCCTCGCGCTCGTCCAACCAGCGGGTGTCACTCATGGACACCACCCTACGCGAGTCGTTGATGCATCACCGACTGGACATGGCGAGCTGGCGCTCGCGGCCTGCGAGACAGCAACGGCGGCCCCGGAACCTCCGGTGCCGCCGTTGCTCCCGCCCGAGCCGCCCCTGGCGCGAGGATCTTCATCGCCCGCGCGTGTGATCATTGCGCTTTTGGGACTGGTGGGACAGTTGTCGCCACTTTCCTACGCGCCTGCGAAGAAGATCCTCGCGCCGGCCCGGGGCACCATCTCGCCATGTCCGGTCGCTCGTCGGAATCGTGCGGTCGAGCATCGCAGCCGCAGTGAGGGACGAACGTAGGCGAGAAGCGCAGAACGCGGGATTCCCTCAAGGACGAGCGACCCGCGGCCACCAGGCCGCCATGTCTAGGCTTGCTTCTTCTGCTCCTCCTCGCGGATCGCCTGGCCGTGCTCGAAGACCGGCACGTCGCCGACGATCGGGTTGGTGCGGCGGGAGGGCGCGAGGTACTTGGTGAAGAGGTTGACGAAGGTGGCGAGGCGGTTGCGGTTGCCGAGCAGCAGCACGATGTGCAGCAGCATCCAGGTCAGCCAGGCCAGGGAGCCGGTGTAGCGGACGGACTTGCCGAGCACCTTGATGTCGCAGACGGCGGCCCGGCGGCCGATCGTCGCCATGGTGCCCTTGTCGTGGTAGGTGAAGGCGGTCAGCGGGCGGCCGATGATCTGCGCGGAGATCTGCTTGCCGATGTGCTTGCCCTCCTGCTGCGCCGGGGTGCCGAGCTGCGGCAGCGGGTCCGGGGTCAGCGCGAGGTCGCCCGCGGCGAAGATGTTCTTGTGGCCGATGACGCGCAGGTTCTCGTCGACGGTGATACGGCCGCCACGGCCCTGCGGCAGGCCCCAGCCCGCGACCAGCTTCGGGATGGTGACACCGGTGGCCCAGACGACCGCGCCGGCCTTCAGGAACGACCCGTCGCCGAACTCGACGCCGTCCGGACGCACCTCGGCCACCGAGGTGTTGAGCCGCAGTTCGACGCCGCGCTCGCGGAGCGCCTTGGCGGCGTACTCCTGCAGTTTGACGTCGAACGGCCCGAGCACCTTGCCGGCCATCTCGATCAGCACGATGTGCGTGCGGCGGGGGTCGAGCTCCGGGTAGATGGACGCCATCGCGTCGTTGCGCAGCTCGGCCAGCGCGCCGGCCATCTCCACGCCGGTGGGGCCGGCGCCGACGACGGCGATGCACAGCTCCTCGCCGGAGGTGGAGGCGGCGGCGTGCTCGAGGTTGGTGAAGATGCGGTCGCGCAGCGCGAGGGCCTGGGCGCGGGTGTAGATCGCGAACGTGTTCTCCTCGGCGCCCTTGGTGCCGAAGTAGTTCGTGGTCGCCCCGGTGCTCAGCACCAGGAAGTCGTAGCTCATCGAGCCGCCGTCCTTGAAGGCCAGCGTCTGCGCATCGGAGTCGATGCCGACCAGCTCGCCCTGCCGGAAGCTGATGTTGCGCTGCGACATCCGGGCGGCCCGGAGGAAGTAGGTGACATCGCCCGGGTTCAGGCCCGCGGTGGCGACCTGGTACAGCAGCGGCTGGAAGGCGTTGTAGGTGTGCCGGTCGACCAGGGTGACGTCCACGTCCGCCTTGCGCAGCGCGCGGATGCACATCAGGCCGGCCATACCGCCACCCACGATGACCACGTGCGGTCGGCGACGGGCCGACACGACGCGGACGGGTGAGCTCTGCTCGGACATGGGACGTTCCTCCAGTCGTTCGTCGGACGCGCCTGTCGTACCTGATCCACCCCGCACGCCACGGACACGGACCACGGCCGTGGGTCTGCTGGCGCGAGGCACCGCGCCCACCACATCGAGAGCCGGATCCGGCCCCTCCGGCGCGGAGTGGCCGGGAAGATTCTGGCACATCGTGAGGTACCCCACCGACCGGACCCGCACCGGCGCCGCCCCGCGGCCCGCGCCGATCAGGAACCCGTGGACCGGTCCACCCGGTCGTCGGCCGGGCGGAGTCGTGTCAGCCCGGCACCGACCACGAGCAGCAGCGCCAGGTCCAGCACCACGGCGACGGCCTGCCACATCGCCCACGAGTCCTGCGGGCCCAGGCCGGCGGTGTCGAGCCCGAAGGCCGCCAGCAGCAGCAGGATCAGCGCCAGGGCGCTCCCCCAGGTCACCAGCAGTCCGGCCCGGCGCAGCGCCGCCCGCGACGCGGCGAGCAGGATCCGCATGCCCAACGGCAGGCAGACCAGCGCCAGCACCGACCCGGCCATGTGCACCTTCGCCGTCCACGACTGTTGGAGCCCGCCGGGATCGGTCCGCACCACGGCGGTCACCATGCAGCCCAGCGCGCCGGCGACCAGCAGCACCAGTGACGTCCGGGCCCGAGGGCTCCGGGTCCACCAGAGCAGCGTGGACACGCCCAGCACCACCAGGAAGGCACTGAACACCCACCCGGTGCTGCCGACGCCGTACTGCGAGACAGAGATGTCCGGCGGCAGCCAGTCACCCTTGACCGCCTGCATGGCGACCACCAGGACGAACACCAGGACGGTGGCCGCCCAGCACACCGGTACGGCGACCGGCCGGGCCCGCAGGCCCGGTGCAGTGCGGGAGTCGACCACGCCGATCATTGTCCCCGACGGTGCCGGACCGCCGTCAGCGACCGGCAGGCGCGGCGAGATCGGAGTAGGAGGGCCAGGTGTCGGCCGGTGTGGTCACCGAGGTGGCGGCCAGCAGCGAGCGCACCACGGCCCTGGTCACCACATCCGCGGCGGCGGTGAGGATGTCGTGCAGGCCGAGGTCGTCCGGCGCCGGTCGGGCGCAGGTGGCCACGCCGAAGACGGTGTCGCCGTCGAACGCCGTGTGCACCGGGTTGAGCGCCCGGGCCAGCCCGTCGTGGGCGACGCCGGCCAACTTCGTGCACTGCGACTTGGACAGCGACGCGTCGGTGGCGACGATCCCGATGGTGGTGTTCTCGATGACCGGCCCGGGCCGCCGGGAGGCCGCGACCAGGTGCGGGTCCCGGCCGCGGATGACGGTCAGCAGCGCCTCCCGCTGCTCGTCGTCCGGCGCAGGCACCCCGCCGGCCACGTCGCCGACGTGCAGGAAGCGTGCACCCAGCAACTCGCCGGTACGGCGGTCCAGCGGGGACCCGGCCGCGTTGGTGGCCATCAGTGCCGCGACCACCGTGCCGTCCTTCAGCACCGCGGACGCCATGCCCAGGCCACCCTTGAGACCGCAGGCGGCGGCACCGGTCCCGGCACCGACCAGACCGGTCCGCCGCATCCGCCCAGGATCGGCGAGCAGCGCGTCGGCAACGGCCGCGCGACCGAAGTCCGCGTCCGGGCGGGCCCGGAACGATCCGCCCCGGCCCAGGTCGAAGAGCACGGCCGCCGGCACGATCGGCACGATCTCCGCCGGGTCGCGGCCGACCGGGAAGCCGATGCCCTGTTCCTCCAGCGCCTCCGCGGCGCCACCGGCGGCGGTGAGACCGTAGGCGCTGCCGCCGGTGAGCACGATCGCGTGCACCCGCTCGATGGACGCGGTCGGGTGCAGCAGGTCCGTTTCCCGGGTACCGGGCGCACCGCCCCGGACGTCGACGCCGGCGGCCATGCCGCCGGGCGGCGCCAGCAGCACCGTGGTGCCGGACAGGTACCCGTCGCCGATGCGATCGTGGTGCCCCAGCCGCAGGCCGGGGATGTCGGTCAGGTCGTTGTGCGGGCCGGGCGCGGGTTCGAAGGCGACGTAGCCGGCGCCACCGGCGGGCTCCGGGACGGTCACGACGCCGCCAGGAAGTGCCGGGCGGTGGCCGCGTAGACGCGGGCGCAGGCGACCAGGTCGTCCACCTCGACGAACTCGTCGACCTGGTGCGCGATCCACTTGCCGCCGGGGCCGTAGACGACGGTGACCAGGCCGGCGTCCCGGGTCAGGATGGTGCCGTCGGTGGTGCCGGGGACCCCGCCGAACGGCGGTGGCGCACCGGTGACCTCCTCGTGCGCCCGGCGCAGCGCCAGCACCACCGGGTCGTCCTCGGCGGTGTCCACCACCGGCCGGTCGTCGATCACCTCCAGCGTCGCGGTCAGATCCCGTGCCGCCGCGACGGTTTCGGCCAGGGCGGTGAGCACGTCGATCAGCTCGGCGTGGTCGATGCCGGGAATGGTCCGGATGTCCAGGTACACCGACGCGACCGCGGGGATGACGTTGACCTGGGCCGGCTGACCGGCGTCCAGCACCGTCGGGGTGATCGAGGTCAGGCCGAGATGCGGGTGCGGGCCGGGGTTCTCCTGCAGCTCCTGCTCGAGCGCACCGATGCCGACCAGGATCTCGCCGATCGCCGGCAGCGGGTTGCGGCCGTGGTGCGGCATCGCGCCGTGCGCCATCACCCCGTGCACGTCGATGCGCGCGCGCACGGCGCCCTTGGCCACCGTGCAGAGCTCGCCGCCCTCCGGCTCGCAGACGATCACCGCGTCGATCGGTGCGCCGTCCAGCCCGCCGGCCGCGCGGTAGGCGTCCGCGAAGTGCTTGGCACCCAGCATCATGCCCTCCTCGTCGGCGAGCGCGGCCACCACGATGCGGCCGTCGAAACCGCCGAGCTCGACGGCGCGGGCGGCATGGATCATCGCGGCGACGCCGGCCTTCATGTCGGCCGACCCGCGGCCCAGCAGCTTCCCGTCGACGACGTCGCCGGAGTACGGGTCGAAGCTCCAGCCGTCCGGGTCGCCCTCGGTGACGACGTCGGTGTGGCCCTCGAACATCAGCGTCCGGCCGGGGCCGCGACCGTGCACCACGCCGACGACATTCGGTCTGCCCGGGGCGACCTCGCTGATCGTCACCTGCCAGCCGTAGGAGGTCATCAGCTGTGCGACCAGGTCGGCGGCGGGCTGCTCGACCACCCCGGCACCGGTGTTCACCGTGCGCAGCCGGACCAGCTGCTGCGTGAGGTCCAGCAGGTCCGCGTCATCGATGTCCGGCACACTCGTCGTCATGCCGAGGATCATGCATGACCTCGGCGCGACGTAGACAGGCAGGGAGGAACCGGAATGGACAAGGACAGCGCCGGCGCTGTTGCAGCGTCGTCGATTCCCGGCGCGGGGACGTCGGCGATCGTTCCGTCCGACCGCGCCGCCCTGTGGGAGCACCTGACCGACGGCTTCCTCGGTGCGCCGGGGGTGCAACCCGGGAAGGCACTGGGATCTCCGGCCCTGACCGTCGAGGGAAAGATCTTCGTCGCGTCCCTCCCGGACGGGATGATGGCGAAACTGCCGGCCACCCGGATCGACGAGCTGGTCGCCTCCGGTGTCGGGAGCCGGATGCTGAACGCCGGCCGGCCGATGCGGGAATGGATCGTCCTTCCCAGCACCCCCGCCGCAGTGGTCCGGTGGCCGGAGATCGCCACTGAGGCACTGCAGTTCGTCGGCGAACAGCACCGCGCGGCGAGCGCTCCCCGGTGGGGCGAGGGAGAGATCAGGTCGCGGCGCGGCGCTCCGCGGCCGCGAGGGACTTCTGCAGAGTAGGCACCGCCGCCAGCAGGTCCCGGGTGTAGTCGGCGGTGGGGCTGCCGTAGACGTCTTCGACGGTGCCGGCCTCCACCAGGGTCCCGTTCTGCAGCACCGCCACCCGGTCGCAGACCCGGCGGATCACCGACAGGTCGTGCGAGACGAAGACCAGGGTGAGGTTCCGTTCCGCGGCGATCCGGTCCAGCAGGGCCAGGACCGTCGCCCGGACCGTGACGTCCAGGGCCGAGACCGCCTCGTCGGCGAGCAGGATGTCCGGGTCCGGGGCCACGGCCCGGGCGATCGAGATGCGTTGCCGCTGACCACCGGAGAACTGGTGCGGGTACCGCTTCCGTACGTCGGCGTCCAGCCCCACCTGCTCCAGCGCGGCCCGCACCCGCAGGTCGATGTCGTCCCGGCCCTGCACCCGCAGCGGCTCGGCGACGATCTCCCCCACCCGCATGCGCGGGTCGAGCGACCCCATCGGGTCCTGGAAGACCACCTGCAGCCGGCTGCTCAGCTCCCGGCGACCGATCCCGGCGACATCCGTGCCGGACAGCAGGATCCGGCCGGAGGTGGGCGAGTCCAGGCCGGCGATCAGCCGCATCAGGGTGGTCTTGCCCGACCCGGACTCCCCCACGATCCCGAACCGGGACCCGGTCGGGATCGTCAGGTCGATCCCGTCCAGTGCCCGCACCTCGGGGCGCCGGCGCCGGGTGAAGACCCGGCTCACCTGTTCGACCGACACCGCCGGTGCCGCAGCGGATGTCACGATCCCTCCCGGACGGTCAGGTCGGCGTCGGCCAGCAACTGCTTCGTGTGCTCGTGTTGCGGTGCGGTGAGCACCTGGACGGTGCTGCCCGCCTCCACCACCCGGCCGTCGAACATCACCAGGATCCGGTCGCACAGGGAGGCGACCACAGCCAGGTCGTGCGAGATGAACAGCACCGCGGCGTCGACCGCCGCCGACCGGGACGAGATCAGCTCCAGCACGCGGGCCTGGACCGTGACGTCCAGCGCGGTGGTCGGCTCGTCGCAGATCAGCAGGTCGGGGGCATTGGCCAGGGCGATCGCCAGCACCACCCGCTGCCGCTGCCCGCCGGAGAGCTGGTGCGGGTAGGACCGCACCATCCGGTCCGGGTCCGGCAGCCCGGTCTCGGCCAGCAGTTCCAGCACCCGGCCGCGGACCTGGCGACGCGGCACGGTCCGGTGCCGCAGCATCACCTCGGCGACCTGACGGCCGACGGTCATCGTCGGGTTCAGCGCGGTCATCGGCTCCTGGAACACCATGCCGACCCGCAGCCCGCGCACGGCGGCCAGCCGTCGCTCGGACAGGTGCAGCAGATCGGCGTCGACGCCGGCCATCCGCACCGAGCCGGTTGCGGTGAGCCCGTCCGGCAGCAGGCCGGCCAGCGCCAGGCAGGTGAGCGTCTTGCCGGACCCGGAAGCACCGATGATGCCGACCCGCTCGTTGCGGGCGATCTCCAGGTCCACCTCGCGCACCAGCGTGTCGCGGCCGGCAGCGACGCCCAGCCCGGCGACGGTCAGCAGTGGCGCGGTCATCGGGGGCGCGGTCATCGGCCGGCCAGCCTCGGGTCGAAGCGGTCCCGCAGGCCGTCGCCGAGCAGGTTGAACCCGAGCACGGCGATGGCGATCGCCAGCCCGGGCCAGAGCAGCAGGCTCGGGTAGCCGGCCTGCAACGCCGCCTTGTTGTCGAAGAGCATCCGTCCCCAGGACGGGGTGGTCGGACCGGCGCCGAGACCCAGGTAGGACAGCGCCGCCTCGGCCAGGATGGCGATCGCGTAGGCGACCGAGATCTGCACGATCACCAGGCCGGCGACGTTCGGCAGCACGTGCCGGACGGCGATGCCGATCCGGCCGCGGCCGGCCACCCGTGCGGCCTGCACGTAGTCCGTGGTCATCACCACCATGGTCCCGGCGCGCACCACGCGGATGAACGACGGGATGGTGGAGATGCCGATCGCCACCATCGCGGTGGTCACCGAACTGCCGAAGATGGTGGCGAAGATCAGCGCCATCAGCAGCGCCGGGAAGGCCAGCCAGAGGTCGGTCACCCGGAGGATGAACTCGGTCCAGCCACGCGGCAGCATGCCGGCCAGAATGCCCAGCGGGGTGCCGATCACCGCCGCGATACCGACCGCCAGCAGCCCGGCGTACAGCGTGGTGCGGGCCCCGGCCATCAGCAATGACGCCATGTCCCGACCGCGCAGGTCGGTGCCCAGGAAGTGCCCGGCGGTGAACGGGCCGGCGTGCCGATTGGCCACGTCGGTGTAGATCGTCGACCACGGGGTCCAGAAGAACGACACCACCGCCACCAGCACCACGAACACCACCAGCACCAGGCCGGTGCGCAGCAGCCCGCGGCCGCGCCGGTCGCCGGACGACACGTCCAGGGGTGCCTCGGGCACGGCGCTCACGACCGGCGCACCCGGAGCCGGGGATCCACCAGCAGGTAGATCACGTCGACGACGAACGAGACCAGCAGGGCGATCGCGACCAGGGTGATCACGATGGCCTGCACCGCGAGGATGTCCTGGTTGCCGACCATGTCGACCAGCCAGGACCCGATGCCCGGGATGACGAACACCTGCTCCACCACCACCGCACCCACCAGGATCGTGATCATCTGCAACCCGATCACGGTCAACACCGGGATCGAGGCGTTGCGCAGCCCGTGCCGGATCATCGCCTGCCACGGGGTCAGGCCCTTGGACCGGGCGGTGCGCAGGTAGTCCTGGCCCATCTCGTCCAGCACGGCGCTGCGTACGTACCGGGTCAGCACCGCCGCCTGCACCAGGCCGAGCGAGAGCCACGGCAGCACCATCCGGTGCAGGAACCCGAGCGGGTCCTGCGCCGGCACCACGTAGCCGCCGGACGGGAACCAGCCGAGCTTCACCGCGAAGACCGCGATCAGCAGGAACCCGACCAGGAAGGCCGGCACCGCGACGCCGAGCTGGGCGATCCCGGAGATCAGCGTGCCGGACCAGCGCCGGTGCCACATCGCCGCCGCCATGCCCAGAGGTACGGCGATCAGGATCGACAGGATCATCGCGCCGAACACCAGCCAGAGCGTCACCGCGAGCCGGTCGAACAGCTGCGGCCCGATGGCGGCGTCGGAGACGTAGCTGACGCCGAAGTCGCCGCGGATCGCCCCGCCGGCCCAGTCCAGGTACTGGGTGACCAGCGAGCGGTCCAGCCCCATCTGCGCCCGCATCGCGGCGACGGACTCGTCGGTGGCGCCCAGGCCGAGCCGGATCCGGGCCGGATCCCCGATCCCGGACAGCAGCCAGAACACCACCACCGACGCCACCGCGATGCCGGCGAGGAAGATCAGCAGGCGGCGCAGCACCTGCCAGGCGACGGCGCTCACGCCGGTCGTGCCGCCCGCATCAGCTCACCGAGAGGTTCGCCAGCACGAAGGACTCGCCGACCGCGTTCTGCGGCAGACCCTGGACGTTGACGTCGGCGACCATCAGGTTCGGGAAGGACCAGAGCCAGGCCGCAGCCGCATCGTCGGCGAGGATCTCCACGGCCTTCTTGTAGTCCGCGACGTACTCCTCCTCGGTCCCGGCATCGCCGTCGGCGAAGAGCTTCTGCACCTCCGGGTTGTCGTACCGGGTGTAGTACTCAGGGTTGCCCCAGATGGTGGTGACGTCCCGCGGCTCGACGTGGTTGATGATCGTCATGTCGTAGTCGGCCTTGCCGAAAACCTGGTCCAGCCACACCGGGAACGTGACGTTCGAGGCGTTGACGGTGATGCCGGCCTCGGCCAGCTGGGACACGATGATCGGCGCGGCGGCCTGCGCGTACGGGACCGGCGGCAGCGCCAGGTTCAGCGTCAGGTCGGACTGGCCGGCCTCGGCCAGCAGCGCCTTCGCCTTCTCCACGTCGTGCGGGTACTTGTCGGCGAGGTCGACGAACCACGGGTCGTTGGGCGACTCGTGCGATCCGATCACCGTGCCGTAGCCGCCCCAGGCGCCGTCCAGGATCGCCTGCTTGTCCAACGCGTAGTTGATCGCCTGCCGCACCTTGACGTCGTTCAGCGGGGCCTTGCCGTCGTTGAGGGTCATCATGACCTCGCCGTCGGTCGCGCCCTCGATGATCTTGTACTTGCTGGTGTCGGCGAACTGGTCGATCGTCTCCGGCGACTGCAGCGTGGAAACGACCTGGATGCTGCCGGTCAGCAAGGCGCTGTTCATCGCGTCCGCGTCCTTGAAGTACTGGAACGTCACGGTCTTCACCGACGGTGCGGTGCCCCAGTAGTCGGGGTTGCGCTCCAGCACGATCGAGGTGCCGCGGTTCCAGGTCTGCAGCGTGTACGGGCCGGTCCCGATGGCGGTGTTGGCCAGGTCGGCGACGCCGTCCTCGGAGAACATCGCGCCGATGCGGCCGGTCATCCGGAACAGCCAGGAGTTGCTCGGCTGCTTCAGGGTCACCTTGAGCTCGGTCGGCGAGACCACCTCCGTCGAGTCGACGACGTCCATGCCGGCCTTGATCGCGACCGTCCAGTCGCTGGTGACCCGGTCGATCGAGAACTTCGCGTCCTCGGCGGTGAACTCGGAGCCGTCGGAGAAGGTCACCCCGTCCTGCAGGGTGAAGGTGTAGGTCTTGTTGTCGTCCGAGACCTCCCACGCCGACGCGAGTCCCGGCACGATCTGCCCGGACTGGTCGAGCTTGACCAGGGTCTCGTAGACGTTGGTGAGCAGCACCTGCGGGATCGCCGCGCCGTCGGTGGTGGTGAAGTCGAGGCTGGTCGGCTCCAGGATGAAACCGATGCTCAGCGCGGCATCGCTGACCGGGGCCTGGCTGGAACCGGTGGCGCTGCCGTCGCTGCTCGGCGGCGCACTTTCGGTACCGGAGCCGCCGGACGACGGAGCGGCCGTGCTCGGGGTGGTGGTCTGGGCCGCACTGCTGCTCGGGGTGACCGAGGAGCCGGCGGAACAGGCCGAGACCAGGACGAGGGCGGACCCGGCGAGGGCGGCCAGGACCACGCGGGTCCGGGAGCGGGTACTGGCGGTGGTCCTGCGCAGGATCATCGGGACTTCCCTTCTGGGCGGCGGCGCTGCCGGTGATCGGGTCGAGATCCGGTGAATCATCGCACCGGGCGGCGACTTCGGACCCGCACGCTCCGGGTGGCGCGCACCACACCGGGCGCCGATCCGTTGCTGATGCGGTTCAGGAGCGTTGCCGACTCACCGGCGATCCTGGTCCGGATCTGCCGGCGGCTGGTACCAAGGCGGCGGCGGGAACCCCTGCGGTGCCGGAGCTCCGGGCGGCGGGTACTGACCGGGCCCGGTCGACGGGGGCTGCTGCCACGACTGCTGGTGCCGCGGCTGCGCCTCCGGCTGCGGCTCCCGGCTCTGTGCCGGCTCCGGCTCGGGCCGGTTCTCGATGGCCGGCCGTGACTCCGGCTGCGCGCCGACGGCTTTCGGGACGGACAGGCTGGGCCGCGGCGCCGGCATGTCCTCGACGCTGACCGCAGCCGCCTCCTCCGCCTGCTTGACCGCGCGGGCCACCTCCTCGGCGGAGGTGCCGCCGAACCAGTCCTTCACATCGTCGTCGACATCACCGGCACGGGCGGCACTGTCGGCCGGATCGACCGGCGGTGCCTCGTAGCGGAACACGCCGTCGTCGCCCTTGGCGCCGAGCATCCGGGCGAAACCCTCGAGGGACTTGGAGAAGTCGCTCGGGATCATCCAGACCTTGTTGGCATCGCCCTGGGCCAGCTGCGGCAGCGTCTGGAGGTACTGGTAGGCCAGCAGTTCCGGGGTCGGGCGGCCGGCTTTCACTGCGGCGAAGACCTTCTCGATGGCCTTGGCCTGGCCCTGGGCCTGCAGGTAGCGGGCGGCCCGCTCGCCCTGCGCCTTGAGGATGCGCGACTGCCGCTCGCCCTCCGCCTGCAGGATCGACGCCTGCTTGGCGCCCTCGGCGGAGAGCACCGCGGCCTGCTTCTGGCCCTCGGCCGTCTTGATCGAGCTCTCCCGCTGACCCTCGGCGGTGAGGATCATCGCGCGCTTGTCACGGTCGGCGCGCATCTGCTTCTCCATCGCCTCCTGGATGGACGGCGGCGGGTCGATCGACTTCAGTTCGACCCGGGCGACCCGGATCCCCCACTTGCCGGTGGCCTCGTCCAGGACTCCACGCAGCTGGCCGTTGATCGAGTCACGGCTGGTCAGCGTCTGCTCGAGGGTCATGCCGCCGACGACGTTCCGCAGCGTGGTGGTGGTCAGCTGCTCCACCGCGACGATGTAATTGGCGATCTCGTAGACCGCGGCCCGCGGATCGGTCACCTGGAAGTAGACGACGGTGTCGATCGAGACCGTCAGGTTGTCCTCGGTGATCACCGGCTGCGGCGGGAAGGAGACCACCTGCTCACGGAGGTCGATGCGGGCGCGGATCCGGTCCAGGAACGGGGCCAGCCAGACCAGGCCGGCGCCGCTCGTCTTGTGGAAGCGGCCGAGCCGCTCGATGACCGCGGCCTGCGCCTGCGGGATCACCTTGACCGAGCGCACCACCACGATGACGACCAGCACGGCCACCACGATGGCGACGATCAGAACCGGATCCACTTGTGCACGTCCCTTCGGTGTTCCGGGCCGACGTGGCCCGGCACTGCTGTTCCCTACGGGCCCCAGATCACCACGGCGGTCGCGCCGCGGACCTCGACGACCGTCACCCCGGTACCCGGCGGCAGCGGGCGGTGTCCCTCGACCCCCTTGGCCGACCACACCTCGCCGCCGATCTTCACCTGCCCGCCGTCGGCGTCGACGGTGGACACGACGGTGGCCTTGGAGCCGATGACGGCCTCGATACCGGTGCGGATCGGCGAGGTGCGGTGGAACTGGCGGAGCAGCGGCGGCCGGGCGCCGAGCACCAGCGCGACCGCGGTCAGCGCGAAGACCAGCAACTGGATCCACAGGATCGGCACGAACACCGACACACCCGCTGTGACCAGCGCGGCTCCGCCGAGCATCAGCAGCACGAACTCCCCGCCCAGCACCTCGGCGATGGACAGCAGCACTGCTCCGCTGAACCACACCCATGCCGGCATGCGGCCATCCTGCCACGCGCGAACGGGGTGGTTCCGGGGTGCGCAGGTGGCGACTGTGCTTTGTGATCAGGATGTGACGCGCGGTCGATGCCGTCGGTCGTGCCGCCGTTCGGGGTAACGGTGTGATGCCGTCGGTTCCGTCCGGCCGGGCGGCGGTGCAGGAAGGAGTCCCGGACGAGGGTCGGTGGTCCCCGGATCCGGGAGTGACGACCGTTCGTTGGCCCCGAATCCGTGCGACAGACGGATCGTTGGCCAACGAACCGACGCCCGGTCGTTGTTCGGCCTGTTCGATGTGGTGAACGGGCCCGGGAACCAGGACGTTCGGGACTTCCCACCTTCCTGGTCCGTCCACCTACACGACGTGTAGCTGCACGGACCAGGAACGAAGCGGCCCACCGCCACCCGGCCCGAGAACGTCACCAGCGCACCCATCCCCGCCGGTCAAGACTGCAGTGAACCCGACCACCCAGCCACCGCCACCCGGCCGGAACCCGTCGTCGATGCCGGTCTCCCGCCGGTCAGGGCGGCAGTGGTGCCTCCCGCTACCGCACCGCCACGCGGCTCATCAACAGTCAACTCCCGACCTGCCCGCCGTCCCGCTTGCTCAGTCCGTGACGGTCACGAAGTCGATGAGGGTCTCGACGGCGGTGATCAGCGGGGTGGCCAGGTCCTTGTAGCTGCTGACAGCGCCGTTGACCCGGCCCCACATGGTGCGGGTGTCGGAGATGCCCAGGGCCCGGCACACACCGGTCTTCCAGTCCTGACCGCGCGGGACGTTCGGCCAGGCGCGGATCCCGACGGCCTCCGGGCGGACGGCCTGCCAGATGTCGATGTAGGGGTGGCCGGTGACCAGCACGTGGTCGGGATGCTGCGCCACCACCCCGGCGGCGATCCGCGACTCCTTGCTGCCGGCGACCAGGTGGTCGGCCAGCACCCCGAGCCGGCGCTGCGCGCCCGGGCGGAAGTCGGCGACGGCGTCGGGCAGGTTGTCCAGGCCGTCGATCGGCTCGACGACGATGCCCTCGACGCGCAGGTCATGCCCCCAGACCCGTTCCACCAGCGCCGCGTCGTGGATGCCCTCGACCCAGATCCGGGCGGCGCGCGCGGTCCGCGCCCGCAGCCCCGCCACGGTCCGGGACCCGGAGGCGGAGAGCGCTGCGGCGGCGGGGGCCGACTGCGGGCGGACCAGGGTGACCGGCTCGCCGTCGATCAGGAAGCGGGCCGGTTCCAGCGGGAACATCCGCCGGCGGCCGGCCCGGTCCTCCAGCGTGACCGCACTGTTCGTGCAGGCCACCACCAGTCCGCAGAACCCGGTGGCGACGTCCTCCGCGACCACGTCGTCGGTGGCCGGCACCTCACGGATGATCTTCTTCGCGGGGCCGCGGGAGAGCACATCGCGGCCGTAGGGGTCGCCCAGGGTTCGTCCGGTCACGGTGGCCGACCGTACGACACGGTCCCGGTCCGGGCCGGGAGGTGTGCCGTACGGTGGCGGTCGTGTCACCAGTGCCTGCAGAGTCCCCGGCCGGTGCGGCGGGAGGTCCCCGGCCGGTCCGCGCCGCCACCACGCTCACCCTGTGGGCGGCCGCCCGGGCGTCGGTCAGCACCGATGCCCTGCTGCAGGCGGTCGAGGCCGCCGGTGGTCGGGCCGGGATCCGCGCCGGCAACGCCGAGGTCGCAGAACTCACCGGACTCCCCGGTCCGGGCGAGCCCAGCGCCGGCACCATGGCCCTGTTGCCCCTGCTGCGCAAGGGCGGCCGGCCGGAACTGCTGCTGCCGCACGCCGGCGACCTGCGTGGACTCCCACCACGCGGCGACATCACCGTTCCCGCACTGGATGTCGGTGCGGTGGTGGTGCTGCCGGAGCTCGGAATCGGACTGCTGCCGGTCGACGGCCTGTGGCGCGCCTACCGCTGCACCGGCGGCAACCCACCGGTCGACCTGCTGCAGGCGCACCAGCTGATCGACGACGCGGTGACCGACGCAACCAGACGATTGATGACCGCCGACATCGCCCGCGGCAGCGACCGGGTGCGGGAGCGGGTGCGCGAGATGATCCTGGCGGAGGCCGTCGACACCCCTCCGGGTACCCCGCAACGAGCCTCGGCCCTGCTGGCGAAGGCGATCTCGCTGCAGGCGCTGCTCGCGGTCGCGGCCGGTCACGAGACGGCCGCCGTCACCAGCCGGGAGTTGGCGGTGGTCGACGACGCGCTGCGACCGCTGACCTACGCGGTCCGCGAAGGCCGCCGCGCGGCCGTGGACCTGGCGGTCCGCACCCTGGCCGGGGACGACCGGCCGAGTCGCATCAGCTGACGACGCGCTCGCCGACCGGAGGGGAGCCGCCACCGGCGAGTGGCGTCCGGCGGGCACCGGCCGTACCACCGTGCGACCGGCGGTGTCCGGCGGGCACCGGCCGGTACCACTGTGCGACCGGGTGTCCGGCGGTCCTTGCCCGGCAAGCAGTGTCCGACCGGTCGACCCGGCCGGACACCACTGCCTGTCGGTCGGGCTCAGGCCTCGGGAGCCGCGGCGATCTCCTCCACGCCGAAGCCCAGCGCGTGGAAGCCACCGTCGACCATGACCATCGACCCGGTGGTCGCCGGGAACCAGTCGGACAGCAGCGCACAGGCGGCCTGGGCCACCGGGGTCGGGTCGGTGTTGTCCCAGCCGAGCGGGGCGCGCTTGCTCCAGCCGTCCTCGAGCCGGTCGAAACCGGGGATCGACTTGGCGGCGATGGTGCGGACCGGCCCGGCGCAGACCAGGTTGACCCGGATGCCCTTCGGGCCGAGCTCACGGGCCAGGTAGCGGGAGGTGGACTCCAGCGCCGCCTTGGCGACGCCCATCCAGTTGTACGACGGCCAGGCCTGGCGGGCGTCGAAGTCCAGGCCGACGACCGAGCCGCCGCGGGACATCAGCGGCAGGCAGGCGGTGGTGAGCGACTTCAGCGAGAACGCCGAGGCGTGCACCGTGGTGGCGACGTCCTCCCACGGGGTCTCCATGAAGTCACCGCCGAGTGCGCCACGCCCGCCGGGCGCGAAACCGATGGCGTGCAGCACACCGTCGAGATGCGGCACGTACTCGGTGACCTTGCCGGCGAGCGAGTCGAGCTGCTCGGTGTTGGTGACGTCGAGCTCGATGACCGGCGCCTCCTGCGGCAGCCGCTTGGCGATCCGCTCCACCAGGGACAGCCGGCCGAAGCCGGTCAGCACGACGGTGGCGCCCTGCTCCTGCGCCAGCCGGGCGGTGTGGAACGCCATCGACGCCTCGGTGATGACACCGGTGATGAGCAGGTTCTTTCCGGCCAGGATTCCGGTCATGCTGGGTGACTCCCTCTGGGTTGCAACGGGTTTCTCGCGGGGTGCTGGTACATCGGCGTGGGATCGGGGTCCTGTCGGGCGCGGTCGGGCGCGAACGGACGGGTCAGTGGCCCATGCCCAGGCCGCCGTCCACCGGGATCACCGCGCCGTTGATGTACGCGGCGGAGTCGGAGGCGAGGAAGCCGACCACGTCGGCGATCTCGTCGACGGTGCCGTAGCGGCCGGCCGGCACCTGGGCGATGATCGCCTCGCGCTGCTTGTCGGTGAGCGCCCGGGTCATGTCGGTGTCGACGAACCCCGGGGCGATGACGTTGGCGGTGATGTTCCGGGTGCCGAGCTCACGGGCGATGGAGCGGGCGACGCCGACCAGACCGGCCTTGGAGGCGGAGTAGTTGACCTGGCCGGCACCGCCGGTCAGCCCGACGACCGAGGAGATGTAGATCAGCCGGCCCCAGCGCTTGCGCAGCATGCCGGAGGCGGCCCGCTTCGAGACCCGGTACGCACCGGTCAGATTCGCGTCCAGCACCTTGGTGAAGGACTCCTCCGACATCCGCAGCAGCAGCGTGTCGTCGGTGATGCCGGCGTTGCTGACCAGCACCTCGACCGGGCCCTGGTCGGCTTCGACGGCCTTGAACGCGGCGTCCACCGAGTCGGCGTCGGTGACGTCGCAGATGACGCCCTTGAGCCCCTCGGGGGCGTCGCCGGAGCGATGGGTGACGGTGACCTGGTGGCCGGCCGCCTGGAGCCGACGGGCGATGGCCAGTCCGATGCCCCGGTTGCCACCGGTGACCAGCACGGACCTGGACACTGCCTGCTCGCTCACCCTGGGGGTCCTCCGGTTCCGCTCGGCAGGGCGCCCGTGCGCCCCGGATGACCCTAGAGCATCCACGAGATGACGCCCGTCCGCGCGGCGCGCCCGGGCGGCACCTCGCAGCGGATGCATACCGCGGGCACAGCGGCCGTCGGCGTGCGCTCGGTCAGGGGATCCGGGCCCCGAACACCAGACCGGCGGCGGCACCCAGCAGGACCAGGATGGTGCCGGCAATCATCCAGGGGCGGGAGACGTCCTCGTCCTTGGTCTCGTAGCCGATCTGCTCCCCCAGCTCCGCGTAGACCGACTTCAGCTCCTCCTCGGAGGCGGCGGTGTGGAAGTCGCCCCCGGAGATCTGCGCGATCTGCTTCATCGCGGTGGTGTCCAGCGGGACCGGGATCTCCTGGCCCTCGGTGGTGATGGTGCCGTGATTGGTGCCGAAGGCGATGACCGAGACCGGGATCTTCGCGGCGGCGGCCATCTGCGCAGCCTCCTCCTCGGTCCGGCCGACGGTGCGCTTGCCGTCGGTCATCAGCACGATCCGGGCCGGCGGGGCCTCGGTCGACCCGTCGGCGGTGGCGATGGTCCGGGAGAACAGTTCGATCGTCTGCAGGCACGAGATCACCGCCTCACCGGTGGCCGTGCGCTCGTCGAGCTTGAGCGCACCGATGGCCGCGGTGACCGGTGCCCGCTCGGTGGTCGGCGACACCAGCACCGTCGAGATGCCGGCGAAGGACACCAGTCCCAGATTGACCCCGGGCGTCAGGTCCTGCACGAACTGCTCGGCCGCCGACTTCGCCGCGTCCAACCGGTTCGGTGCGACGTCCGTCGCCTCCATCGAGAGCGAGACGTCGATCGCCAGCATCACGGTGGCCCGGTTCCGCGGGACCTTGACCTCGTCGGTCGGCCCGGACAGCGCCACCGTCAGCAGGATCAGGCCGACCATCAGGCCGGCCACCGGGATGTGCCGGGCCAGACCCGGCCGTTTCGGGGCCACCTTCTCCAGGAGTTCGAGGTTGGCGAACCGCAGCGTGTACCGGCGGGCCCGGCGCAGCGCGAGCAGGTAGCCGACCAGCACGGCCAGCAGCGCGATCCCGAGCAGGAACCAGGCGGGGTGGGCGAACCTCATCGCGTACCCCCGGGCACCGCTGCGGGCCGCTGCCGGTCCCCACGGCCGGGTCCGTTGCCGCCCGATCCGCTGGTGCCGTTGCCGGACCAGCCGCGTTTGCGGGAGAGCACGAACCGCAGCACGTCCGCGACCCAGTCCCGGTCGGTCCGCAGCGTCAACTGGGCCGCGCCGGCGCGACGCAGCGCAGCGGCGACCTGCTCCCGGTGCGCCGATGCGGCCTCCGCGAACGACGCACGGAGCGCGCCGGTGGTCTGCACCTCCTTGGTACGACCGGACTCCGGATCCACCAGGGTGACCGTGCCGACGGCCGGCAGTTCGACGTCCCGTGGGTCCAGCACCTCGACCGCGAGCAGGTCGTGGCGTCCGGACAGGGCACGGAGCGACCGCTCCCAGGTCGGCTTGCCATCTTCGGCCTCGGCGCTGAACGGTCGATTCCCGCCTCGCTCCGCTCCTCGGTCTCCGCTCGTCCCTCGCTCCGACCTGCGATGCTCACTCGGCTCCATCTCCCCGCCGAATGGTCGATTCCCGCCTCGCTCCGCTCCTCGCTCTCCGCTCGTCCCTCGCTCCGACCTGCGATGCTCACTCGGCTCCATCTCCCCCAGAAAATCCGAGATGACCACCGCCAATCCCCGGCGCCGGGGCGGGCGGCGGAGCTGTTCGATCGCACCCTGCAGGTCCCCGCGCGACCCCACCTCGGACCGCGGAGTCGAAGCGAGAGTGCGCAGTAGCGCCTGCAGGTGCGCGGCGCCGCCGCGGGCCGGCACCCGGGTGGTGCCGTCGCCGGTGGCGATGATCGCGCCGAGGCGGTTGCCGCCACCGCGGGTGAGATGGCCGATCGCCGCCGCCGCGGCGACCACCAGGTCCCGCTTCTCGCAGCCGGCGGTACCGAAGTCGAGGGATCCGGAGAGATCGGCGACGATCCAGGTCTCGAGTTCCCGGTCCGCGACGGTCTGTCGGATGTGCGCCTCGGTGGTGCGGGCGGTGACGGACCAGTCCATCCGCCGCACGTCGTCGCCCGGGTAGTAGGGCCGGGCGTCCCCCGGCTCCGACCCCGGCCCGGGCACCAGGCCGAGGTGGTTGCCCTGCAGCAGGCCGTCGAGCCTCCGCCGGACGGTGATCTCCAGTGTCGCCAGTGCGGCGTCGAGCCGCGCCGGGTCTGCGGTCGACGGGGCCAGCGGGGAGACCGCCGACCCGCCCGGACCGCTGCCCGGGGTGATGCCCGCGGCGTCCAGCGGCGGGCGTCCACCGCCGGACCCGCTGCCCTTCCTCCGGTCGCCGCCGGTGCCGGCCGGACGCATCAGGCGGCGCCACCGTGCAGGTAGGGGCTCACGTGCGGCAGCGGGATGGCGCGGAGCAGCCGGGTCAGGATCTCCTCGACCGGGACACCGTCGGCCAGGGCGTCGTAGGACAGCACCAGCCGGTGCCGCAGCACATCGGGCGCGACGTCGATGACGTCCTGCGGCACCACGAAGTCGCGGCCACGGACCAGCGCCAGCGCTCGGGAAGCGGCGATGATCCCAAGCGATGCTCGCGGCGAGGCACCGTAGGAGAGCCAGGAGGCGACGTCCTGCAGACCGTGCTCGGCCGGGCGCCGCGTCGCGTAGACCAGCCGGACGACGTAGTCGACCAGGGCGTGGTGCACGAAGACGTTGGCGGCCACCGACTGCAGGCGGGCCAGCTCGGTGATCGGCAGCACCTGCTGCGCCACCGGCGGGGTCACACCCATCCGGTAGATGATCTCGCGCTCCTCCTCCGGCTCCGGGTAGCTGACCATCAGCTTGAACAGGAACCGGTCGCGCTGCGCCTCGGGTAGCGGGTACACGCCCTCGTTCTCGATCGGGTTCTGCGTCGCCAGCACCAGGAACGGCTCCGGCATCGGGTAGGTGGTGCCGCCGATCGACACGTGCCGCTCGGCCATCACCTCGAGCAGCGCCGACTGCACCTTCGCCGGGGCCCGGTTGATCTCGTCGGTCAGCACGAAGTTGGCCACCACCGGCCCGAGCTCGGTGTCGAACTCCTCGCGGCCGGCCCGGTAGATGCGGGTGCCGAGCAGGTCGGCCGGCACCAGGTCCGGGGTGAACTGGATGCGGTTGAACGTGCCGCCGACCACCCGCGAGAAGGTCTCCACCGCAAGGGTCTTCGCCACGCCCGGCACACCCTCGATCAGCAGGTGGCCCTTGGCGAGCAGGCCGACCAGCATCCGCTCCACGAGCCGGTCCTGGCCGACGATGACCCGCTTCACCTCGAAGACGGTGCGTTCCAGCAGCGCGGCATCGCGGGCGGGACCGGGGCGGTCGGCGGGGCCGCCCGAGCCGTGGGGGCCGACCGGAGCCACCGAGGGCACCTGGCCCGACTGTCCCGGTCCCGGTCGGTCGTTCCCGGCCACGTCTGTGGTCACCGCGTACTCCTCGCGCTCATGTGCACCTGCTCGGCGCCCCGACTGCTCGTGTGCTGGTCCTGCTGGTGCCGCGTCGAACTTCTCCACGGCGTCGTGCTTCCTGCTTGCCCGGTACTGGTTCGCCCGCCGCGGAGGTCCGCCTTCGGTTGTACCGGTCCCGGCGTCCGACGGGACCGTCCCGGCCCCCGTCCGCCGGATCTCATCCCATCATGGTCGTCGCGTCGTCGGGTCCGTGTCGGTGAACTCGTCCGCCCGCGGATCCACGCGCGTGGCGTGCGGGTCGAGTGCGGCCAGGTCCTCCGGGGTGTCGAGGTCGGCGGTGCTCGCTGCATCCATCGCCACCCGGTCGGTCACCCTCGGCTCCAACAGCGCGCGGAGCGGGGCGTCGGCCCAGCCCGGCCGGGCGTCGAGTGCCCGCCGCAGCGCACCGAGCCGGAAGGCCGACAGCAGCAACTGGTCCCGGCCGGACGGATCAACGGCCACCACTCCCGACCCGGCACCGGCCCGCAGCCGGTCGCAGAGCCGCCCGACCACCACCGCGGAGACACCGGGCAGATCCGCTGCCAGCAGCGCCACCACCGCATCGTCAGGGGCGTCGGGGACCGCGCGGACCCCCGCGGCCACCGCCGCCGCCGGGCCGGAGCCGGGCGGATCCTCCCGCACCTGGCGGATGGTCGGCGCGAGATCGCGGTGCGGCCCGATCACCACGATCCGGGCACCGGCGACCGCGGCCAGCGCGATGTCCAGCAGGGTCCGTCCCCCGTGGCCTCCGGTCGTGCTCCTGGTGTCCGTGGCCGGTCCGTCATCCTCCGTGCGCGCCGTACCGCCGGACCGGGTCGGCAACGACGAAGGGACGCTGCCGGGGACGACCAGCGCCGGCTTGTCCACCCCACCCAGACGACGACCGGCCCCGCCCGCCACCACGAGGGCGACGTCGGGGCCGGTCACGGTCGGGCCGCCGGGGATCAGGTGCCCGGGCGGGTGAAGCCGATGAGGTTGCTGTTGATCTTCGCCGGCACCCGCTGGACGTAGGCACCGGAGTACGGGGCCTCGACCATCTCGTTGTTCCCGATGTACATCGCCACGTGGTAGATGCTGCTCGGGTCGTTGGTGTTGCGGGCGTAGAACAGCAGGTCGCCGGGCATCAGGTTGCTCTGCGACGGGTGCTGGCCGAGCGGGTACTGGTAGACCGAGTACGCCGGGATCGAGATACCGACCTGGGCCCAGGCGTAGCTGGTCAGGCCCGAGCAGTCGAAGCCGACGATGTTGCAGTCGTTCCAGGCGTTGCCGCCACCGCAGATGCCGGTGGTCGGGCCCTTGGTGTTGCCGCCGCCCCACGAGTACGGGGTGCCCACCCAGCTCAGCGCCGCGGCCACGGCGGCCTGACCCTTGGCCGCTGTCCAGGCGCCCGGCGCGGTGCTGCCGGTGCAGCCGCGGCAGGACGGCGAGCCGTAGTCGACGGTGGAGCCGGTGTTGGATCCCTGGCCACCGATCGGCGCGGTGCTGCCGCCGGTCGATCCGCCGGAGCCAGATCCGGACCCGCCGGATCCGCCGCCGTACTGCGACGAGGAGTCGGACAGCGTCTCGCAGGCGATCCCGTTGTTGTTGCGGTCCAAGCCCTTCCGGTAGCCCGGCTCGCCCTTCTTGATCGGGATGCTGCCCTGGATCTCCGCCTCGGCGCAGCTGGCGTAGTAGACGGTCGGGGTGCTGGGGGTCGTCGGCGCTGCGGGGGTCGTCGGCGTGGTCCCGCCACCGGTGCTCACGCCGCCGGAGCCGCCGGTGCCGGAGCCGGTCGAGCCGCCCCAGAAGTCGGTGGAGTCGGCGAGCACCTCGCACGCGACGCCGTTGGCGTTGCGGTCCAGGGCGACCCGGTAGCCGGGCTGGCCCTGGCGCAGCGGCGACTTGCCGGCCGCCTCCACCTCGGCACAGTTGACGTAGTAGACCTGCGCGGCGGCCTCCGCGGCTGCCTTCGCCTTCGCCTGCTCCGTGGCGAGCCGGGCCTGGGCCTCCTGGGCGGCCTTGATCGCCGCGTTCTTCTCGGCGGTGGTCTTCGCCTCCAGGGCACGCTTCTCGGCGGCCTTCTTGGCGGCGAGTTCCGCGGCGGCCTTGCGCTCGGCCTCGGCCTTGTCCTTCGCCGCCTTCTCGGCCGCGGCCTTGACCCGCGCAGCCTCCTCGGCGGCGGCCTTCTCGGCGGCCGCCTTCTCGGCCGCAGCCTTCTTCGCAGCGGCCTCGGCGGCCTTGCGCTGACGCTCCTCCTCGGCCTTCTTCGCGGCCAGCCACGCCTCGTAGGTGGCGCGCTGCTCCTTGAGTTCGCTGACCTGGCTGAGCGCCTGCTCCCACGCGGCCTGCTGCTCGTTGAGCTGCACCTGCAGGGTGTCGAGCTGTGCCTGGCCGGCGGTCAGGGCGTCCGAGGCCTCCTTCTGCGCGACCTGCGAATCGGTCTTCGCCTGCACGGCGCGAGCCGCGGCGGCCTCGGCCTGCTGCTGGGCGAGCCGGGCATCGGAGTCGAGGTTGACCTTGGTGGTGCGGGCCTGCTTCAGCTTGCCGATGACATCGAGCTGGGCATCGGAGATGTCGCTGATCAGCTGCTCGCGGGACAGCACGTCGGTGAGGCTGCCGGCGTCCAGGAAGGCGGTGACCGAGCCGAGCACGCTGCCCTGGCGGTAGGACGCGGCGGCGAAATCGGCCGCGGCGGACTCGGCGGCCGTGATGGCGTCGTCGGCGTTCTCGGCGTCGGCCGCAGCGGCGGTGGCGGCGTCCTTCGCCTGGTCGGCCTCCATGTCGGCGACCTCGACGTCGATGATGGCCTTCTTGACCAGCTCGCTCTTGAGCTGCATGTCGATCTGCAGCCGCTCGATGTCGCCCTCGGTCTTGGTGACCTGGCCGGCGAGACGACCGACCTCGGCCGCAGCCGAGTCGGCGCCTGCCTCGGCGCCGGCGATGTCGTCGTCGGAGGGATTGACCGGATCCGCGTAGGCGACGGCGGAGGAGAACATCAATGCCAGCACACTGCCCATCACCCCCAGGGTGGTGGCGATGCGTCGGCGACCGGTGGTCGACACAGGAGGCTCCTCCCCGTGGCCGGGACCACGGTCGAGGCAGGGCCACCGGGAGGTGTTCCTGCTGGTTCGGGCTGCTTCACAGGTGTCACATCGTTGTCAACGCGACACGCTGGGTAGCACCATGCCACTTTTGTCCCCCGACATGCCAGTAGTCACGGCAAACACTTCAGTCCCAATTCGGACATTTCGGGCGAAAGCGAGGCCATTTTGTCGTTCGTCACACTGGAGGGCATGCAACCCTCCCCCTTTCGGGAAACGAGTGACGGTCTCCGGCGCCGGCGGGCCCGGGTCGTCACCGGTACGGCCCTCGCCGGATCAGGTGTCGTCGGCACCGTCCTGGGGGCCTTCCTGCCCTGGGTCCGGTCCGGCTCGGTGGACCGCAACAGCTTCGAGCTGTCCGGCGTCGCGTCCCGGCTGCTGTTCCCCGACGGATTGGTGTCCTGGCTGCTGTCGGTCTGGCCACTGATCGGGCCGCTCTGCGCCGTGCCAGTGGTGCTGGCACTGCTGCGGCTCTGGCGGTCGGCCGGCGCGATGTCGGTGGTGCTGGGCGCGATCACCATCGCGTTGTCGGTCACCGTCCAGGTGATGGGCGGCGACCGGGCGGTGGCCGGTATCGGACTGGTCCGCACCGGACCGGTGGTGTTGGCGGTCGGCGGCCTGCTGCTGGTGCTCGGCGGCGTGGTGCTGCTGACCGTGCGGCGGGTCACGGGCAGGTCCCGGGATGCACTCGATCCGCCCACGATCCCCGGAATGCCCGCGGTACCGCCCGGCGCGTGATGTTCTGTCCGTCCGGGGACTAGAGGGTGTCGGCTCCACGGGGCCGGCCTCCGGAGGGCGCGACGCCCACCGCGAATCCTGTCCGACGGACCGCCCGGAAATTCGGTGCGGACCGTCGGAACCGTAGGAGTTCGCTGTGCGTCGAACCTCCGGTGCCGTTGTTCGTTCCCGGTGCCGCAGCCGACGAAGGGATCCTGACCAGATGAGCGACCACTACGGACAGCCGCCGTACGGCGGCACGCCCGGGCAGCCCCAGGGCCCCGGCGGGTACGGGCAGCAGGGGCCGGGGCAGTACGGCCAACAGGGCTCCGGCGGATACGGACAGCAGGGCGGCGGGCAGTACGGGCAGCAGCCCGGCTACGGCCAGCAGGGCCCCGGCCAGTACGGCCAGCCGCAGCAGGGCGCGGGCGGATACGGCCAGCAGGGCCCGAGCGGATACGGCCAGCAGGGCGCGGGCGGTTACGGCCAGCAGCCCGGCCAGGGCTACGGACAGCCGCAGCAGGGCTACGGACAGGGCGCCCCGGGCGCCGGGTTCGGCGGGCCGGCGCCGGAACCGCCGAAGAAGTCGCGCACCCCGATCATCGTCACCGCGGTCGCCGTGGTCGTTGCGCTGCTCGCCGGGTTCGGCGTGTGGTTCTTCGCGATCCGCGACACCCAGGCCGCCGGTGGGCAGGAATCCCCGCAGGACGCGGTCAACGCGATGCTCGTGTCGGTCAACTCGAAGGACCCGATCGGCATCGCCGACCAGCTCGACCCGGTCGAGTCGGCGCTGTTCGCCGACATGACCGGTGACGTGCTCACCGAGCTCAAGCGCCTCGAGATCTTCACGAACGAGGCGACGCCGGAGAACGCCACCGGCACCACGATCACCGTCGAGGGCCTGACCTACGGCACCCCGCAGCAGATCAACGACCACCTGTCGGTCGTCGAGGTCACCGGCGGCACCATCAGCTACACCTCGGACCCGACCAAGATCCCGCTGACCGACAAGATCAAGGCCGCCATGGGGACCACGTGGTCCGACGCGCAGCCGGAGTCCGACTCGGTGAACATCGCCGAGGAGATCGCGGCCGGGCGCGAGCCGTTCCGGATCGCCGCGGTCCAGCGTGACGGCAAGTGGTACCCGAGCCTGTTCTACTCGCTGGCCGACAACTGGGCGCAGTCCGAGGGCCTGCCGAACCCGACCAGCCAGGACGCGATCGCGGCGATCGGCTCGGACAGCCCGGAGTCCGCGATGAACGCCCTGCTCGCCGCGGGTGCAAAGGCGGACATGGAGCAGGTCATCGGTCTGCTGGACCCGACCGAGATGAGCGTCATGCACGACTACGGCAAGCTGCTGCTGCAGAGCGCCGACTACCCGGGCCCGCAGGACACCGGTGTCTCGTTCTCCGACGCGCAGTGGCAGGTGGACGACACCACCGGCGGCAAGATCGTCTCGCTGAAGGCGCTGACCGTGACCTACGAGGGCGAGACCGTGCAGATCACCCGTGATCCGGCCGCGGCCACGCTGACCATCACGGCCAACGGGCAGACGCAGACCATCGACCAGAACTCGGTCGAGGCGCTGATCCGCAACATGATGGGCGGCTCGCAGATGGCCGCCGACCCGCAGCTGGTGGACATCATCAAGCGCGAGTTCCAGCAGGTCATCGGACTCGGTGTGGTGATGACCGAGAACGGCGGCAAGTGGTACGTCAGCCCCGTGCGCAGCTACCTCAACATCTTCACCTCGCTGCTCAAGGGCCTGCAGCCGGCCGACGTCGACTACCTGATCTCCCTCGGCGGTCGCTGACCCCTCGTTGTTCCCGGGCCCCGGACCTGCTCGTCAGGTCCGGGGCCCTCCGCTCTTCCCCCCTGTAGGCGCGAGGATCTTCATCGTCGACGCGCATGAAAATGGCGACTCCCGCCCCTCTGGTCCCATTCGCGACAACTTCCTACGCGCGGGCATGCTGGTCGCATGACGGAGCAGCACTCCGACGGGACGGCCGTGGTCACCGGCGGGGGTCGCGGGATCGGACGGGCGATCGCCGAGCGGCTCGCCGTCGACCACGCTGCCGTGGTGATCGTCGAGTTCGACGGCGCCGCCGCATCGTGGGCGATCGGGGACCCGCGAATCCGGGTGGTCGGGGGCTCGGCCGCGGACGACGAGGTGCTCGAGCGGGCCGTCGGCGAGGCCGTCGCAGTCGGACCGCTGACCGGGTGGGTGAACAATGCCGCGGTGTTCCGCGACGTCGACCTGCTCGACGGGTCCGCAGCATTCGGCGATGCCGTGCTGACCAACCTGCTCCCGGTGATCGCCGGCACCCGCGCCGCGGTCCGCGCCTTCACCTCCGCCGGCACCGCCGGATCCATCGTCAACCTGTCCTCCCATCAGGCGCAGCGCGCGGTCCGCGGGGCTGCCGCCTACGCCACGGCGAAGGCCGCGATCGAAGGGCTGACCCGGGCCGCCGCCGTCGATCACGGCCCGAACGGCATCCGGGTCAACGCCGTCGCCCCGGGCTCGATCCGCACGACGCGGCACGACGAGCTTCTCGAGCGGCTCGGACCGGCCGGCGCGTCCCGGGTGGACGCGGACATCGCCCGGCTGCACCCGCTGGGCCGGATCGGCACCACCACAGAGGTCGCCGACCTCGTCGCCTTCCTGCTCTCCCCCGCCGCCGGATTCGTCAGCGGCGCGGTGATCCCGGTGGACGGCGGGCGGGCGGCGCTCGGGTTGGACCCCGAGGCGCTCTGAGCGAAGGGCTCGTCGTTTCGGCAGCTGCTGACGCCCCGCTGCGCGTACGAAGATGGCGACTTCTGTCCCACCGGTCCCATTCGCGACAACTTCGTGCGCGTCGACGATGAAGATCCTCGCGGCTACGCAGGGCGCAGGTCGACGGACCCGGGGCGCCGGCTCGCCATGTTCGGTCGCTCGATCGGGATCGTGCGGTCGAGCATCGCAGCCGGAGAGAGGCACGAACGGAGGCGAGAAGCGCAGAACGCGCGATCCCTCCGAGATCGAGCGACCCGCGAGCGCCAGCTCGCCATGTTCAGCCCGGTGTTGCCGCTATAGCAGGACGCGCGTACTGTTTAGGGCGTTGCGGTCGCAGGTGCCCGGGGTGCTCCCCCGCGGCAGCGCGACCGCCGGTACCGCCGGGTCCGCGCCGCCGCAGGGATCCGGAAACGCCCTGTCGCACAAGGAGAGACGCCGTGCCAGCCGCAAGTCAGGACAGCTTCGCCGCGAAGAAGACGCTCCCCGTGAGCTCCGCGTCCGGGGAGCAGAGTTACGAGATCTTCTCGATCAAGGACGTCGAGGGCCTGGAGAACGCCGCCCGGCTCCCGTTCTCGCTGAAGGTGCTGCTGGAGAACCTCCTGCGCACCGAGGACGGCGCGAACATCACCCGCGACCACATCCTCGCCCTGGCCAACTGGGACCCGTCCGCCGAGCCGGACACCGAGATCCAGTTCACCCCGGCCCGGGTGATCATGCAGGACTTCACCGGTGTCCCGTGCGTCGTCGACCTGGCCACCATGCGTGAGGCGATGGCCGACCTGGGCGGCGACCCGGACCGGATCAACCCGCTCGCCCCCGCCGAGATGGTCATCGACCACTCGGTGATCGCCGACGTCTTCGGCCGCGCCGACGCCTTCGAGCGCAACGTGGAGCTCGAGTACGAGCGCAACCGCGAGCGCTACCAGTTCCTGCGCTGGGGCCAGACCGCGTTCGACGAGTTCAAGGTCGTCCCGCCGGGCACCGGCATCGTCCACCAGGTCAACATCGAGCACCTGGCACGCGTCGTGATGTCCCGCGGCGGCCAGGCCTACCCGGACAGCTGCGTCGGCACCGACTCGCACACCACCATGGTCAACGGCATCGGCGTGCTGGGTTGGGGCGTCGGCGGCATCGAGGCCGAGGCCGCGATGCTCGGCCAGCCGGTCTCCATGCTGATCCCGCGGGTGGTCGGCTTCAAGCTGAACGGCCAGATCCCGACCGGCGTCACCGCCACCGACGTCGTACTGACCATCACCGAGATGCTGCGCAAGCACGGTGTTGTCGGCAAGTTCGTCGAGTTCTACGGCGAGGGTGTCGGTGCCGTCCCGCTGGCCAACCGCGCCACCATCGGCAACATGAGCCCGGAGTTCGGGTCCACCGCCGCGATCTTCCCGATCGACGACGAGACCATCCACTACCTGGAGCTGACCGGCCGCCCGGCCGAGCAGGTTGCCCTGGTCGAGACCTACGCCAAGGCACAGGGTCTCTGGCACGACCCGTCGCACGAGCCGGCCTTCTCCGAGTACCTGGAGCTGGACCTGTCGACGGTCGTGCCTTCCATCGCCGGCCCGAAGCGGCCGCAGGACCGGATCGAGCTGTCGGACGCGAAGTCGGCGTTCCGCAAGGCGATCCACGACTATGTGACCCTCGAGCAGTCGGCTCCGCACACCGCACTGGACGAGGCCGTCGAGGAGTCCTTCCCCGCCTCCGATCCGGTGTCCCCGGCCGCCACCCAGGCGTTCGCCGACGAGGACGCGGCCCCGGTCCTGGTCTCCGCCGCCAACGGCTCGTCCGGCCGGCCGACGAAGCCGACCAAGGTCAACTCCGCCGAGCGCGGCGACTTCGAGCTGGACCACGGCGCCGTGGTGATCGCCTCGATCACATCGTGCACCAACACCTCCAACCCGTCGGTGATGCTCGGTGCGGCACTGCTCGCCCGCAACGCCGTCAACAAGGGTCTGTCGGTGAAGCCGTGGGTGAAGACCACCATGGCGCCGGGATCGCAGGTGGTCACCGACTACTACGAGAAGGCCGGCCTGTGGCCGTATCTCGAGAAGCTCGGCTACCACCTGGTCGGCTACGGATGCACCACGTGCATCGGCAACTCCGGCCCGCTGCCGGAGGAGATCTCGGCCGCCGTGAACGAGGCCGACCTGACCGTCGTGTCGGTGCTGTCGGGCAACCGCAACTTCGAAGGCCGGATCAACCCGGACGTGAAGATGAACTACCTGGCGTCCCCTCCGCTGGTCATCGCCTACGCCCTGGCCGGCACCATGGACTTCGACTTCGAGACCCAGCCGCTCGGCACCTCCGAGGACGGCACCGAGGTGTTCCTCAAGGACATCTGGCCGACCCCGCAGGAGATCGAGGACACCATCGGGTTCGCGATCACCCAGGAGATGTTCTCGAAGGACTACGCGGACGTCTTCGACGGCGGCGAGCGCTGGAAGTCGCTGCCGACGCCGACCGGCAAGACCTTCGAGTGGGACGCCGACTCGACCTACGTCCGCAAGCCCCCGTACTTCGAGGGCATGCCGCAGGAGCCGGCCCCGGTGACCGACATCGCCGGCGCGAAGGTGCTTGCGCTGCTGGGTGATTCGGTGACCACCGACCACATCTCGCCGGCCGGTGCCATCAAGGCCGACACCCCGGCCGGGAAGTACCTCACCGAGCACGGCATCGAGCGCAAGGACTTCAACTCCTACGGCTCCCGCCGCGGCAACCACGAGGTGATGATCCGCGGCACGTTCGC
Source organism: Nakamurella alba (assembly GCF_009707545.1). Lineage (NCBI taxonomy): Bacteria > Bacillati > Actinomycetota > Actinomycetes > Nakamurellales > Nakamurellaceae > Nakamurella > Nakamurella alba. The sequence continues at coordinate 1,667,791 of NZ_WLYK01000001.1, read as the reverse complement.
GAACATCCGGCTGCGCAACCAGCTGCTGGACGCCATCACCGAGAACGGCGTGCAGGGCGGCTACACCCGCGACTTCACCGTCGAGGGCGGCCCGCAGGCGTTCATCTACGACGCCAGCCAGAACTACCAGGCCGCCGGCATCCCGCTGGTCATCCTGGGCGGCAAGGAGTACGGCTCCGGTTCGTCGCGTGACTGGGCGGCCAAGGGCACGGCCCTGCTGGGCGTGAAGGCGGTCATCACCGAGTCGTTCGAGCGCATCCACCGGTCGAACCTGATCGGCATGGGCGTGGTCCCGCTGCAGTTCCCGGCGGGCGAGACGGCGAAGTCGTTGAAGCTGGACGGCACGGAGACCTTCGACATCAGCGGCATCACCGAGCTGAACGAGGGCACCACGCCGCGCACGCTCAAGGTCGTCGCGACCAAGCCGTCGGGCGAGGTCACGGAGTTCGACGCCGTGGTCCGCATCGACACCCCCGGCGAGGCCGACTACTACCGCAACGGCGGCATCATGCAGTACGTGCTGCGCAGCCTGCTGCGCCAGTCCTCCTGACATCCGCGGAACGCCCTGCGCGGACGGCGATCCCGTCGCCGCGCAGGGTGGTCCCGTTGCAGGGGAACGGATCCGGAAGGAGGGCGAGGGCGTGCCACGGGTGAGCCCGGACCACCTGCAGGCCCGGCGCCGGCAGATCCTGGACGGTGCCCGGGCGGCCTTCGCGCGCCACGGTTACGAGGGCGCCACGGTGCGCCTGTTGGAGGAGGAGATCGGCCTCTCCCGTGGCGCGATCTTCCACCACTTCGCCGACAAGGACGCCCTGTTCCTGGCTCTCGCCGGGCAGGACGCGGCGGAGATGGCCCGCACCGTCGAGCGCGAGGGCCTGGTGCGGGTGATGCGCGAGCTCGTGCACTCCCCCGACACCGGCCGGCTCGGCACCCAGCTCGAGGTGTCCCGGCGGTCGCGGACCGACCCGGTGTTCCGCGAGGCGCTCGCGGCCACCACCGCGCAGCTGCGCGAGGCCACCCGGGACCGACTGCGGCGTCAGCGTGCCGCGGGGGTGCTCCGCGAGGACGTCGACATCGACGTGCTGGCCTCGTATCTGGAGCTGGTGATGGAGGGCCTGGTGGCCCACCTCGGCGAGGGCGGCGACGCCTCCCGGCTCGACGCCGTGCTCGACGTGGTCGAGGGCGCCGTCCGCGACCGCTCCGCCGTCACCCCCTGACCGAACGCCGGCGCGAGGATCTTCTTCGTCGACGCGTAGGAAGTTGTCGCCGTTGGGACTGGTGGGTCGCGTGTCGCCACTTTCGCACGCGCGGTGACGATGCCGGGCCTCGGTCGCGGCGGACCCGAACGCCTCCGGCCGCGCTCGGCGTGCTGCCGTGGAACTGTGACTCGCATGGATCATCTCGGCCAGCAGGGGCGAACTCGTCGACTCCTGCCTCACCGGTCCCATTCCCGCAGAGTTGATCATTGCGAGCCGCACGAAAGGCGGGTGCGCGCCGGCCGGTGACCGGTCAGGATGTGCACATGACCTGCCGCGTCTCGCACCTGACGATCGACAGCCACAACGCCTACGCGCTCTCCGAGTGGTGGAAGGCCCTGCTCGGCTACACGGACGTGCCTGGTGATCCCAACGAACCCGGCGACGAGGAGTGCATGATCGTCGATCCGGTGACCGGGCATCGGATGCTGTTCATCGAGACGCCGGACACCAAGTCCGGCAAGAACCGTCTGCACCTGGACCTCCGACCGATCGACGGCGGGCGCGAGCAGGAAGTGGAGCGTCTCCGGTCCGCGGGCGCCACCGAACTTGCCGACCGTCGGCGACCGGACGGGTCGGGCTGGGTGACCTTCGCCGACCCTGAGGGCAACGAGTTCTGCGTGCTGCGCTCCGATGCCGAGGCGGCCGCCGGCCCGCCGTGAGTCGCAGCGCCGCCAGGTGCCGCGCCGGGCGGTGCTGTCCTCCGACGGTGGCGACTTGCAGGGACGAACTCGGCGACTCCTGCACCACCGGTCACATTTCCGCCCCGGAACGCCCTGCGGGCGGAGTTGATCCATGCGGGCCGGGCGCACAGTCGATCCAAGCCACGCGGACGCGGAGGTCTCCGTAGCGCCGGGCGACAGTCACCCGCCCACGACCCGGGGTGCGCGTAGGAAAGTGGCGACACCTGCACCATCCGTCCCAACGCCGACAACTTCGCACGCGCCTGCGAAGAAGATCCTCGCGCGGTCAGGGGGTGTCGGGGGCGGCCTCGCGGGCGCGCTTGCGGCGCTTGCCCTCGTGCATCGCGACGACCCGGGCGATGGGGATCTGCCGGCCCTGCTCGAGCACGTCGTCCGGGATGCGCTGCGGTTCCGGCATCAGGTCCACCCAGGGATCACCACCCGGACCCGCCGATGACGCCACCGTCGTACAGGTGAAGTCGGAGGGGTGGACGCCGTCCAGCTCGTCCCACGACAGTGGATACGAGACCGGAAGGCCGGGGCGGAGTCTCGGGCTCCACGCCGCCACCACGGTGGCGCCGCCGGCCCGGGTGGCGTCGACGAAGACCTTGCCCTCCCGCTCCTCCAGCAGGTAGGCCGTCGTCGCGATCGACGGATCGAGCGCCGCGGTGCGGGCGGCAAGTGCCCGGGTCGCCGCGGCGGCATCCTCGATCGGTAGCGGCTGCAGCGGGACGAAGATGTGCAGGCCCTTGGCGCCACTGGTCTTCACCGCCCCGTCCAACCCGGCGTCGGCGAGCGCCTGCCGCACCAGCTTCGCCACCGCCACCACGGCGTCGAAGCCGGCGCCCTCCGGCGGGTCCAGGTCGAGCACGAGGTGCGTCTGGTGCTGCTCCCCCACCCGGACCAGCGGGACGTGGAATTCCACCGCCCGCTGGTTGCCCAGCCACAGCAGGGTGCGACGGTCCTCGCAGAGTGCGTACCGGATCTCACGTTTCGACGCCTCGGCCCACACCGTGGTGGAGCGCACCCAGGCCGGCGTGTACGTCGGCAGGTTCTTCTGCATGAACGACGGCTGGCCGGGACGCACCCGGATCACCGACACCGGCCGCTCCGCCAACGCCGGGATCAGCCGGTCGGAGGCCGCATCCAGGTAGTCGACCAGCACCCGCTTCGACGGTCCGCCGCGGTCGGCGAGCGGCTCGTCGAGATTGGTGAGCTCGACGTCGTCCCGGATCTCGACCGACTTCTTCGACGCCATCAGCGCACCTCCCGGGCTGGACAGCACTCAGGCATCGGAGAACCTCGCCACCGTCGCCACCGCGCGGCGCACCGAGGTGTGCTGGTGCCGGGTCAGCTCCTCGTCCAGGAACTCGTAGGAGTGCCCGAGGACGGCGGCCGCCCGCGACCCCTGGGCAGCCGCGGCGCGGACACCCGAGATCCAGTCGATGATGTCGCCCCAGCCGGGCGCAGCCAGCGATCCGCCGACCTGCTGCACCGACAGCGCCGCGCACAGGTTGGCGAAGGCCATCCGATTGCGCAGCGGCCATTCCCGCAGCGAACCGAGCAGGAAGGCTGCTGCGAAGACGTCGCCGGCACCGGTGGCGTCGACGGCGTTCACCGGCAGCGACGGCACCCACTCCTCCTCGCCGGTGTTCGAGTCGATGCCGATCGCCCCCTGACCACCGCAGGTCACCACCACCACCGGCACCAGATCGGCCAGGTGCAGCAGCGCCGCCCGCGGGTCCTCGGTGCGGCTGTAGGCCATCGCCTCCACGCTGTTGGGCATGAAGGCGTGCAGCGACGTCAACTGGTCGAGCACATCCGTCGACCATTGCTCGCTGGGGTCCCAGCCGACGTCGCCGAACAGCTTGACGCCCTTGCGGTGCGCCTCCCGCACCCATACCTGGTCCATCTCGCCGAGGGTCACCACCCCGGCCGCCGCCTCAGGAGCGCTCGGTACCAGCTCGTCGACCGGGACCGGCGAGGGATGCCCGTGGGTCACCATCGCCCGGTCGCGATGGACCGCCAGCGAGACGGTCACCGGGGAGTGCCAGTCGCTGATCCGGCGGGAGCGACTCAGGTCCACCCCTTCCTCCGCGAGGGTGCCCCAGAGGAAGTCGCCGTAGACGTCGTCGCCGAACGTCGACGCCAGACCGGCCCGCAGGCCGAGCCGGGACGCGGCGACCGCCAGGTTCGCGATGCCGCCCGGGCAGGACCCCATCCCCTCGGCGTGCATCTCGGTGCCCGGCTGCGGCAGGGTCGGCAGGCCGGTGAGCACCATGTCGAAAAACACGGTGCCCTGCATGAACACGTCGAGATCGCTCACCCGTCGGTCGCTCCCATCGCCCCACCCTCTCACCGCCCACCTTCTCATCGCTCACCTTCTCATCGCTCACCGACGCCCGGCCAGCCGCCGAGCCCGGCCAGCTGACCCGGCCGGCGACGGGCGGACCGACCGGTGCCGAGCTGATCGGGCGCCGAGCGGATCGGGCACCAAGGAAATGACCTACCGTGAAGCCATGCGGTTGGTGATCCTCGGCGGCGGCGGGTTCCGGGTCCCGCTGGTGCACCGGGCTCTGGCCGGCCGGATCCGCAGCGGCGCACTGGATGTCGACGAACTGGTGCTGTACGACATCGACAGCGAACGACTCGGCGTGATCGGGTCGGTGCTGCCGGAGACGCCCGGCCTGCGGGTCCGCACCACCACCGACCTGCCCGACGCGATGACCGGGGCCGACGTCGTCTTCTCCGCGATCCGGGTCGGCGGAGCCGCGGGTCGGGTGCGCGACGAACGGCGGGCACTCGATCTCGGTCTGCTCGGTCAGGAGACGGTCGGCGCCGGCGGCCTGTCCTACGCGCTGCGCACACTGCCGGTGGTGCTGGACGCGGCGCGGCTGCAGGCCCGGATCGCCCCGGACGCCTGGCTGATCAACTTCACCAACCCGGCCGGGCTGATCACCGAGGCGCTCACCGGTGTGCTCGGCCGGCGGGTGATCGGCATCTGCGACTCCCCGATCGGGCTGATCCGCCGGTCGGTGCGGGCACTCGGCCTGGATCCGGCGCTCATCGACGCCGACTACGTCGGGATCAACCACCTGGGATGGCTGCGCGCGTTGCATCACGACGGCCGGGACCTGCTGCCCGACCTGCTGGCCGACCGGGCCGCGGTCGAAGGGTTCGAGGAGGGCGCACTGTTCGGGGCGCCGGTGCTGCAGGCCCTGGGCGCGATCCCGAACGAGTACCTGTACTTCTTCGCCGAGTCCCGCGCGCTGGCGGCACAACTCGCCGGGACCGACACCCGCGGCGAGGTGCTCGCCGCGCAGCAGCAACGGTTCTACGCCGACGCCGTGGGCGCTCCCGACCGGGCGGCGCAGCTCTGGGAGGCGGCCCGGCGCAGCCGCGAGGAGACGTACCTGGCAGAGGCCCGGCAGGAGGAGCGGGCCGAGGAGGACCTGGAGGGCGGCGGGTACGAGCACGTCGCCCTGGACCTGATGGCGGCGCTCACCGGCGGTCCTGCCGTGGAGATGATCGTGAACGCCCCCAACGGGCGCGCCGCCGGAGTCACCGGGGCGGCGTGCGCCCAGAACCGCCATGGAGGCCGCGCCTTCGAGCAGGCCGATTCCCAGAACACCGTGAGCGTTGCCACCGCCATCTCCGCCGCCGGCGCCCACAGCCGCATCGGTGACAGAGCGATCGCCGAGCTGCCCGCCGACATGGTGATCGAGACCCGCTGCCGGGTGAACGGTTCCGGCGCATCGCCGCTGCCGGTCGCCCCGCTGGAGCTGTACCAGCTTGGCATGATGACCTCGGTCCGGGCGGCCGAGCGGAAGATCATCGACGCCGTCGTGCACCGCAGCCGGGACGCCGCACTCGCCGGGTTCGCCCTGCACCCGCTGGTCGGGTCCTGGGATCTCGCCGCCCGCTTGGTCGACTCGGTGATCGCCGACGAGCCGACCGTGCGGGAGCTGCTCGCGTAGGGAACTTCGTCGGGCCACCACCCGGGTGACAACCGGCGGCAGGGCAACGAGGGCTCGGCCGGACGCCGACGAACCGACGGTGCGGGAGCTGCTCGCGTGGGAAATTCGTCGGCCCGCCACCCAGGCGAAACCGGCGGAAGGGCAACGAGGGCTCGGCCGGACACCGACGACCTTCCCGGGCCGAAGATCGACAGCCCGTGTGGACAGAAGGACCCGGAATGAGCCGGGGCTGTCCATCACCACCGCCGAGCCCGAAAAGCCGTCCACCCGTACCCATCGGCGGCACCTCACCGGACCACCGGACGCCGCCGTCGACCATCGCCACCCGACACGCAGGCAACGGAGCGCCGAGACAGACGGTGCGGACGACACCGGGCGATCAGGCCGGTATCAGCCGTGCAACGCCCGCGGTACCGGACCGGTCCACCGCCGCCACACCGCGAGCAGCCGCACCCCGGTGATGAAGGCGGCGGCGGGCAGCGTGGCGGCCAGCAGGTGCACATCGAGGGCCAGCAGCGTCACGGTGATGGTGCAGCCGAGGATGGCCGGGATCGCGTAGAGCTGGCTGTCGCGACGCAGCACCGCCGGGGTCTCGCCGCCGAGCACGTCCCGCAGGATGCCGCCGCCGATCCCGGTGACCACCCCGAGCATCACCGCGGCCAGCGGCGACAGCCCCCACTGCATGGCCTTGGCCGACCCGTTCACCGCGAACACCCCTAGGCCGATGGCGTCGAAGACCACCACCGCCCGGCGCAGCCGGGTGATCTGCGGGTGGAAGAAGAAGGCAACGGCGGTGGCGGCCAACGGCACCACCAGCCACCAGACGTTGCGCAGCGCCTCCGGCGGGGTGTCGCCGATCAGCACGTCGCGGATGACCCCGCCGCCGAAAGTGGTGATGGTGGCGAGCACCGCCATGCCGATCACGTCGAACTGGCGGCGCACCGCCATCAGCGCCCCGGACAGTGCGAACGCCGCGAGGCCGACGAAGTTCACCACGTCGAGCAACACCGTGGACACCATGGCTGGAGATCCTGCCCGACACCGCGACCCAGCAGGTGTCCGGGAGGTCAGCAGTCCGAGGCTGTGCCCGGGCTACCGATGCCGATCTGCTCCGTGAAGACATCTAGCGTCTCATCCATCGGATGACCAGCCGGATCAGCAAGAACGATCCCCATGAGTGGCAATGACGTGTCCTGCCAGGCAACCATGTTGTAAGTAGCGTCCTCGGCCAGCCCTCCGCTGGGGCCGGCTGCGTATTCACCCTGTCCGAGATCGATCGTGTAGTCACCGCAAGACACCGGCTCGGTGATCGTCGTTTTGAATGTGCTGTAGAGCTGCGTTCGCGTCGCGGTGTTCTTCGTCTGCAGCAGGATCGCCAGCAGGTTCGGATCGCCGTTCAGGAAGCACACTGCATAGCGCTCCGCGCCGAGCGAGAACTGCTCGACGGTCGTCTCGTCGCCACCGATCGAGGTCAGGTCGTCGGTGCAGGTGCCGTTCGCCGAGAACCCACCGGCGAACGCCTCGAGGCAGTCGGTCAGCCCCTCGCTGTTCGTCGTCGTCCCGCAGGACGTCGGGATGTCCCGGGTCGTCTCCGTGCTGGTCTCGGTCGTCGGCGTCGTCTCTGTGGTCTCGGTGGTCTCGGTCGTGTCGGTGGTCTCAGTGGTCTCGGAAGTCGGAGTCGTCTCCGTGGTGTCCGTCGTGGAGCCGCCCGTGGAACTGCTCGGCCGCGGGGTCGAGTTGGTCGTCGAGACCGGCGTCGAGGTCGTCGGCGTCGCCGAGTTGCCGCTGGTCAGCACCAGCGTGGTGGTGACGCCGGCGATGATCACCACGGCCACCGCGGCGGCGATGGCGATCATCCGGTTGCGCTTGCGGCGGGCCGGGTCACCACCCGGCCCGGCTCCACCGGACATCGGTCCGCCAGGACCCATCGGCGGACCACCGGGACCGCCGGGGCCGGCAGGTCCGCCGGGGCCCTGGTACCCGCCCTGCCCGACCATGCCCGGCACGGCGTAGCCGCCGGTCTGCTGCGGGGCCTGGCCCTGCGGACCGACGCCGTTCTGCGGTCCGAGCGGGCCTTGCTGCCCGACCAGGCCCGGCTGACCGGGACCCACCGGCGGCTGGCCACCGGTCCCGTGACCACCCTGTCCCTGACCACCCGGTCCCTGACCACCGCCACCGGATCCACCGGCCATCCCCGCGATCGCCCCACCGGCTGCGGCCCCGGCGGCGAACCCACCGGCCGTACCGAAACCGCCCTCGGGCAGCACCGCCTCGGTCGCTCCGCCGACCACCGCGTCGACCGGCGCCTTCACCGAGCCGATGGCGACCGCGGTCTCCGGCTGCTCCAGGGTCACCGCGACCACGCCGAGCCGTTCGGTGATCATCGAGGCGATCAGCGGGATCCGGCTGGACCCACCGACCAGGAAGATGCCGGCCAGCCGCTCCGGGCTGGACCCGGCCTTGCGGATCGTCTCCTCGAGCACGTCGATGGTGCGGGCGACGACGGGGCGGATCAGGCCCTCGAACTCGCGCCGGGTGAGCAGCGTGTCGTCGAACGGCTCCGGCAGCGGGAGGTCGGTCTGCGCGTACCGGGACAGGATCTCCTTGGCGGCGCGGACGTCCTCGCGGAGCGTGCGGGCGGCCCGGCGGTCGGCCGCGTTGCGCGGCCGGAAGATCGACTGCCACTTGGCCGGGTCTGCCGGGGCCACCGCGCGGCCGAGATGATCGACGATCGCCTGGTCGAAGTCGACACCGCCGACATCGGCCAGTCCCTCGTTGGCCAGCACCAGGTAGCCCTGCGCGCCACGGCCGACGACGGCCGAGTCGAAAGTGCCGCCGCCGAGGTCGTAGACCGCCAGGGCGGACCCGGCGGCGAGCGTGTGCGAGGGCAGCGAGGCGAAGTGGGCGGCGGCGGCCACCGGCTCCGGCACCAGCGTGATCTGCTGACCCAGGCCGGCCGACCGGCCGGCGGCCAGCAACGTGTTCTGCCGACGGCGTCCCCACTCGGCGGGATGCGTCAGCCGGACCTCGTCCGGCGAGCGGCCGTTGAGCTGCCGGCGGGCCTCCTCGGCGATCCGCCGCAGCACCGCGGCGAACGCCTCGACCACCGGCACCACCCGCACGCCGAGCAGCAGCTCACCCTCGTCGATGCGCCGCTTGGGGTTCGCCTCGTACCGCTCGGGGGCGGTGCGCGCGGACCGGTCGGCGTCGCGGCCGACCAGGATCCGGCCGTCCTCCTCCACGAAGATCGAGGAGGGCATCCAGGCGGCGCCATCGATGGACAGGATGCGCGGTTCGCGCCCGGGCGCCGAGAGCACGGCCACCGTGTTGGACGTGCCGAGGTCGATCCCGAGCACGGTGCCGGTGTTCATTCGCCTCCCACGCAGTTCCTGTCAGTGCGGTGACAGTCTGTCATGGCACCTCGGGGGCCACGGGCAGTTCGGTGAACCCGACGGCGCGCCGTCCGCCCGCCGGGTGACCGAGGTCGCCGCTGCGCACGGAATCGGGCAGGCCACCGACCTGTTGCGCAGAGGTATGACCGCCGAGGGCACCAGCACCGACGTCCTGGTGATCGGCGCGGGCCAGGCCGGACTGTCGTCGGCGTACCACCTCTCCCGCAGCCCGCTGAGGCATCTGGTCCTGGATGCCGAACCCGCACCGGGCGGGGCGTGGCAGCACCGCTGGCCCTCGCTCGTGATGGGCACGGTCAACGGGATCCGCGAGCTGCCGGGCACCACACCCCCGCATGCGGACCCGGCCGAGCAGGCCCGGATCGCCGTGCCCCGCTGGTTCGCCGACTACGAGCGGCAGTTCGATCTGCGGGTGGAGCGGCCGGTCCGGGTGCTCCGGGTGGAGCACGACGGCGACGGCCTGGCCGCCACCACCGACGGCGGGACGGTGCGGGCCCGGGCGTTGATCAACGCCACCGGCACCTGGACCCGCCCGTATGTCCCGTTCGTGCCGGGCGCCGCGGAGTTCGCCGGCAGGCAGCTGCACACCCACGACTACCGCGGCCCCGGGGAGTTCGTCGGCAAGCGGGTGGTGGTGATCGGCGGCGGCATCTCCGCGGTCCAGCTGCTGCTGGAGATCGCTCCGGTCGCGGCGGCGCACACCTGGGTCACCCGGCGGCCACCGGAGTGGCGGGAGGGACCGTTCGACGAGGCGGCCGGACGCGCCGCCGTCGCGATGGTCGAGGAGCGGGTGCGGCTGGGACTGCCGCCGCGGTCGGTGGTCTCGGTCACCGGGCTGCCGGTCACCGACATCACCCGGGCCGGCATCGACGCCGGGATCCTGGTGGCCCGGCCGATGTTCACCAGGATCGTGCCGGACGGCGTGATGCTGCCGGACGGTTCGTTCGTCGCAGCCGACATCCTGTTGTGGTGCACCGGTTTCCGGCCCGCACTCGATCACCTGGCACCGCTGCGGCTGCGCGGGCCCGGCGGCGGGATCGTGATGGACGGCACCGCCGTCGCCGCGGACCCGCGCATCCACCTGGTCGGCTACGGGCCGTCCGCGTCCACCATCGGCGCGAACCGGGCCGGCCGGGCCGCGGTCCGCGACCTCACCCGGTGGCTGGCCCACCCGGAGGACCGGGCGGCGAATCACCAGCAGGTCCGCCCGGAGGACCGGAGATCCCGCCCCGCAACAGATCTCGCAGTCGGCTGAGCTGTGCGACGCGCTCCGCCCGGAGCTGCTGCTCCACTGTCGCCGACCCGGCCCCGGCCACCAGCGACGAGATCGACCGCAGGGCCTCCGGCGGAGCCGCCAGGAACCCGGCGACCAGCTGATCGGTCGCGTCCCCGAGATCGTCGGCCGGGACGGACCGGACCGCCAGCCCCCAGGACAGCGCCTCGGCCGCGGTGACCTCCCGGCCGGTGCCGCACACCTCGAGCGCCCGGGCGGCACCGATCCTGCGGACCAGCTGGTGGGTGCCGCCCAGGTCCGGGACCAGGCCGTACCGCACCTCCGCCATCCGGAACCGGGCGTCGTCGGCGATGAGCATCAGGTCACAGGCCAGCGCCAGCTGGAACCCGGCGCCCACGGCATGCCCGCGGACGGCCGCGATCGAGACGAACCGGGGGTCCGCCTGCCAGGTGAAGCCCCGCTGGTAGCCGGCGATCAGCGCGTCGCCGACAGCTCCGGGGGCGGTGGCCACCTGACCGAGCAGCCCGTCGCCGGAGAACGCCGACCGGTCCAGCCCGGCCGAGAACGAGGGTCCGTCGCCGGAGATCACCACCACGCGCACGGAGTCCGGCACGGCATCGCCGATCCGGGCCAGCGCCTCCCAGGTGGCGGGGAGCTGCGCGTTGCGGATGTCGGGGCGGCACAGGGAGACGGTGAGCACGGAACCCGGGTGGTCCGGTGGGCCACCCAGGGCGCACCGCACCCGGCCCTGCTCCAGCAGGTCCGGGTCGATGCGGAGGACCGGGTCCGGTGCCGGCGATCCTGCGCCGGACCCGCCCGTCACTTCTTCTTGGTGCGGGTCGCGCCGCCGCGACCGCGCAGCGGCACCTCGGCGTCGACCAGCAACCGGTGCACGAACCCGTACGAGCGGCCCATGCCCTCGGCGAGAGCGCGGATGGACTGGCCCTTCTCGTACTTCTTCCGGAGATCCGCGGTGAGCTTGTCCCGCGCCGGACCGGTGATCCGGGCACCCTTCCGGATCACAGCGGCCTTGTCTGCAGGCACGTCGCACCTTCCTCCCACGATCGGGGGGCACCGGCGCGCGAGCGCACCGGTGCGATCACCGGTCCATGATCGGGCACACCGGACGGACCCGCCACACAGAACAGCAGAGGTGGAGCCGATCGGATCGGACGGGTGCGGCTCAGGCCAGCTCGACGAGCTCCAGGTAGTCGGCCGACCAGTGGTCCTCGGTGCCGTCGGGCAGCAGGATCACCCGGTCCGGGTTGAGCGCGGCCACCGCCCCCGGGTCGTGGGTGACCAGCACGACGGCACCGGTGTACCGACGGAGCGCGTCCAGCACCTGCTCGCGGCTGGCCGGATCCAGGTTGTTGGTCGGCTCGTCGAGCAGCAGCACGTTCGCCGCCGAGCTGACCAGGCCGGCCAGCGCCAGCCGGGTCTTCTCGCCGCCGGACAGCGTGCCGGCCTTCTGGTCCAGCTGCTCACCGGTGAACATGAAGGTGCCCAACAGGTTCCGCAGTTCCTGCGCACCGGTGTCCGGGGCGGCACTGCGGGTGTTCTCCCAGACGGTGCGGTCCGGGTCGATGGTGTCGTGCTCCTGGGCGAAGTAGCCCATCTTCAGGCCGTGCCCGGGCTCGACGGCACCGGTGTCCGCCGTCTCGATGCCGGCCAGCAGCTTGAGCAGGGTCGTCTTGCCGGCGCCGTTGAAGCCGAGCACCACCACCCGGGTGCCCCGGTCGATCGCCAGGTCCACCCCGGAGAAGATCTCCAGCGAGCCGTAGTGCTTCGACAGGTTCGACGCGGTGAGCGGGGTCCGGCCGCAGGCGGCCGGCTGCGGGAAGCGGATCTTCGCGACCTTGTCGGCGACGCGGACCTCGTCCAGGTTCGACAGCAGGGTCTCCGCCCGTCGCACCATCTGGTGCGCGGCCGCGGCCTTCGTCGCCTTGGCGCCGAGCTTGGCGGCCTGGGCCATCAGCGCGGAGGCCTTCTTCTCGGCATTGGCCCGCTCGCGGCGGCGGCGCTGCTCGTCGGTCGCCCGGGCGTCGAGGTAGCGCTGCCACCCCATGTTGTAGGCGTCGAGCTCGCCGCGGACCGCATCCAGGAACCAGACCTTGTTCACCACGGCGGCCAGCAGGTCGACGTCGTGGCTGATGATGATCAGCCCGCCGGCGAAGTTCTTCAGGAAGTCGCGCAGCCAGGTGATCGAGTCGGCGTCGAGGTGGTTGGTCGGCTCGTCCAGCAGCAGCATGGTGCCGCTGTCCGCGCCGTCCTGCTGGGCGGCGAACAGGATGCGGGCCAGCTCCACCCGGCGGCGCTGACCGCCGGACAGCGTCTTCATCTGCTGCGCCAGGATGCGGTCCGGCAGACCGAGGTTGGAGCAGATCCGGGCGGCCTCGGACTCCGCGGCGTACCCACCGAGCGAGGCGAACCGCTCCTCGATCCGGCCGTACTTCTCGACCGCCTTCTCCGCCGCCGGCCCGGTCAGCTCGGCCATCTGGATCTGGACCTTCTCCATCTCCGCGACCATCACGTCCAGGCCCCGGGCGGACAGCACCCGGTCCTTGGCGGTGATCTCCAGATCACCTTCGCGCGGATCCTGCGGCAGGTAGCCGACCGGACCGGACTGGACGATCTCGCCCGCGTACGGCAGGCCCTCCTTGGCCAGCACCCGCATGGTGGTGGTCTTGCCGGCGCCGTTACGGCCGACCAGGCCGATGCGGTCGCCGTGCTGGAGGCGGAGGGAGAGGTCGGCGAGCAGGATGCGCGTTCCGGCCCGCAGCTCGAGGCCGGTTGCGGTGATCACGTGCATCGATGTTACCGGCGCGCGCAGCCGGTTTCCGCGCATCCGGGTGAGACCTCGGGCGCTTGGCGCCGACTTCACCGGGAGCGTGTCAGGCGTCACATACCCTGGGGTCCCGCGGCCACAGGGGACGGGCCGCACGACGAGGGGACCGGATGACCGCCGACCAGCACGACCGCCCCATCGGCCGTCGCCGCGCCGTGCAGGGACTGCTGGGCGCCGGGGTACTGCTCGGCACCGGCGCGGGCAGCGCCGCCGCCGCTCCCGCATCGGTGCCCGGTGCGGCGCCCGCTTCCGTGCCCGATGCGGTGGGCGGGTCCGTCCTTGTCCCGGATGTCGCACCGCTGCCGGCCGCGGCCGACGATCCGCCGCGGCCGGTGCCGGATCCGGGTGGCGCCCAGACACCGGCGTCGTGGACGACCGTCGGGCTCCCGGTGCCGTTCGACGCCTGGGTCGGCCGCCGCACCTGCATCGCCCACCGCGGGTCCGGCGACGCGATGCCGGAGAACAGCATCGAGGCCTTCTCCGCAGCGCTGGCCTGGGGTGCCACCTGCATGGAGGTGAGCGTCCGGAGCACCTCGGACGGCCTGCTCGTGGTGCTGCACGACTCCACCCTGGACCGCACCACCACCGGCAGCGGCGCGGTCGCCGGCCGCACCGCCGCCTACGTGGGCGGGCTCGCGTTGAAGGCGCCGCAGCTCGGACCGGGCTGGTCCTCCCCCGCCGTCCGCGTCCCGACGTTCGAGCAGGTGCTGCAGGTGTGCGGCGGGCGGACGGTGCTGGCGGTGGAGGCGAAGGACGACTCCGCCTACGCGGCGATCCTGGCGATGGTCCGCCGGTACGGGCTGGCCGGCTCGGTGATGATCAAGGTGCACCACTCGAACGCGGCCCGGATCAGTGCGGCCCAGCGCGACGGATTCGCGGTCTTCGGCTACTTCGGCACGGCGAGCGAGATCAGCAGCACCACGATCGCCACCCTGGCCGGGCGACTCCGGCACGGCCGGGACTACATGATCCTGTGGGGCTACTCCAGCGACACCGGCCACGGGATGCTGGCCGACTCGCTGGTCACCACCGCCGTCCGCACCGGGCACCAGATCTGGGTCGCACCGGTGCAGCGTCGCCACGAGGCCGACCACTTCCGGGCACTGGGCGTCTCCGGCATCGTCACGTCCAATTTCGGGTACGTGGCCGGCACCCTGGTCCCGGCCACCCGGGACTTCTGGTCGCGCAAGAAACTCAACCCGGGCGAGCTGACCATCGCGCCGGAGAGCAGCACCGCCGGCCCGACCTGGACCGGCCCGGACGAGCTGACCCTCGGCGGCGCCCAGGGCCGGCAGCAGTTCCTGATGCTCGGCAACTGCTCACCCGTGCCGGCCGCGCGCGGTACCTACACCGTGGACATCGACACCCGTTGGACCACACTGCCGTCGGACCGGGCCGGGCACATCGACATCGCCTTCGGCGAGGCCGACGACCGCTACTACGAGCTGCAGAACGGCGAGTCGAACGGCTACCACGCGGTGTTCCGGGCGGATGGCCGGCTGCAGATCTACGCACACCTGGCGGGTCAGACCAACGGCGAGCTGCTGGCCACCGCCACCGGACCGGCACACACCTCCGGCCGGTGGATGCACCTCCGGCTGACCGTCACCCCGACCACCATCACCCTGAGCCGCACCGACACCGGTGTCCCCTCACCCGTCACGGCCCGGGCCACCGACGGCCGGTTCCGCGGTGGCTACCTGCACATCGGCCGGGCCACCGCGACCGGCGTGGTGTCCTTCCGCAAGCTCGCGATCAGCTGACCCGGGTCGGCACATCCGGTCGGCCGACCCCGCCGACCGTCCCGGGTCTGCCGACCCGGGACGGTCGATCCGGACCTGGCCCGGCCGAACCGCCCCGTCAGCGACCGAAACCGGCCCGCCGCAACGCATCCGCCATCGACCCGGCGGCCGGCGCCTCCGGCCGGCCCGACCCGGACCGCGGTGCTCCGGACCCGCCGCGGCTGCCGCCCTGCCGACCATCGCGCTGCTGCCCACCGCGCTGCCGGTCACCGCCCTGACCCGGACCACTCCCTCGACCGGATTGCGGGGCACCTCCGCGGCGCTCGCGGCCGGCTCCCGGCTCGTCGGTCAGCCGGAGCGAGAGCCCGATGCGCTTGCGGTCGGCGTCGACCTCCATCACCTTCACCCGGACGACCTGCCCGGACCGGACGACCTCCCGCGGGTCGGAGACGAACCTGTCGCTCATCGCGGATACGTGCACGAGACCGTCCTGGTGGACGCCGATGTCGACGAACGCACCGAACGCGGCGACGTTGGTGACGACACCCTCGAGCACCATCCCGGGCCGCAGGTCACCGATCTTCTCCACACCGTCGGCGAAGCTGGCGGTGCTGAACTCGGGGCGTGGGTCGCGGCCGGGCTTCTCCAGTTCGGACAGGATGTCCCGGACGGTCAGCTCACCGACAGCACCGTCGGCGAACCGCTCCGGCCGCAGCGCGCGCAGGGTGCCGACATCACCGATCAGGTTCCGGATGTCGCCGCCGGTGACCTCCAGGATGCGGCGCACCACCGGGTAGGACTCGGGGTGCACGCTCGAGGTGTCCAGCGGGTCGCTGCCGCCCCGGATCCGCAGGAACCCGGCGCACTGCTCGTAGGCCTTCGGACCGAGGCGGGGCACCTTGTTCAGCTGGGTGCGAGAGGTGAAGGCGCCGTGCGCATCTCGGTAGGCGACGATGTTCTCCGCAAGTCCGGCGGTGATGCCCGACACCTTCGACAACAGCGGCACACTCGCGGTGTTCGCGTCGACACCGACGGCGTTCACGCAGTCCTCGACCACGTTGTCCAGCGCACGGGAGAGCAGCGCCTCGGCCAGGTCGTGCTGGTACTGCCCGACACCGATCGACTTCGGGTCGATCTTGACCAGCTCGGCGAGCGGGTCCTGCAGCCGGCGGGCGATGGAGACCGCACCGCGGATGGACACGTCCAGGTCCGGGAGCTCGGCGGAGGCGTAGGCCGACGCCGAGTAGACCGACGCCCCGGCCTCGGACACCATCACCTTGGTCAGGCCGGGGACCAGCCGGACCAGGTCGGCGGCCAGCTTGTCGGTCTCCCGTGACGCGGTGCCGTTGCCGATGGCGACCAGCTCCACGGAATGCTTCACCGCTAACTTCTGGAGTGCGGCGAGTGCTGCGTCCCAACGGTTCTGCGGCTGGTGCGGGTAGATCGTGTCGGTGTCGACGACCTTGCCGGTGGCGTCGACGACGGCCACCTTGACCCCGGTCCGAAACCCGGGATCCAGGCCAAGGGTGGCCCGGGTGCCGGCCGGCGCGGCGAGCAGCACGTCCCGCAGGTTGGTCGCGAACACCGCCGCCGCGGCCTCCTCGGCGCCCTGCCGCAACCGCATCCGGACGTCGATGCCGAGGGAGACGGTCAGCTTCGTCCGCCAGGCCCAGCGCACCGTGTCCCGCAGCCAGCGGTCGGCCGGGCGGCCCTGGTCGGCGATGCCGAAACGGCGGGCGATGATGCCCTCCTGGACGGACGGCCCGGTGTCGGACGGGTCGCGGTCCTCGGCGTCCGGATCGACGGTCAGTCCGAGGACGCCGTCCTTCTCGCCGCGGAACATCGCCAGCACCCGGTGCGAGGGCATGGTGGCCAGCGGGTCGGCGACGTCGAACCAGTCCGCGTACTTGGCCGACTCCGGCGCCTTCGGGTCCACGCCGTCGCGGATCCGGGCCACGAGCCGGCCCTGCGACCACATGCGCTCGCGCAGCTCACCGACGAGATCCGGATCCTCGGCGAAGGTCTCGACCAGGATGGCGCGGGCGCCGGTGAGCGCGGCAGCCGTGTCCGCCACCTCCTTCGCCGGGTCGACGAAGGACGCCGCGACGGTCTGCGGGTCCTGCATCGGGTCGGCCAGCAAGGTGTCCGCGAGCGGCTGCAGGCCGGCCTCGCGGGCGATCTGCGCCTTGGTCCGCCGCTTCACCTTGTACGGCAGGTAGATGTCCTCCAGCCGGGCCTTGGTGTCGGCCGCGGCGAGGTCGGCGGCCAGCGCGGCGGTCAGCTTGCCCTGACCGGCGATGGCCTCGGCGATCGCGATCCGGCGCTGGTCCAGCTCGCGCAGGTAGCCCAGCCGCTCCTCCAGGGTCCGCAGCTGCGCGTCGTCCAGCGCACCGGTCACCTCCTTGCGGTACCGGGCGATGAACGGCACCGTCGCGCCGCCGTCCAGCAGCTCGACCGCGGCCAGCACCTGGCGCTCGGTGACCTGCAGCTCCTCGGCGATCCGCCGGCTCACCGGGGCCACCGGCGGCAGCGTCACCGGCCGGGAAGCTCCCCCGTCGTCGGTGGTGGACTGCTGCGCGTTCAACTGCTCGGTACTCAACTTCTCGGTGCTCAACTGCTGCCTCTCGTCGGTGTGCCGGCCCGGACATTCTGCCCCGGCCCACCGACGGTCCAGGCACACGGGCCGCCGGCGCGGCGCGCCGAACAGGGATACTGGAGCGGTGCGACTGTCCCGCGGCTGGTCCGTGTTCCTGATCCTGGCCGGCCTGTTCAACTGGGCGATCTGGCCGCGTTTCGCCGTCGCCATCTGGAACGACGACCGCGCCTGGACCGGTGGCATCGGCTCCGGCCCGACCGGGTTCCTCTGGGTGCACGCGGTGCTGATCGTCGCCGCCATGGCCATCGGCACGGTCATCGCGGTCCTCGGGATCCGCGGCGTGGTCGCCGACACCCGGGAGCGCAGCGCCACGCGTCGCTGAGTGCTCATTCGTCCGGCGGGTGTCGGTGGACGCGGATAGCCTCCGGGCAACAGCCATGGCCCGGCCGGAACTGCTGTTCGATCGGGCCCCTCGATGTGGAGGTGCCGTGCCGTTCGCGCTCGATCCCCAGGTGGCCACCGGTCTGCTCGCACTGCTCGGGGACGGTCCGCCGCCCGTCCCGCCGCCCGCCGGTGACGTGTTCACCCGCCGGCAGAACGCCGCGGTGACCTTCGCCGTCTTCGCCGATCTGCAGCCCGCGCCCTCGGGCGTCGCGGTCACCCACCTGACGGTCACCGCGGACGACGGCGCCCAGCTGGACGCCCGCTGGTACGCGCGGGAAGCGGGCGGCGCCAGCGGGCCGGCGGTGCTCTACCTGCACGGCGGCGGCATGATCGCCGGCGACCTCAAGGGCTACGACCCGATCATCGCGCGGTACGTGGCCGCGTCCGGGGTGCCGATGCTGGCCGTCGAGTACCGGCTGGCGCCCGAGTTCCCCGACCCCGTGCCGGTGCGCGACTGCTTCGCCGCACTGCGACATCTGGCCGAGCACGCCGACGAGCTCGGCGTGGACCGGTCGCGCATCGCGGTGATGGGCGACAGCGCCGGCGGCGGCCTGGCCGCCGGGGTCGCCCTGCTGGCCCGGGACGAGAACGGGCCGGCCCTGTCCCGGCAGATCCTGGTCTACCCGATGCTCGACGACACCAACGTCACCCCGGACCCGCAGTTGGTGCCGTTCCTGACCTGGTCCTACGACGACAACGTCACCGGCTGGGGAGCACTGCTGGGCGAGGCGCCACAGCAGGTCTCGCCGTACGCGGCGCCGACCCGGGCCACCGATCTGACCGGCCTGCCACCTGCCTACCTGGACGTCGGCGAGCTGGACATCTTCCGCGACGAGGACCTCGAGTACGCCCGGCGGCTCACCGATGCGGGAGTGCCCACCGAGTTCCACCTGCACCCCGGCGCACCGCACGGCTTCGAGGCCTTCGCCCCGGGCGCGGATGTCGCACAGCGGGCGATCGCCGACCGGCTCCGGGTGCTGCGGTCGCTGTAGCGCGGTCAAGTCCGTTCGACGACCGCCCGCAGTTGCTCCCGCTTCGGCGGAGCACCGCGGCCGGCTCGTCCGAACAACCGGCGGGACCTGGGACCTGCGGCCCCGGTTCAGGAGTCCGCGGCCGCCGGCCCATCCGGAACAACGGCGGTGAGTTCCCCCAGGAACGCCCGCACGTCGTCGAGCTCGGCCCGGCCGATGCCGTGCAGGATGCCCGGGTAGGTGCGGACCGTCGCGGTCGTATGTCCGGGCAGCCAGGCGGCGGTGCGCTCGATCGCGACCGGCGCGATGATCGGGTCCTGCACGTCCCGGCCCCAGAACACCGGCACCGGCGAGGTTTCCAGCTGCGCATCGCCATCCACGTCGCCCGGGGCGACGAAGCCGGACAGCAGCACCACCCCGCGGTAGCGGTCCGGCCGGTGGCGCACGGTCTGCAACGCTGTGGTCCCACCCTGGGAGAACCCGAGCAGCACGACATCCCGGTCAGCGGCGTGGGTGTCGATCCAGTCCTGGACCCAACCGGCCGCGGTGGTCACGGTGGCCGGGTCCGGGACGCCGGGCTCGGCCAGCGGGAACCAGCAGAAGCCGCTGCCCACCGGCAGCGGTGCGCGCAGCGCGACCAGGTCCACCGCGCCGAGGAACGGCTGCAGCCGGACGAGATCACCCTCCTGGGCGCCGTACCCGTGGATGGCCACGACCAGCGGCCGCGACGGATCCCGGTCGGGTGCCCACTGCGCGACGAGGTCCGATCCCATCCACCGCTCCTTGTGCTCAAGAACTACTAGTTGAGAGTTCAAGTGTTTCTGGCAGCCTACCCGACACCCGGACCGGCTCCCGGGCCGCGCACGGTGATCTCCACATGCAGGCTGCGGGCGGCGATGTCGTCCAGCACCGCCCGGCGCGGCTCCGGGATGTCACCGAAGGTGCGCCGGGGCAGCGGCAGCAGCGGCGCCAGCCGGCGGTCGGCGAGCACGGTGGTGATCGCCCCGGAGTCGCCGGCCACCACCAGCGCATCGATCGGCGGACCGTCCAGCAGGACCCGGGCCGCCAGCGAGGCCGCGTGCTCCAGCGAGAAGGTGAGTTGGTTGCCGCGGCGGCGCGCGTACCGCTGTTGCGACCAGCCGCCGGCGGCCGTCCGCCCCTGCAGGTACTTGCGGTCGGTGGACGAGGCGAGCACCACACCCTCCCGGGCGATGCCGATCGAGTGCGCACCGCCGCGGACCAGGATCAGCCCGACCGTGCCGAGGGAGGCGATGTGGTCCAGCAGCGCCTCGACCGGCTCGCGGTGGCCGAGGGCCATCGGCGGGAACGGCACGGCGATGGATGCGGTCGTCCCGTCCCCGCCGGCCAGCGCGAGAGCGTTGTCGTCCCCGGTGATCTCGTCGATGCCGTCGTTGCGGCCGGCGAACCTGTTGATCCAGCCGACCACCCGTTCCGGCGGGATCTCGACCACGATCCCGCCGCCGGGGGCCGGGCGGGAGCGGGTGCTCACCGTGCTCTCCAGACGGGCGGCAGCGACATCACAGGGCCGACCCGGCGTCCCACAACCGCGCGGAGTGCCCGGCCAGGGTCGTCGCGGACACTGCAGCCCGGTCGTCGGTGAGCGAGGCGACGTAGTCCATGATCCCGCGCCCACGGCCCCAACGGCGCAGGTCGTTCTCCCGCACCGGCTCCTCGGCGTCCGGTGCCAGCAGCAGCTCCGGCTGCTCCCGGGCCAGCCGGCGGTACCCCTGGGTCGCCAGGTCGACCAGGTCGATCAGCCGGCGCGGCGCCCGCCCGGCGTCCCGCGGGTCGCCCAGCCAGGAGTCCAGGTCCGCCACCAGCGCGGTCAGCACCTGCGCCTGACCGCGCTGGAACATCGCCAGGTCCGGCCGGTCCAGCACGAACCGCTGGTGCACGAACTTCAGCGCCGCGACCTCGTGCCAGGCCTGCCGGCCGAGCAGCACGAAACCTGCACGGACCGGCGGGTTCTCGTCGACGGTGACCGACTCCTGCAGATGGGCGATCCAGGTCGAGGTGAAGACCCCGATGGCCCGCTCTGCGGCCAGCGAGGAGTCGAAGGGCACCGCCAGCAGCCCGTCCACCAGATCGGTCGCCACCCGGCCGACGGCCACTGCGAAGGCCTCGTCGTCGAAGATCCAGGCGTCCTTGACGGCCATCCGGCGGCGCAGCAGCTCCAGCGAGTACCCGGGGCTCCGGTCGTCGGCCCGCAGGTCTCGTTCGTCGGTGCGCTCCAGCTCGGCCCGCTGCCGCAGCCAGGTCCGGAACTCCGCGGCCACCGACGCGTGCTGCAGCACGCCGGAGCGGTGGAAGTCGTCGAGATCGTGCAGCGAGTAGGCGATGTCGTCGGCGACGTCCATCACCGAGCACTCGACGGTCTGCCGCATCGGCCCGATCTGCGGGAAACAGGCCAGTACCTCGGTCATCTCGGAGACGTCGAGCTGGTACGCGGAGAACTTCCCGGACCCGTGCCCGTCCAGCCCGGGCCCGCCGCCCTTGGGCGCCTCGGCCATACCGCTCGGGTGCGGGGACGGCACCCCGAACCGGGCCCACGGGTACTTCAGGACGGCGGCCCGCACCGCGGCGGTCAGGTCGAGCCCCTCACCGGAGAGCCCGTGCACGTCCAGCTCGGTGAGGATGCGGAAGGTCTGGGCGTTGCCCTCGAACCCGTCGGCCAGCCCGAACCGGGACCGGGCGAGCCGGTCCAGCACCTGCTCCCCCAGGTGCCCGAACGGCGGGTGACCGAGGTCGTGCGCACTGGCGGCGGCCTGGACGACCACCGGGTCGATGCCGCCGAGCCGGTCCAGTACAGCGCGGTGCGGCCCGTGCGCCAGCGTGGTGGCGATGGCCCGAGCCACCGCCGTGACCTTGATCGTGTGGGTCAGCCGGTTGTGCACCACCTGGCCGGCGGCGCCCTGGGAGATGACCTGGGTGACCGCGGCCAGCCGGGAGAAGTAGGGCGAGAAGCGGATCCGCTCGAGGTCGCTGCGGAACTCCTCCAGCGGATTGCCCGACGCCGGTCCCGTGTCACTCCGTCGGCGCAGCCGGGCATCCATGCCGGACAACGTACCGGGGGCCGTCGGGACCCTCAGGACCGGACCGTCTGGCGTGGGGTGGCAGGTGTGGAGCGACCTGTGCCGAGCCGCAGTCGGCCGGCCCCCCAGACCAGGTACCCGGCCACCAGGAAGGCCAGGAAAAGCATGACCACCCAGGTCAGGAAGTCACCGGCATCGGGATCGAGGAACCGGTACAGCGGCCGCCGCTCGCTGGCGGAGATGTAGAACGGCAGGTAGACCAGCGGGATCACCATCCAGGTGACCGGCACCCAGACCGGCATGCGCCGCGGTCCGGTGCCCAGCAGCAGCCAGTCGGCCAGCGCGGCGAGCGGTACCAGCAGGTGCATCCAGAGGCTGGAGGTGGAGCCGTAGCCTCCGCCGAGCAGGGTCGCGAACAGCACCAGGGTGATGAGTACATAGGTGGTGGCGGCCCCGCGGAGCGCGTCGAGCACACCGGACGGCTCCCGGACGGCGCCGCGCAACCAGAGCGGCGACAGCAGCACCACCGTCGCGACGATCGCGACCGCGAGCACGCTGGTCTGTGACCAGAAGTGCAAGCGGGTCCAGTCCCACGCCTCCCGCCGGTACAGACCGGCGGAGACCCCGCGCCAGGCGACCGCAGCGACCAGCAGCCGCCACAGCGTGACGGCCAGAAGGACCCGCGTGGCCCGGCTCAGATGTTGAACCCGAGCGCGCGCAGCTGCTCACGCCCGTCGTCGGTGATCTTTTCCGGACCCCAGGGCGGCAGCCAGACCCAGTTGATCTTGTAGTCGTTCACCAGCTGTCCGTTGGCACCCATCACCGCGGCACCGACCTGGTCCTCGATCATGTCGGTCAGCGGGCAGGCGGCGCTGGTCAGCGTCATGTCGATGGTGAGCACGCCGCTGTCGTCGACGTTCAGGTCGTAGACCAACCCGAGGTCGACGACGTTGACGCCGAGCTCGGGATCGACCACGTCGCGCAGCGCCTCCTCGATCTCGTCGATGGTCGCGGCGGTCACCTGCGGCGCGGCCGGCGTGGCGGTCGCAGCGGCGTCCAGATCCGCCGCGCTCCGGCCGGTCCGGTCCTGGGCAGCGTGGTCGTGCCCGGCGTGGTCATGGTCGGCATGGTCGTGACCCGCGTGATCGTGACCGGCGTGATCGTGACCGGCATGGTCGTGACCCGCATGGTCGTGACCCGCGTGATCATGCCCCGCATGGTCGTGTGCCGCGTGCGCGGTCTGGTCGAGCTCGGTCATGCCGTCACCTCTCCTGCAGGCGGTGCTGCCTGCTCTGTCTGTGCCCCGCCGGCACCGTCGAGCGCCTGGCTCGCCGCGTCTTTGAACGCCATCCAGCCCAGCAGAGCGCACTTGACCCGCGCCGGGTACTTCGACACCCCGGCGAAGGCGATGCCGTCGCCGAGCACGTCCTCGTCACCCTCCACGGTGCCACGGGAGGTGACCATCCGGTTGAACTCGTCCAGCGTGGCCAGCGCCTCGGGCAGCGACCGGCCGATCGTCAGGTCGGTGAGCACGGAGGTCGACGCCTGCGAGATCGAGCAGCCCAGCGCG
Source organism: Nakamurella alba (assembly GCF_009707545.1). Lineage (NCBI taxonomy): Bacteria > Bacillati > Actinomycetota > Actinomycetes > Nakamurellales > Nakamurellaceae > Nakamurella > Nakamurella alba. The sequence goes on along the minus strand of NZ_WLYK01000001.1, from coordinate 1,644,010 downwards.
TCGTACGAGATGTCCTCGACGACCACCGCCGAGGTGTCGGCGCCCTCGGCCTGCGACAGCTTCACCCGCAGGGTCACCTCGTCACCGCAGGTCGGGTTGACGTGGTGCACCTGGCTGTCGAACTCCTCGCGCAGCCCCGCGTGATGGGGCGCGCGGTAGTGGTCCAGGATGATCTCCTGGTACAGCGCTTCCATCTTCATCGTGGCGACTCCTCTGCCGAACTCATCGCTGCCGAACTCATCGCTGCCGAACCTCCGCACGTCCGTCGGACCCGGCATTGCCACCGGGCGGACCCGGACCTACACCGAGAAGAAACGCTGGGCGTCGCGAACTGCTTCCACCAGCGCCCCGACCTCCTCGGCCGTGTTGTAGAGCGCGAAGGAGGCCCGCACGGTCGCGGCGATCCCGTAGCGGCGGTGCAGCGGCCAGGCACAGTGGTGACCGACCCGCACCGCCACCCCGTTGTCGTCGAGGATCTGGCCGACGTCGTGCGCGTGCACCCCGTCGACCACGAAGGACACCGCACCGCCGCGGTCGACGGTGTCGGACGGTCCGATGATCCGGATGCCGGGCAGCGCGGAGAGCTGCTGCAGCGCCAGCCCGGTCAGCTCCGCCTCGTGCGCGGCGACCTGCTGCATGCCGACGGTCTCCAGGTAGTCCACCGCGGCGCCGAGCCCGACGGCCTGCGAGGTCATCGGGACGCCGGCCTCGAACCGGGCCGGCGGCGCTGCGTAGGTCGAGTGGTCCATGAAGACCTGCTCGATCATCGACCCGCCGGTGAGGAACGGCGGCATGGCGGACAGCAGGTCGTACCGGCCGTACAGCCCACCGACCCCGGACGGGCCGAACATCTTGTGTCCGGAGAACGCCAGGAGGTCGACGCCCAGCTGCTGCACGTCCACCGGGCCGTGCGGCACGGACTGGCAGGCGTCCAGCACGGTCAGCGCGCCGACGCGGTGCGCGGCCTCGACGAGTCGCTGTACCGGGTTGACCGTGCCGAGCACGTTCGACTGGTGGGTGAACGCGACGACCTTGGTCCGCGGGGTGATGATCTCGTCGATCGAGGACAGGTCGAGGCGGAAGTCGTCGGTGAGCCCGAACCACTTCAGCGTCGCCCCGGTCCGCCGGGCCAGTTCCTGCCACGGCACCAGGTTCGCGTGGTGCTCCATCTCGGTGATGACGATCTCGTCGCCCGGCCCGAGCGCGAAACGCGTGGCTGCGCCGGGCACGTCGGGACCGATCGAGGCGTTGCCGAAGGAGTAGGCGATCAGGTTGATCGCCTCGGTGGCGTTCTTGACGAACACCAGCTCCTCCGGGCGCGCGGCACCGACGAAACCGGCGATGCGGGCCCGGGCGCCCTCGTAGGCGTCGGTGGCCTCCTCGGCCAGCTGGTGCGCGCCGCGGTGCACCGCGGCGTGGTGCGTCGTCAGGTACTCCTGCTCGGCGTCGATCACCGGCACCGGCCGCTGCGAGGTGGCACCGGAGTCCAGGTACACCAACGGCTTCCCGTCCCGGACGGTGCGCTCCAGGATCGGGAAGTCCGCCCGGATCGCCGAGATGTCCAGCGGGATCACACCGGAGGCGTCACCGGGCACCGGGACGACATCCGTGGCATGGAAGCCGATGTCGTCCCCGCGGGCGAGGTCGGCGCCCGTCACGCCGGGCGCAGCGGCACCCGCGGTCATGACGCGCCGCCCACCGCCGCACCGGTGAAGCGGACGTAGCCGTTGGTCTCCAGCTCCTCGGCGAGGTCCGGGCCACCGGACTCGACGATGCGGCCACCGGCGAAGACGTGCACGTGGTCCGGCTGGATGTAGCGCAGGATCCGCGTGTAGTGGGTGATCAGCAGGACGCCGACACCCTCGCCGGAGGCGGCGGACTCGGCCTTGTAACGGTTGACACCCTCGGACACGATGCGCAGCGCGTCGACGTCCAGACCGGAGTCGGTCTCGTCCAGCACGGCGATCTTGGGCTTGAGCAGGGCCAGCTGCAGGATCTCGTGGCGCTTCTTCTCGCCGCCGGAGAAGCCTTCGTTGACGCTGCGCTCGGCGAACGCCGGGTCGATCTCCAGGTCGGCCATCGCGGACTTGACCTCCTTGACCCAGGTCCGCACCGCGGGTGCCTGGCCGCGCACGGCGGTGGCCGCGGTGCGCAGGAAGTTGGAGGTGGACACGCCGGGCACCTCTACCGGGTACTGCATGGCCAGGAAGAGGCCGGCCCGGGCCCGCTCGTCGACGGTCATCGCCAGCACGTCGGCGCCGTCCAGGGTGACGCTGCCGGAGGTGACCTGGTACTTCGGGTGCCCGGCCAGCGAGTAGGCCAGGGTCGACTTGCCGGAACCGTTGGGGCCCATGATCGCGTGCGTCTGGCCGCTGTCCACGGTCAGGTCGACGCCGCGCAGGATCTCCTTGGGCTCGTCGTCGGTGACCACCGAGACGTGCAGGTCCTTGATCTCGAGAGTTGCCACTGTGGTGTCGCTTTCGGTTCGGTACTGCAGAGTGTCGGTCCTGCAGGGAATCAGAAGGTGGGTGTCAGATGCCGGACTGCTCGAGCTCACGCTCGATGGTCTGCGCGGCCCGCTCGACCACGCTCGGCACGCCGATGCGCTGCAGCACCTCGCCGAAGAAGCCGCGCACCACCAGGCGCCGCGCGACGTCCTCCGGGATGCCACGGGACAGCAGGTAGAACAGCTGGTCGTCGTCGAAACGGCCGGTGGCGCTGGCGTGCCCGGCGCCGGCGATCTCCCCGGTCTCGATCTCCAGGTTCGGCACCGAGTCGGCCCGCGCGCCGTCCGTGAGGATCAGGTTGCGGTTCATCTCGTAGGTGTCGGTGCCCTCGGCGGTGGCCCGGATCAGCACGTCGCCGACCCAGACCGTGTGCGCGCCGTTGCCCTGCAGCGCACCCTTGTAGAGCACGTTGGACTTGCAGTGCGTCGCGTCGTGGTCGACGAAGAGCCGCTGCTCGAGATGCTGTCCGGCGTCGGCGAAGTAGAGACCGAGCAGTTCGGCGTCACCGCCGGGGGCGGTGTAGTCGACCGCGACGGTGCTGCGCACCAGGTCGCCGCCGAAGGCCAGCAGCGCGTGCTTGACCACCGCGTCCCGGCCGACGCTCAGGTGGTGCGCGGCCAGGTGCACCGAGCCGCCCTCGCCCGCGGCGCCGCCGCCGGTCGCGTCGCCCCACTCGTCGATGCCGACCACGGTCAGCCGGGCACCGTCGCCGACCACGATCTCCACGTTCTCCACCAGCGTCGCCGAGCCCTCGTAGGCGACGACGACCGAGGCGGAGGCGAAACGGCCGGCCCGGATCAGCAGGTGGGCCGGGATCGCGGTGTCCGTCCCGGTGCCGGTGAAGGTGACCGAGATCGGGTCCTCCACCACGGCGTCCGCCGGGATGTCGACGAGGAACACGCTGTCCGCGGCGTCGAACGCACGGGCCGACGGGCGGTCGGTCGGCAGGTAGCCGGACGAGCCCTTGAGCTCCGCGGCCTCCGCGCCGGACACCGACCGCGCCGAGACGCCCTGCGGCGCATCGACGGTCACGGTGAAGGTGTCGCCGGTCAGCGGGGCGTCGTCGTGCACGCCGCGCAGCCGGCGCAGCGGGGTGAAGCGCCACAGCTCCTCGCGGCCGCCGGGGACCGGGTGGTCGGCGAGATCGGTCGATCCCTGCGGGTGCAGGAACGCCGGGACGGCGGCGACCGTGCGGCCGCCGACGTGGGTGTGCTCGGCGATCCCGGTCTCCGGGGTCGCGCTCAGGGTGTCGGTGGCCACGGTCAGCCCACCGCTCCTTCCATCTGCAGTTCGATCAGGCGGTTCAGCTCGAGGGCGTACTCCATGGGCAGCTCGCGCGCGATCGGCTCGACGAAGCCGCGCACGATCATCGCCATCGCCTCGTCCTCGGTGAGTCCACGGCTCATCAGGTAGAAGAGCTGCTCCTCGGAGACCTTGGAGACGGTGGCCTCATGGCCCATCGCGACGTCGTCCTCGCGGACGTCGACGTAGGGGTAGGTGTCCGACCGGGAGACGGTGTCCACCAACAGGGCGTCGCACTTGACCGTCGACTTGCTGTGGTGCGCACCGGGGTTCACCCGGACCAGGCCGCGGTACGAGGTACGGCCGCCGCCACGGGAGACCGACTTGCTGATGATCGTCGACGACGTGTGCGGCGCCAGGTGCAGCATCTTCGCGCCGGTGTCCTGGTGCTGGCCCTCGCCGGCGAACGCGATCGACATGACCTCGCCCTTGGCGTGCTCACCGGTCATCCAGACCGACGGGTACTTCATGGTCACCTTGGAGCCGATGTTGCCGTCAACCCACTCCATGGTCGCGCCCGCCTCGGCCTTGGCCCGCTTGGTGACCAGGTTGTAGACGTTGTTCGACCAGTTCTGGATGGTGGTGTACCGGCAGCGGCCACCCTTGCGCACGATGATCTCGACGACCGCGGAGTGCAGCGAGTCGGACTTGTAGATCGGCGCGGTGCAGCCCTCGACGTAGTGCACGTAGGCGTCCTCGTCGACGATGATCAGCGTCCGCTCGAACTGGCCCATGTTCTCGGTGTTGATCCGGAAGTAGGCCTGCAGCGGGATGTCGACGTGCACGCCCTTGGGGACGTAGACGAACGAGCCGCCGGACCAGACCGCGGTGTTCAGCGCGGAGAACTTGTTGTCGCCGGACGGGATGACTGAGCCGAAGTACTCCTCGAAGATCTCCGGGTGCTCACGGAGGCCGGAGTCGGTGTCCAGGAAGATGACACCCTGGTCCTCGAGGTCCTTCTGGATGGAGTGGTACACCACCTCGGACTCGTACTGCGCGGCGACACCCGAGACCAGGCGCTGCTTCTCGGCCTCGGGGATGCCGAGACGGTCGTAGGTGTTCTTGATGTCGTCGGGCAGCTCCTCCCAGGAGGCCGCCTGCTTCTCGCCGGACCGGACGAAGTACTTGATGTTGTCGAAGTCGATGCCCGACAGGTCGCCGCCCCAGCTCGGCATCGGCTGGCGCTCGAAGAGCTTCAGCGCCTTGAGACGCCGCTCGAGCATCCATTCCGGCTCGCTCTTCTTGGCGGAGATGTCCCGCACCACGTCCTCGTTCAGACCCCGCCGCGCGGAGGCGCCGGCGACATCGGCGTCGGCCCACCCGAAGGCGTACCGACCCAACGTGTCGATCGTCTCGGCCTGGGTCATGGCCGGTGCAGCGCTGTCGGACACAGCGGTATCGAGGCGTTCCGGAGCAGTCGTCACGACGTGGTCCTTCCCTGTTCAGTCGGGGCCGATGCGGCGGTCGGCCGTGCGGTGCGCGCGTGTGGTGCCCCCGCGGCAGGGGAAGCACCGTCGGTACCGCCGGAACCGGCGCGCACGGTCAGACCGGCGGCCCCGACGGGGATGAAGGTGGTGCAGAACGAGTCACCACGGGCGATCGTGGCGAGCCGTTGCGCGTAACTGCCCAACGCCTCCGACAGCACGGCGAATTCCGCCTCGCAGAGCTGCGGGAAACGACCGGCGACGGTGGCCACCGGGCAGTGGTGCTGGCAGAGCTGCTCCCCCACGCCGACCCGCTCGACGCTGGCAGCGAAACCGCCGGCGGTGAGCGCCCGGGACAGGATCTCGACCCGCTCGTGCAGGTCCTCGGTGGCGGCCAGGTCCGCCAGGTACGGCTCGACCAGAGCCTCGGCCCGGCGGCGGGCGAAGGCCTCGACCGCTTCCGGACCTGCGGACTCGGCGAGGAACTCCAGCGCCTGCACCGCGATGTCGTCGTAGGAGTGCGGCAACCGGGACCGGCCGGTCTCGGTGAGCAGGTAGGCCTTGGCCGGACGACCGCGACCCCGCGGTCCGGCGGCGTGCGCCTCCCGGGTGATCACCGCCCCCTCGGCCAGCAGCTGGTCCAGGTGTCGGCGGATGCCGGCCGCCGAGATGCCCAGCCGGGTGGCGAGGGTTCCGGCGGTGGCCGGGCCTTCCGCGAGCAGCGCCTCGACGACTGCCTCGCGGGTCTTCAGCTCGGCGTGTTCTGCCTGGTCACGACCCTTGTCCGGGTGCACCGACGGCACCGCGGGGACACCCTCACGGGTGCGGGTCGCCGTTTTCACAACACCAGTGTGACCTTTTTCCGGGCGATCTTCAAAGCACCGGCCGGGCACTGTACGTTGCGCACGTCACTCAGGCAAGCCTTACCTCGTCACAGCTTCCGGAGCATCACACCGTCATGAGCGCGTGACCTGCGACTCGCCCATTGACGCGCGGCTGCGGCACCGCAGGGTGCCCTGGCCTCGCGATCGCGGGGGCCGGATCCGACCGGACCATAGAATCCGGTGGTGAGCTCGACCGGCGCGGCGAAGGGCACTGCCCCCGGCCCGATCGTGCCCGCCGACACCCCGGCCGCAGCCGACACGTTCCACGCCGACGACCCGCCCGCCCGACCGGCCGCGGAGCCCGGGCACCACGTGCCGGCGTCGGCGCCGCTGGACGTGGCGGACCGGCGCCGGCTCGGGCGCCTGCGCCGCTGGGGCACTGTCGGCGCCCTGCTGATGGCGGTCGGCTCGACCTCGTCCTACGGTGCGGCCACCCCGATCCCCAACCCGCTCGACGGGCTGCGGGTGATCGGCCTGCTGTCCCGGCTCGGTCCGGCCGCGCTCGCCTGCTCCTACGCCGGCATCGGGCTGCTGGTGCTCTGCTGGTTCCTCATCGGCCGGCTCTCCCGACCCGGTCGGGAACGGCGACTGTCCCGGACCCAGCTCACCCACACCCTCGCGATGTGGTCGGTCCCGCTGCTGATCACCCCGCCGATCTTCTCCCGGGACAGCTACAGCTATCTCGCCGTCGGCCAGATGATGGCCAACGGCCTCGACCCCTACGCCCAGGGCCCGTACGACGCCCTCGGCGACGGGGATCCGCTGGCCCACCAGGTCGACGCCCGGTGGCAGCACACGACCAGCCCCTACGGTCCGGCCTTCCTGCTGATCGCCCGCGGTGTGGTCGCGATCACCGGCGACTCGGTAGTGGCCGGGGTGCTGGTGCAGCGACTGGTCGAACTGCTCGGGGTGGCGATGATCGTCTGGGCGCTCCCCCGGCTGGCCCGTCGCTGCGGGATCGACCCGGTGGCCGCCCTCTGGCTCGGGGCCCTCAACCCGGTCCTGCTCTTCCATCTGGTCGCCGGTGCGCACAACGAGGCGCTGATGCTCGGCTTCATGCTGGCCGGCCTGGTGGTCGCGCTCGGGCGCACGGCCGACGGACCGCAGGATCCGCCCTGGCTGCACGAGCGGCCGTGGCTGCGGGTCGTCGCCGGCAGCGCACTGATCACCGTGGGCGTCGGAGTGAAGGCGACCGCCGCGATGGCGCTGGCGTTCCTGGTGGTCGCGCTGGCCCGGCGCGCCGGTGGTCGCTGGGCGGATCTGTGGCGTTGGGCACTCGTGGTGGGCGCGACGACCCTGGCCGTCTTCGCCGTGCTGACGCTCTGGGCCGGGGTCGGACTCGGCTGGATCAGCGCGTTGAACACCCCGGGATCGGTCCGCAGCTTCCTGTCGGTGTCCACCACGCTCGGCGCCGGGGCGGGGCAGATCGGGCTGCTGCTGGGGCTCGGCGACCACAGCTCCGCGGCCATCGACGTCATGCAGCCGGTCGGGACCGCGCTGGGCGCGCTGCTCGCCCTGGTGGTGCTCTGGCGGTGCTGGCGGCCCGGCCGCAGCGGCCGGATCCTCGAGCCGATCCAGGGTCTGGGCCTGGCACTCGGCGCGTTCGTGCTGCTCGGGCCGGTGATCCAGCCCTGGTACCTGCTGTGGGCGGCGCTGCCGCTGGCGGCCTCGACCGGGCTGTCCGGGTACCGGCGGGCGACCATCTGGCTGACCACCGTGTTCGCGGTGATCATCATGCCGAACGGGGCCACCATCCCGGTGTTCACGATCTTCCAGGCGGTGGCGGTCGGCGCCGTGGTCGTCGGCGGTGTGCTGCTGCTGCTGCGCCGCGGCGACGGGTTGCCCGCCGGCGCCCCGGCCTCGCCGCTCGCCCGGTTCCGCCGGCCGCCCCGGCGGTCGGTGGCCGGAGAGGCCGCCGCGAGTCCTTACTCTGATGCCTCGTGAGTGCGGTGCGGAGCGAGTACCCGGCGGCGGAGGACCCCGCGACCGGCCCGGCCATCGAGGTCGACGGGCTGGTCCGGCGCTACGGCGATCTCACCGCCGTGGACGGCCTGTCCTTCACCCTGCCCCGCGGGCAGATGCTGGCCCTGCTCGGACCGAACGGCGCCGGCAAGACCACCACCGTGGAGATCTGCGAGGGGTTCGCCCGGCCCGACGCCGGCACCGTCCGGGTGCTCGGACTCGATCCCTGGAAGCAGGCCGCACAGCTGCGGCCGCGGATCGGGGTGATGTTGCAGGCCGGCGGGGCGCACGGCTCGGCGCGCACCGGCGAGATGCTCGACCTGGTCGCCGCATCCTCCCGGGATCCGCTCGACACCCGTTGGCTGCTGGATGTTCTCGGTCTCACCGACGCCACCCGCACGCCGGTCCGCCGGCTGTCCGGCGGCCAGGTGCAACGGCTGGGTCTGGCGATGGCGCTGGTGGGCCGGCCGGAGCTGCTGTTCCTGGACGAGCCGACCGCCGGCATGGATCCGCAGGCGCGTCATCTGGTCTGGGACCTGCTGCGCAGCGCCCGGGCCGACGGCGTGGGCATCCTGTTGACCACGCACCTGCTGGACGAAGCGGAGCTGCTCGCCGACCGGATCGTCATCGTCGATCACGGCCGGGTGGTCGCCTCGGGCACCACCGAGGAGCTGACCGCCGGGCAGGAACGCACGCTCCGCTTCGGCGCTCCGACCGCGCTGGACCTGGCGCCGCTGCGTACCGCGCTGCCGGACGGGTTCGTGGTCAGCGAGCCGCGGCCGGGCCGCTATCTGGTGGAGGGCGACATCACCCCGGCCACCATGGCCACCGTCACCTCGTTCTGCGCTCGGATGGGCGTGATGCCGACCGGGCTGGACGCGGGTGAGCGCCGGCTCGAGGACGTCTACCTGGAACTGACCGGAAGGGCCCTGCGCGGATGACCGCACCTGTCCCCGGAGCGACGTTCGCACCGGGCACCTTCCTGCCGCGCCCGGAGCCCGCGCCTGCCGGCCGGGCGGTCCTCGCCGCGGCCCGGTTCGAGCTCACCCTGCTGCTGCGCAACGGGGAGCAGTTGCTGCTCGCCGTGGTGATCCCGCTGGCGGTCCTGCTCGGTCTGACCCTCACCACGTTCGTCGACCTCGACGGCCGCCGCATCGATGTGGTCACGCCCGGTGTCCTGGTGCTCGCGGTGATGTCCACCGCCTTCACCTCGCAGGCGATCACAACGGGCTTCGACCGGCGCTACGGCGTGCTGAAGCGGCTGGCCGCGGCCGGTGTCGGCCGATTGCAGCTGGTCGGCGCCAAGTGTCTGGCCACCCTCGGTGTTCTGGTGCTGCAGATGATCCTGCTCGGCGGCGTCGCGCTGGCGCTGGGCTGGCAGCCGCACGGCAACGCCGCGTGGGCGGTGCTGCTGGTCGTGCTCGGTGCGGCCGCGTTCGTCGCGCTGGCCCTGCTGGTCGGCGGCACCCTGCGGGCCGAGGCGGTGCTGGCGCTGGCGAACCTGGTCTGGCTGGTGCTGATCGGGCTGGGCGGGGTGGTGATCCCGCTCTCGGACGCCCCGTCGGCGCTCCGCACGATCGGTGAGCTGACCCCGACCGGCGCCCTCACCACCGGGCTGCGCGCCGTGCTCACCGACGGCACCGGGCCGGGTCTGCTGCCGCCCGTGGTGCTGCTCGCATGGGTCCTGATCGGCACCGTCGGGACAGTACGGTGGTTCCGATGGCACTGACCGAAACGTCCCCCTCCGCCACCGGCGCGGCCGCCGCCGGCAGCCCGTGGTTCCGCAGCCCGACCCTGCTCAAGGTGTTCGCCTGGGCAGCGGTGATCTCCAACGGCGGGATCGCGGTGACCGGCGCGACCGTGCGGGTCACCGGATCCGGCCTCGGCTGCGAGACCTGGCCGGAGTGCCAGCCGGGCACGCTGATCCCGGAGGCCCGCACCGGGCTGGAGGGCATTCACCAGGCGATCGAGTTCGGCAACCGGACGCTGACCGGTGTGGTGCTGATCGCCTCGCTCGGCACCTTCCTGTTCGCCTGGTTGGCGCGCCCGCGGCGCAGCTCCGTGGTCCGGCTCGCCCTCGCCGGTCCGCTCGGCGTGCTGTTCCAGGCGGTCTGGGGCGGTGTGGTGGTGCGGACCGAGCTGACCTGGTGGACCGTCGCCCCGCACATGCTCGTCTCGCTGGTGTTGCTGTTCTTCGCCATCGCGGTGGTGGTGCGGCTGGGCGAGCCGGACGCCCCGGCCCGGCCGGTGGTACCGAAACCCCTGGTGGTGCTGGCCCGGGTGACCGTGGTGGTGTTGGGCGCGCTCTGCGTGGCGGGCACCCTGGTCACCGCGGCCGGACCGCACGGCGGGGACGCCGAGACCCCGCGACTCGAGTTGCCGGTGCGCACGCTCGCCCAGATCCACGCCGATCTGATGTTCACCTACATCGGCCTGCTGGTCGCGCTGACCGTCGGCTTCCTCGCGGTGAAGGCCCCGCGGAAGCTGATCCGCCGGTCCTGGATCCTGGTCGGCGTGACCGCCGGCCAGGGCCTCATCGGCCTGGTGCAGTACGCGACCGGAGTCCCGGAGGCGCTGGTCGTGGCGCACGTGGCCGGCGCGGTGTTGCTGGTCGGCGCGGCGGCGGCGATGCTGTTCGCCACCCGGGAGCGGCCCGCGGTCGCTGTCGGCGCGCCGGTCTAGCCCCGGCTGCCCCGCTTCCTGACGCGGATCCGGCTGTCGGACCCCGGGCCTAGATTGGTCGACGTGAGCGCACTCGTCCTCGGAGCACATGTCGACCAGCTGGACCCGGTGGCCGAGGCGGCCGCCCGCGGCGCCGGCCTCTCCCAGTTCTTCCTCGGTGACCCCCAGGGCTACAAGGGACCGGAGCTGGCCTACGAGGCCGGGCCGGAGGCACTGAAGCAGGCGGCGGCGGACGCCGGGATCCGGCTCTACGTGCACGCGCCGTATGTGATCAACGTGGCCACCTCGAACAACCGGATCCGCATCCCGAGCCGGAAGCTGTTGCAGCAGCACATGAACGCGGCCGCGGAGATCGGCGCGGCCGGGCTCATCGTGCACGGCGGCCACGTGCTGGCCAAGGACGACCCGTCCCTCGGGATCGACAACTGGCGCAAGTGCATCGACGGCCTGGAGATGCCGATCCCGCTGCTCATCGAGAACACCGCCGGCGGCGACCGGGCGATGGCCCGGCACCTGGACCGGATCGCCGAGTTGTGGGACGCGATCGGCACCGCGAAGGGCGGCGACACCGTCGGCTTCTGCCTGGACACCTGCCACGCCCACGCCGGTGGTGAGGAGCTGGCCGGCATCGTCGACCGGGTCAAGGCCATCACCGGCCGGATCGACCTGGTGCATGCCAACGACTCCCGCGACGAGTTCGACTCCGGCGCCGACCGCCACGCCAACCTGGGCGACGGCTTCGCGGACGCCGACGCATTGGCCGCCGCCGTCGCCGCCGCGCAGGCCCCGGTGGTCGTCGAGACCCCGGGCGGCGTGGAAGGTCAGAAGGCCGACATCGACTGGCTCAGGGAGCGCCTGTAGGACCGGCCGCCAGTTCCCCGTCGGCGCCGAGCGTGCCGATCCAGAGCTGCAGCCGCTGCGGCACCGCCTCGGACGGCTTGCGGTCCAGCGGTGATTCCCACTCCACGTAGTCGACCACCACATCGGGGTCTCCCGCCGGCTGCGTCCAGACGGCGATGGAGGGATCCGAGACGACCACGGTGACCGGGCCGCCGGTCCACTCACCGGCGATGACAGCGAGCGCGCGGGGATCCGCGGTGTCCACCGCCAGCGCCCGGAGGCCGCACGCCTGCTGGTAGGCGGGTAGCAGCGTGCCCACCGCCGGGGCCGGGCCGGCCTGCACCAGCAACCCGCCGTCGGCGGCGGCGCACACCTTCCGGACGGCGGCCGCGACGCCGGTGCCCTCCCGGACGGGGAACAGCCCCTGCCAGGACCAGGCCGCGTCGACGAGCGTGACCGCGACGGCGACCGCCGTGATGGTGGTCCGGACCCATCGCGTCGACACGCGGCGCGTCACCGCCCTCACCAGGAACCACGCGGCGATCAGCAGTGCCGGGGTGAGGACGGGGAGCAGCCGCCGGTAGGCCCAGATCTGGTCCGGAGTGATGGAGACCCGGTTGAGGTACACCACCGCCACCACCGCGGGCACCGTCCAGCAGGCCAGCAGCGCCGCGTCGGGCCGGCGCAACCCGCGCCGCAGCAACAGCACCGCGCCGGCCAGCCCCAGCAGCAGTACCGGCCATCCGAAGTACCAGGCCATCCAGTTCAGCGTCTGCTCGTCGTAGCTGCGGGTGCCGTCGATCTCCAGCCCGGCGATCTCCTGGCGCGCCGCGACCGCCTGGACGTAGCCGTCGGTCATCCCGTGGCCGGCCCACCACCACGGCCGGCTCAGCAGCACGAGCACAGCCAGGCCCGCCACTGCCGGTAGCCATCGGACGGTCCGCCGACCGACCCGGGCGACCCACCGCGCCACGGGCGGCCGGGTCCCGGCCAGCCCGAGGACGACCGCCACCGGCAGCAGTGCCAGCAGCGGGTCCAGCTGATCAGCCAGGTCGTCCAGGTACGCCGGGCTGTGCAGCCGGAGCTCGGCCCAGCCGAGCCCGCCGGTCAACGCCGCGCCGGCCGCCCCGGCGGCGACGAGCCGCCCGACGCGGGTGCCGCCCCGCAGTGTCAGGACCATGCCGGCGACGCCCAACGCGACCATGGCCGCCACCGTGGTGAGTGCCCCGTCGATGCGGGCGATCATCGCCGCTCCGGCGAAGGCGCCGGCAACCCCGACGAGCCACGGGTCCGCGAGGCGGATCCCGTGGTGGAGAGCAACGAGCAGAGCTGCGGCGAGCGCCAGCGAGACGGGTTCGGTGTACGGGGTCCTTGCGAACTCTGCCAGCGGCATCGTGACCGCGAGCGCGACCACCGGTCCGAGTCCCCACCACGGACCGAGGAACAGCCGGCCGGCCGCATAGGTGCCGATCAGTGCGAAGCCGCCGAGCACGGTCGTCCCCGACACCACCGCGGCCGGGCCGCCGACCCAGCCACCGACGGCCAGCAGACCGGGCAGCAGCCCGGTGCCCTGGACGAAGTTGACCTCGTCCGGCGTGCGGCCGGCGTAGTTGAAGTCGACGACCAGCCCCGGCACCCGCCGGATCAGGTCGACCAGCCCGGGGTCGACGGAGACCACCCGGGTCGGATGATCGACGAGGTGGAGCGCGGACAGCAGGTACTGGCTCGGATCACGCCCCACGCCGATGGCCTCGCCGGTGAACTGCCACTGCACGACCACCCAGACCACGGCGATGCCGACCGCCACCGCCGCACCGGCGGCGGTCCCGGTGGTGCTCGGTGAGATCTGTGGGGAGATCCAGCGATGCCGGAGCCGGACCAGCGGCACCGACAGCAGGACCGCGAGGGGGACGACCACCGCCGGCCGGAACGTCCCGGTCAGCAGTGCCAGGCACACCGCGACCGAGGTCCCCAACAGCACCAGCAGGAGATGCTCCGGCAGCGCCACGGCGACCCGCGACCACCGGCCTGCCATGACCGGTCGCTCGTCGGGATCGTGCGGTCGAGCATCGGAGCGAGGGACGAGTGAGAAGCGCAGAACGCGGGATCCCTTCACAGACGAGCGATCCGCGGCCCCCGGGCCGCAATGTTCAGTGAGACCGCCCACCGGCCATCTTGAGGCGGTCGGCGGGTGACAGGGTGATCCGGGCGGTGAGCTCGCGGGACCAGTCCTCGACCTCGACCCCGGCCTGCTCGCAGAGGTCGGCGGCTGCGGCCTCGTTCGGCACCACGGCATCGGTGAAGAGGCCGTCGGCGGCGACCACGACGACGCGGGCGCCGGACCGGCCGAGGTACTGCACCACGCCGACACCCGGAGCGCCGTGGGCCTGCACGAACTCCCGGAATCGGGCCACCAGCGGCGCCGGGTCGTAGTGCTCCCAGAAGTCCTTCTTGGTGCCGGTCACCACGGCATCGGCCGGGTCGGCCGCCGGGTCGGTTCCGGACTCGCTCACCAGGGCCACCCCACGACGTTCAGTCCGATCGCGGCGTCGACGGCCCACGCCACCGAGATCACGGTCAGGTACAGGTTGGACAGATGGAACAGGGTCATCGGCTGCGCCGGCACACCCTTGAGCACCCGGAAGTGCAGGATGTGCGCGGTGGCCAGGAACAGCAGCCCGGCCGGCGCGGCGACGGCGGCGTAGATCCACGACGACGCCGGGACCAGCAGCAGCGAGCAGGCCACCATCGCCCAGGAGTAGACGACGATCTGCCGGACCACGACCCGCTCGGTCGCGACGACCGGGAGCATCGGGACGCCGGCCGCGGCGTAGTCCTCGCGGTAGCGCATCGCCAGCGCCCACGTGTGCGGCGGCGTCCAGAAGAAGATGACGCCGAAGAAGACCCAGGCCGGCCAACCGATGCCGCCGGTGATCGCGGACCACCCGATGATCACCGGCATGCAGCCGGCCAGGCCGCCCCAGACGATGTTCTGGCTGGTACGGCGCTTGAGCCACATCGAGTAGACGAAGACGTAGAACAGGATCGCCACGACGGCCAGCACCGCGGCCTGCCAGGTGGTGGTCCACGCCAGGAACGCGGCCGACAGGATGCCGAGCACGATGCCGAAGACCAGCGCGTTGCGGGTGGGCACCGCGTGCCGGGCCAGCGGCCGGGTCCGGGTGCGCCGCATGACGGCGTCGATGTCGGCGTCGACCACGCAGTTGAGCGCGTTGGCCGATCCGGCCGCGAGGGTGCCGCCGACCAGGGTGGCGACGACCAGCCCGAAGCCGGGGATGCCGCGCTCGGCGGCGAACATCGCCGGGATGGTGGTGATGAGCAGCAGCTCGATGATCCGCGGCTTGGTCAGCGCGACATAAGCCAGCAGGGTGCTGGTGACCTTGCTCCGACGGCCGCCGACCAGGATCCCCGGATCGAGCGTCCCCCGGTCAGCGACGGGTGTGGACACCGAGCGGGCGTCCGGTCCCGGGGCCGGTACTGACAAGGCACTTCCTCCAAGCTGCTCCCGCACCGGCCGCGGCGGCTGTCGGTGCCTGCCCATCCTAGGGTCCGCACACCTGACCGGCCCACACAGGGCGACACGGACCCGCCGGGTGCGCACCGCGACCTTCGACACGGTCCGGCCGGTCCGCGCCGAAGGCAGGACACCACGCCGGAGGACCGTTCGTACAAGGACGTCGACGCGCCCGGGCAACGCCGAACAGAGTGAAACATGGGGCAACACAGGCGAACACGACGCCAACCGCTCCCGAACCCCGGACGAACGACTCCGGCGGCCGGACATCGAGGGCGATCCGGACATGAAGCCCTCGTCGCGTGGGACTAGGGTTGCTGGCGACCGCCAGGTGTGGGTACCGACACCTGACGAACGACCGCGGCCTGTGCGGCCGCCCTGGCCGAGGAGGCATTCCACCTGTGACAGCAGCCGACATCACCGCGCTCACCACCGCGCACCACCCGGACGACTGGTCCGACCTGGACACCCGCGCCGTCGACACCGTCCGCGTCCTGGCGGCGGACGCCGTGCAGAAGGTCGGCAACGGTCACCCGGGCACGGCGATGAGCCTGGCCCCGCTCGCCTACACACTGTTCCAGCGGGTCATGAAGTCCGACCCGGTCGACGACACCTGGCCGGGCCGCGACCGGTTCGTGCTGTCCGCCGGACACTCCAGCCTCACCCTGTACATCCAGCTCTACCTCGGCGGCTTCGGCCTGGAACTGGCCGACCTCGAGGCGCTGCGCACCTGGGGCTCGCTGACCCCCGGTCACCCGGAGCACCTGCACACCAAGGGTGTCGAGATCACCACCGGCCCGCTGGGCCAGGGCCTGTCCTCCGCCGTCGGCATGTCGATGGCCTCCCGACGCGAACGCGGGCTGTTCGACCCGTCCGCCGCCCCCGGTGAGAGCCCGTTCGACCACTTCGTCTACGTCATCGCCTCCGACGGTGACATCGAGGAGGGCATCACCTCCGAGGCGTCCTCGATCGCCGGCCGCCAGCAGCTCGGCAACCTGATCGTCTTCTACGACCACAACCAGATCTCGATCGAGGACGACACCAACATCGCCCTCTCCGAGGACGTCGCCGCCCGCTACGAGGCGTACGGCTGGCACGTGCAGAAGGTCGAGGGCGGCGAGAACGTCACCGGCCTGCTCGAGGCGATCGAGGCGGCCAAGGCCGTCACCGACAAGCCGTCGTTCATCCAGGTGCACACCATCATCGGCTTCCCCGCGCCGAACAAGATGAACACCGGCAAGATCCACGGCTCGGCGCTCGGCGCCGACGAGGTCGCCGCCACCAAGAAGATCCTGGGCTTCGACCCGGAGAAGTCCTTCGAGGTCGACGACACCGTCCTCAAGCACACCCGCGGCCTGCAGGACCGTGGCGCCGCCTGGCACGCCGACTGGCAGACGAAGTTCGACGCCTGGGCTGCCGCCAACCCGGAGAACAAGGCGCTCTGGGACCGGCTGAAGAAGCGCGACCTGCCCGAGGGCTGGACCGACGCACTGCCGAGCTGGGACGTGGATCCCAAGGGTGTCGCCACCCGCGCCGCCTCCGGAGCGGTGCTGTCCGCCCTGGCTCCGGTGCTGCCGGAGCTGTGGGGCGGCTCGGCCGACCTGGCCGAGTCGAACAACACCACGATGAAGGGTGCCGACTCGTTCGGCCCGACCGACGCCGCGACCGCCGAGTGGAATGCCAACCCCTACGGCCGGACGCTGCACTTCGGCATCCGCGAGCACGCGATGGGTGCCATCCTCACCGGCATCGCGCTGCACGGCCCGACCCGGCCCTACGGCGGCACCTTCCTCACCTTCTCCGACTACATGCGCGGCGCCGTGCGTCTCGCGGCCGTCATGGGCGCCCCGGCGGTCTACGTCTGGACCCACGACTCCATCGGCCTCGGCGAGGACGGCCCGACCCACCAGCCGGTCGAGCATCTCGCCGCGCTGCGCGCCATCCCGGGTCTGTCCGTGCTGCGTCCGGCGGACGCCAACGAGACGGCGTTCGGCTGGCAGGCCGTGCTGGAGAAGCAGAACACCTGGAAGTCCGGCCCGGTCGGTATCTGCCTGACCCGGCAGGCCGTCCCGGTCCTCGCCGGCACCAACGCCGAGGGCGTGGCCAAGGGCGCGTACGTGCTCGAGGAGGCCGAGGGCGACCTGCAGGTGATCCTGATGGCCAGCGGCTCCGAGGTGCAGATCGCCGTCGAGGCACGCGCCGCGCTGCAGGCCGAGGGCATCGGCACCCGCGTGGTCTCGGTCCCCTGCCTGGACTGGTTCGAGGCGCAGGACGCCGCCTACATCGAGTCGGTGCTGCCGAAGGCGGTCACCGCCCGGGTGTCGATCGAGGCCGCGATCGCGCAGCCCTGGTGGCGCTGGCTCGGCTCGGCCGGCCGGCCGATCTCGCTCGAGCACTACGGCGCCTCGGCCGACTTCAAGAAGCTGTACGAGGAGTTCGGCATCACCACCGATGCCACCGTCGCCGCGGCCAAGGAGTCCCTGGCGGCGGCCGCCCCGGCCACCGGTCCGACCGCGGAGCCCGCGAAGCCGACCGACCAGCCGCCGGTCGCCGACCTCTCCTGACCGCGCGCCCCACCACGAAGCACCGCACCGCACCGTCACCCACGACACGGAAGAAGTGATCGTCAGATGTCCGATCCGCTCGCCGATCTCTCGGCCGCCGGCGTCTCGCTCTGGCTGGACGACCTGTCCCGCCAGCGACTGCTGTCCGGCAACCTCGCGGAGCTGATCCGCACCAAGCACATCGTCGGGGTCACCACCAACCCGACGATCTTCCAGGGCGCGCTGGCCGACGGCGCCTCCTACCAGCAGCAGGTCGCCGAGCTGGCGGCGCAGGGTGCCGACGTCGACGACGTCGTGCGCGCCGCCACCACCGACGACGTCCGGGACGCCTGCGACCTGTTCCGGCCGATCTTCGACGCCACCAACGGCGTCGACGGCCGGGTGTCCATCGAGGTCGACCCGCGGCTGGCGCACGAGACCGCCGCCACCGTGGCCCAGGCGCAGGAACTGGCGAAGATCGTCGACCGGCCGAACGTGCTGATCAAGATCCCGGCGACGCTGGCGGGACTGCCGGCGATCACCGCGGTGCTGGCCGAGGGCATCAGCGTGAACGTCACGCTGATCTTCTCGCTGGACCGCTACGCCGCCGTCATCGAGGCGCACCAGGCGGGTCTGGAGCAGGCGAAGGCCAACGGCCACGACCTGTCCAAGATCCACTCGGTGGCCTCGTTCTTCGTGTCCCGGGTGGACACCGAGATCGACAAGCGGCTGAACGCCATCGGTTCGCCGGAGGCCAAGTCGCTGCTCGGCCAGGCCGCGATCGCCAATGCCCGGCTGGCCTATCAGCTGTTCGAGGAGAAGTACGCGGGTGAGCGCTGGGAGGCGCTGGCCTCCTCCGGTGCGAACGCGCAGCGCCCGCTGTGGGCCTCGACCGGCGTCAAGGACCCGGCGTACGACGACACCCGGTACGTCGTCGAACTGGTCGCGCCCGGAACGGTGAACACCGCGCCGGAGAAGACCATCGACGCGGTCGCCGACCACGGCGTGATCCGCGGCGACACGATCGCCGGCACCTACGCCGCGGCCAGCGCCACCTTCAGCGCCCTCGAGGCCATCGGCATCGACCTGACCGACGTCTACGACGTGCTCGAGACCGAGGGTGTCGAGAAGTTCGAGAAGTCGTGGGAGGAGCTGCTGGAGACCGTGTCCGCGAGCCTGGAGAAGGCCCGCGCCGGTAGCTGAGCGGCACCCGGTCCGGCACGCGGGTGCCGGACCGGTACGGCAGTGATGCACTGAGACGACGACCGGCTCCGGGTGGTGCGACCACCCCGGGGCCGGTCGTCGGTCGGATCGAGGAAGGAACCTCTCCCGGGCATGAGCACCGAGTACGTCAACCCACTGCGTGATCCACGGGACAAGCGGCTCCCCCGGATCGCCGGTCCGTCCGGGATCGTGATCTTCGGTGTCACCGGCGACCTCTCGCGCAAGAAGCTGATGCCGGCGATCTACGACCTGGCCAACCGCGGGCTGCTGCCGCCGGGCTTCGCACTGGTCGGCTTCGCGCGCCGCGACTGGGACAACGAGGACTTCTCCAAGGTCGTCCACGACGCGGTCCGCGAGCATGCGAGAACGCCGTTCTCCGAACAGGTCTGGCGTCACCTCGCGGAGGGGTTCCGGTTCGTCCAGGGATCCTTCGGGGACGACGACGCGTTCGACACCCTCGCCTCGACGCTGGCCGACCTGGACCGCGTGCGCGGCACCGGCGGCAACCACGCCTTCTACTTCTCCATCCCGCCGAACGCCTTCCCGGTGGTGCTGCAGCAACTGCGCCGGTCCGGTCTCGCCGACCCGCACGGCGACGAGTGGCGCCGGGTGGTCATCGAGAAGCCGTTCGGGCACGACCTGGCCTCGGCACAGGAACTCAACACCATCGTCAACGACGTCTTCCCGAAGGAGTCGGTCTTCCGGATCGACCACTACCTCGGCAAGGAGACGGTGCAGAACCTGCTGGCGCTGCGCTTCGCGAACCAGCTGTACGAACCGATCTGGAATGCCAACTACGTCGACCACGTGCAGATCACCATGGCCGAGGACATCGGCATCGGTGGCCGCGCCGGCTACTACGACGGCATCGGCGCCGCCCGCGACGTCATCCAGAACCACCTGCTGCAGCTGATGGCGCTGACCGCCATGGAGGAGCCCGTCTCCTTCGACCCGAAGAACCTGCGCACCGAGAAGATCAAGGTGCTCTCCGCGGTGCGGCTGCCGGCGGATCTGGGCCAGGCGACGGCGCGCGGGCAGTACGCGGGCGGTTGGCAGGGCGGGCAGAAGGTCGTCGGGTACCTCGAGGAGGAGGGCTTCTCCCCTACTTCCAAGACCGAGACCTACGCCGCGGTCAAGCTTCTCGTGGACAACCGGCGGTGGGCCGGGGTGCCGTTCTACCTGCGCACCGGCAAGCGGCTGGGCAAGCGGGTCACCGAGATCGCGGTGATCTTCAAGCGCGCGCCGCACCTGCCGTTCGCCCGCACCGACACCGAGGAGCTGGGCTCCAACGCCCTGGTGATCCGGGTCCAGCCGGACGAGGGCGTCACCATCCGCTTCGGGTCCAAGGTGCCCGGGCCGTCGATGGAGGTCCGCGACGTCAACATGGACTTCTCCTACGGCCAGTCGTTCACCGAGGCCTCGCCCGAGGCCTACGAGCGGCTGATCCTGGACGTGCTGCTGGGCGAGCCGTCGCTCTTCCCGCAGGACGAGGAGGTCGAGCTCTCCTGGAAGATCCTCGACCCGATCGAGAGGTACTGGGCGAAGCTGAACTCGCAGCCCGAGCCGTACACCGCGGGCACCTGGGGCCCGGCCTCCTCCGACGCGATGATGGCCCGCGACGGCCGCGTCTGGCGGCGACCGTGAGAGTCCCCTCCTGCCAGCGCTTCTCCGCACGGAAGGTCACCCGCCGATGATCATCGACCTGCCCTCGACCACCTCCTCGTCGATCAACAAGGCGATGGTGGAGCTGCGCGAGAAGGGCGGCGCGAACGCCCAGGGCCGGGTGCTCACCCTGGTCATCGTCACCGACGAGGAGTCCGGCGAGGACCCGATCGCCGCCGCCAACGGCGCATCGTTCGAGCACCCTTGCCGGGTGCTCGTGGTGGCCAAGGGCAGCAAGCGCGGCACCGCACGGATGGACGCGCAGATACGCGTGGGCGGTGACGCCGGCGCCTCCGAGGTGGTGATCCTGCGGCTCTACGGACCGCTCGCCGACCACGGCGCCGCGGTGGTGGTGCCGCTGCTGCTGGCCGACGCGCCGGTGGTGGTCTGGTGGCCCGGGCAGGCACCGGACGTACCCGCCGAGGACCCGATCGGTGCGCTGGCGCAGCGCCGGATCACCGACGCCGCCTCGTCCCGCCGGCCGCTGGCCGACATCGAGACCCGGGTGCGCAGCTACCGTCCCGGCGACACCGACCTGGCCTGGACCCGACTGACCATGTGGCGCGGCCTGCTCGCCGCCGCCCTGGACCAGCCCCCGCACGAGAAGATCACCGGGGTGGAGATCACCGCGGCCTCCGACTCCGCCTCCGCCGAGCTGCTGGCCGGCTGGCTGGCCCTGCAATTGCGCTGCCCGATCAAGCGGGTCCGGATCAACCGGCCCGGGACCGGGCTGCGCGCCGTCGCGTTGACCCGGCGGTCCGGGGAGATCAGCCTGGTCCGGCCGGAGAACTCCACCGCCACCCTGACCGTCACCAACCAGCCGCCACGCCAGCTCTCGCTGCCGCGCCGGATCCTGCGTGACTGCATCGCCGAGGAACTCCGCCGGCTCGACGCCGACGACGTTTTCGCCGAGGTGCTCGCGAAGGGCCTGCCGCTGCTGGACAAGGCTCCGTCGAGGTCCGCGAAGCCGGCGAAGGCCGACGCGAAGAAGGCCCCGACGAAGCGCCCATCGCGCCGCGCCACGGCGTCCGTGGCGGCGGTGTCCGCGGCCGGCACGACCGCAGCTGCCGAGGGTTCCACGACGAGGTCCGCGACCGCCACGACCCGACCCACCAAGGCTGCGGCGGCCAAGGCCCCGACGAGCAAGGCGCCTGCCACGCCGTCTCCCGCCGGGAAGGCGCCGGCCGGTGCGGCGCGGACTGCGAAGGCTCCGGCCGGCAAGGCTCGTGCCACCAAGGCTTCTTCGACCAAGTCCACCGCGACCAGGGCCTCTGCGACCAGGGCTCCAGCGGCCGCGGCCGCGGCGGCCGCGCCGGCCGCGCCGGCCGGGACCACCCGGAAGCGATCCCGTGCCGGCACCACGGCGACGCCCACCGCGCGACCAGCCCGCACGCCCCGCACCCGCCGAGCCACCGAGGAGCCCACCGCATGAACGCGCCCGAGGTGGTCGTCCACCGCACCCCCGACCTGCTCGCCTCGGCCACCGCGGCCCGCCTCGTCACCAAACTGGTCGACGCCCAGGCGGCCGGCCGGATCCCCTCGATCGTGCTGACCGGCGGCGGCACCGGCGGCGCCGTGCTGTCCGAGCTCTACGCCTCCCCCGCCCGCGACGCGGTCGACTGGAAGCGGATCGAGTTGCTCTGGGGTGACGAGCGTTTCGTCCCGGCCGACGATCCGGAGCGGAACGAGAAGCAGGCCCGCGAGGCGCTGCTGGACAAGGTGCCGGTGGATCCGGCCCGGGTGCACGCGATGGCGGCGCTGGGCGGCGCGTACGGCGACGACGTGGACGCCGCCGCCGATGCCTACGCCCGGATCGTGTCGCGGTTCGACACCTTCGACGTGGTGATGCTGGGCATGGGCGGCGAGGGCCACGTGGCATCGGTCTTCCCGGAGTCGCCCGCGGTGTACGACACCCGCTCGGTGGTCGCCGTCCGCAACTGCCCGAAGCCCCCGCCCACCCGCGTCTCCCTCACCCTGCCGACCATCCGCCGGGCCGCCGAGGTGTGGATCATGACCACCGGTGACGCGAAGGCCGCCGCGGTTGCCATGGCGCTCGGCGGGGCCGGCGAGGTCGCGCTGCCCGTGGCCGGGGCCGTCGGCACGAAGCGCACCCTGTTCCTGCTGGACACCGCAGCCGCGAGCAAGCTGCCCCCCGAACTCCGCGCCACCCGCACCTCCTGACCCACCCCACCCCCAGCGCGAGGATCTTCATCGCAGGCGCGTGGGAAGTTGTCGCCGTTGGGACGCGTGGGACAGGAGTCGCCACTTTCGTGCGCGCCTGCGATGAAGATCCTCGCGCGGAGGGGTGGCGGCTGGACGGCCCGGGGAACAACGCCGGGCCGATTGCCTACAGCCACCGTCGGCAACCGGCCCAGGAAGGCTCGGCGCCCGCCCGGATGCCCCGGGAACTACTGCCGGGCCGATTGCCTACAGCCACCGTCGGCAACCGGCCCAGGAAAGCTCGGCGCCCCGCCTCGCGCCGGCCAAGGATCGCGCCTCGCGCCGTCCGTGGCGTGGATCATCAACGCCCGCAGGGCATGTCGGGCAGGAAATGTGACGAGTGGGGCAGGAGTCGACGAGTTGCCCCCTGCCGAGCTACTTGATCCACGCCGGGCGGCGCGGGCGGGGGTGAGGTCGGGTGAGGGAGGTCCGGCGGGCGGAACCGGGGCGGCGCTGGAATGCTGGAGTTGATCACCGGCGACGAGGGCGGCGTGAGGCTCCCCGGCCGTGATCCGGTAGGAGGACGAACCAGCATGGGCACACCCGTCACCGTGACGGTCACCGGCGCGGCCGGCCAGATCGGCTACGCCTTGCTCTTCCGCATCGCATCCGGTCAGATGCTCGGGCCCGACACGCCGGTCCGGCTGCGGTTGCTCGAGATCACCCCGGCGCTGAAGGCGGCCGAGGGCACAGCGATGGAGCTCGACGACTGCGCCTTCCCGCTGCTGTCCGGCATCGACATCACCGACGACGCCCGGAAGGCGTTCGACGGCACCTCGGTGGCCCTGCTGGTGGGTGCCCGGCCGCGCGGCCCCGGAATGGAGCGCGCCGATCTGCTGGCGGCCAACGGCGGGATCTTCAAGCCGCAGGGCGAGGCGATCAACGCGGTCGCCGCGGACGACATCAAGGTCCTGGTCGTCGGCAACCCGGCCAACACCAACGCCCTGATCGCCCGCACGCACGCCCCCGACGTCCCCGCCGACCGGTTCACCGCCATGATGCGGCTGGACCACAACCGTGCGCTGTCCCAGGCCGCGCAGAAGCTGGGCGTCGGGGTCGCCGACATCACCCGGATGACGATCTGGGGCAACCACTCCGCGTCGCAGTACCCGGACCTGTTCCACGCGCAGTTCGGCGGCCGGCCGGTGGCCGAGCAGGTGGAGCACGACTGGCTGGAGAACACCTTCATCCCGACCGTCGCCAAGCGTGGCGCGGCGATCATCGACGCCCGCGGTGCCTCGTCGGCCGCCTCGGCCGCGAACGCCGCCATCGACCACGTCCGCGACTGGGTCGCCGGCACCCCGGAGGACGACTGGGTGTCCGCGGCCGTCGTGTCGGACGGCTCCTACGGCGTGCCCGAGGGCCTGATCTCCGGGTTCCCGGTGACCAGCAGCGGCGGGTCCTGGCAGATCGTGCAGAACCTGGAGCTCGACGACTTCTCCCGCGGCAAGGTGGACGCCTCGGTCGCCGAACTCGCCGGCGAGCGCGACGCGATCAAGGAGCTCGGGCTGATCTGAGGCCCGACGGCCACCGCACCGGCACAGGTCATCACAGTGGCGCCGTCACCGCGCCCGCGCTGCCACCACACCGGCGCTGCCACCACTCCGGCGCTGCCACCACTCCGGCACTGCTATTTCCGGCACGGCACCGAACCGTCCTCCCACCGTCCACCACGTCCTCGACGAGCGGCCCCGGTCCCCGACCGGGGCCGCTCGCGCTGCGGCACCACCGGCCGGGCGCAGCCGTTCTTCGTCAGCAGCGGGCACCGGACGGCCAGGCGCGGCCACCTCGCCGATGCGTGAGCGGGCCGCAACCCAGAGCCATGCCCGCTGATCAGCGCAATTACTCTCCGTCTGTAGAAGTGCGAGGAAGTGCACTCTTTCGGAGGAGATGTCACTCCTGACCCATCCATATCGACACGGAGCGTGAATACTGGGTGGACGGTCGCGCCGCGCAGGGGGTCCCCGACCGACATCCCGAACCTGGACGACGAGGTCCTCCGCCACCGCCGCGAGGCGGGCAGAAGTCGAACGGACGGATCAATTCATGGTGCTTGACGTCGAGGCCCCGCCCCGGCGCCCGGTCCGTCGTCAGTCGGGTTTCGCGCGCATCGCCGGTATCAGCGCCTCGCTGGTCGGTACCCAGGCCCTCACCAGCGTGCTCGGCCTGGTGTTCTGGACGCTCGCCGCCCGCTCCTTCACCGTGCACGACGTCGGTGTCGCCGGCGCCGCGGTGTCGATGATGCTGTTGCTCAGCTCGCTGGGCACGCTCGGACTCGGGACGCTGCTGATCGCCCGACTGCCCGCCACCGCCCCCGAGCGCAAGCGCCTGCTCGTCCGCACCTCACTGCTGGCCGCCGGTGGTGCCGGCGGCCTGCTCGGCCTGGTCGTCCCGCTGTTCGCCGTCTACGTGATCGGCGCCGACAACCTGCGTCCGCTGGCCTCCAGCCCGCAGGGCCTGCTCGGCTTCGCCCTCGGCACCGCCGCGATGTCGGTGGTGCTGGTGCTGGACCAGGCGGTACTGACCATCGGCGTGGGCGCCCTCCAGCTGGAGCGCAACGTCGCCGCCAGCATCATCAAGATCCTGGCCCTGCTGCTCTTCGGCGCCATGGGCCTGAGCTCCGGCATGGTCATCTTCCTGGCCTGGACCGTCGGGACGCTGGTGTCGCTGCCGCTGGTCGCCTGGCGCACCCGCCGCAAGGGCCCCCGCCCTGAGGGCGAGAAGACGTTCGACCGGGCGGTGCTCAAGGGCCTGGGCCGGGCCGCTGCCAGCCATCACGCCCTGAACACCACCCTGCAGGCGGCGCTGCAGATCCTGCCGATCCTGGTCACCGTCCTGCTGTCGGCCCAGGAGAACGCGTTCTTCAACTCGGCGATCCTGGTCTCCGGGTTCGTCTTCGCGCTCCCCTACGCCGTCGCGATCAGCCTGTTCGCCTCCGCCGGCGGCAACGAGTCCGAGGTGCTGGCCCGGATGCGGGTCACCATCCCCTTCAGCCTCGGGATCTCGGCCGCGGCGTACCTGGCGCTGTTCCCGATCGCCGGGTTCGTGCTCAGCATCTTCGGCTCCAGCTACGCCAGCGAGGGCGTCGACATCCTGCGCCTGGTGACGATGGCCGGCCTGCCGTTCGTCATCAAGGACCACTACATCGCGCTGCGACGGGTCCAGGACCGGACCACCGAGGCCGTGCTGATGATGACCGGCTTCCTGGTCCTCGAGCTCGCCGCCGCAACGGTCGGCGCGATCTACGGCGGCGCCCTCGGGCTCTGCGTCGGCTGGGTCGCTGTGCTCTACGTCGAGGCCGTCGTCTTCGGCGTCGGTCTCGCCCGGTCGGCCCGCAAGGCCGGACCCCCCGCCGAGCGCATCGAGGTACCGGAACAGGACCGGCCGGAACCCCGGCCGATGCAGATGGCCTCCGCGCTGGTGCTCTCCGGCGAGTCCGGCCCGTCCCTGGTGCCGTCCGGCGCGCTGGTCGACCAGTCCGTGGAACACAGCCCGGAGCCTGCCCCGGCCCCGGCGCGGGTGCCCCGCCGGCCGGACTCCCCACTGCCGCGCTCGGAGGAGCGCCGGCTGGCCCGGATCGCCGCCCGGCGCAACCTCTTCGGGCCGCTGCTCGCAGTGATGGGTCTCGGCGTCCTGGTGCTGTCGCTGGCCGCCAACGGCTCGCGGGAGAGCGGTCCCAACGGCTTCTACCAGGCGCTGTGGATCGTCGGGCTGGTGCTGATCGTGCTCCCGGCGGCGATCCGGGTGCTCGCCGCCACCACCTCGGCCGCCGAGCGGATCCGGCTGGCGATCGCCGTCCCGGTCATGCTCGAGCTGACCCGGCTGGTGCTCTACCCGACCTACTTCGCCACCCACGACGAGCAGATCCACACCGACACGCTCCGGCAGATCGACGAGACCTCGCGGCTGTTCTCGCTGAACCCGCTGCTGCCCACCTCGGCCTTCTACCCCGGCCTCGAGGTGATCACCGACGGGATCCACCGGTTCACCGGGCTGTCCCCGTTCGTCTCCTCCTGGATCGTGCTGATCCTCTCCCGGGTGATCATCGCGCTGGCGATCGTCGGCCTGATCCAGCTGATCACCCGGTCCTCCCGGGCCGCCGCGATCGGCGCGCTGATCTACATCTGCAACCCGCAGCAGCTGTTCTTCAACTCGCAGTACTCGTACCAGACCCTCGCGCTGCCGCTGGCCGTGTTCGCCGCGTACGCCTTCCTGTCCCGGCGCCGCGGGTCGGCCTACAGCCTGGTGCTGCCGCTGCTGGCGACGGCCGCGGTCACCTTCACCCACCACCTGACCGCGATGCTGCTGGTCGGTGCGTTCGCCGTCTGGTGGCTCATCGAGGTGGTGCTGGGTCGCCGCTCGATCGAACGCGCCGAGCAGCGCGAGCACCCGGACTCGGACGAGCGCCGCCGAGGCCTACGGGTCGGGCACCGGGTCATCCAGCGGCGCCAGGACGTCATCGGGCTCCTGGTGCTCTGGGTGTCCGGTGCGGTCATGTCGGTGGCCGCGGCGCTGAACCCGGGCAGCCCCGTCCTGGGCTACCTGTACGACATCTTCAACGGTTTCCAGCAGGGCTTCACCGGACTGGCCAAGGGCGACGAGACCAAGCCGCTGTTCGCCGACAGTGCCGGCAGCGGCCCCGCTCCCTGGGAGCAGGTGCTGCTGGTCTCCTCGGTGCTGCTGATCGGCGTGTGCATGCTGATCGCACTGGTCCAGGCCTGGCTCCAGTTCACCGTGCGGCGCACCCCGGCGTTCGTGCTGACGCTGCTCGCCCTGCTCTACCCGATCATCCCGGCCGGTCACCTCAGCGTGTCCACCGCCGAGGTCGGCGACCGGGCCTCCGGGTTCGTCTTCGTCGGACTGGCCATGGTGATGGGTGTCTGGTTCGTCCTGCAACGACGGCGTGCCTGGTTCGGCCGGACCGCGGCGGCCGTGCTGACCGTGGTGTTCCTGGGCAGCGTCGTGCTCGGGTCCGGCCCGACCTCCCGGCAGCTGCCCGGCCCGTACCTGATCTCCGCGGACGCCCGCAGCATCGACAGCGACAACCTGGCCGCGGCGGAGTGGCTCGCGGCGGAGATCCCGCCGGAGACCCGCGTCTACGCGGACCGGGTGTCCGGCCTGCTGGCCGCGTCGGTCGGCGGGCAGTTCACCGTCCGGCACCTGTCGACCAAGGTCGATGCGTCCAGGTTGCTGCTCGATCCCAACCTGACGGCGGCCGACTACGAACTCATCAAGAAGGCCGGCCTGTCGTACCTGATCGTCGACACCAGGTTGGCCCAGGGCCTGCCGCACCTCGACGTCTACATCGAGACCGGTGAGTTCGAGGGCCGCACCAGGACCGGGCCGGTCCCGGCGGCCGCGCTGCAGAAGTTCTCCACGGTGCCCGGGGTCTCCCGGATCTACGACAACGGATCGCTCCAGATCTACGACCTGAGGGGGTTGCGCGATGCCGGCTGAGACCTCCTCGTCCACCGCCACGCTGCCGCCGCAGGCCGGGAGACCGGTGCGGCCGTCGCGGAACGCGCTGGTCCTGCGCGCGGTCCTGGTCGTGCTGGCCGCCGCACTGTCGGCGGTCGGCGCCACGGCCTGGGTGACGGCGCCGCTCGGTCTTGCCGCGCTCGCGGTGACCGCCGAGTGGGCTGCCCGGCTGCGCCGCCGCGGCCCGCTGGACACCGTTCTGGTCGCCACCGCGGGCGCGGTCTCCGCGCTGGCCCTGATCGGACTGGTGCTGAACTACCTGCCCGGCGGGCTCACCCGCCTGAGCTGGTCGATCGCCATCGGGATCGTGTGCCTGGTCGTGCTCGCGCTGGTGGCCCGGCGCCCGCTGCCGCCGGCCTCCCCGCTCCGCCGGGTGGTCGTGTCCGTGCCCCGCGCCACCTGGCTCTGGGCCGGCCTGACCGCGGTGCTCGTCCTCGGCGCGGTGCTGCTGTCGGTGCGGTCGGTGCAGACGGTGAACGTCCCGCCGACCGAGTTCTCCGCGACGTCGGTGGCCGACGGCCGGGCGACGCTGCTGATCAACGCCGGGACACCGCAGGACGGCCTGTCCGTCGTGGTGACCACCGATGGCAGGGCGGTCACCGCGGCGACCGGGCTGTCGGCCGGCCCGGACCAGAGCACCGAACTCACCGTCGACGTCGCGCCCGGCGCCCGGTCCGTGGTCACCCTGGTCCGCGCCGACGGCACCGTGGACCGCACCCTCGTCATCGACACCCGTACCCCCACCACCTCACTGACCTCCGGGAGTGGCTCGTGAACAGCTCCGCACCCCTGCCCCCGCGCGCCGACGGGTCGCCGCTGCGGATCGCCCACGTCGTGCACCGGTTCCTGCCCGAACTCGGCGGCACCGAGACGCACACCGCGGAGGTGACCCGCCGGCTCGCCGAACGCGACGACGTCGACGTCACCGTGGTGACCACCGACCGCAGCGGCGAGCTGCCCCCGCTGGACACCGTCAACGGCGTCCGGGTGCTGCGGAAGAAGGCGTGGCCGAAGGAGCGGGACTACTACGCCAGCCCCGGGATCTACCGCGAGATCGCCTCCGGCGACTACGACCTGGTGCACATGCAGGGGGTGCACACGCTGGTACCGGTGGCCACGATGGTCGCCGCCCGCCGGTCGCGCAAGCCCTACGTGCTGACCTTCCACTCCGGCGGGCACTCGTCGGTCTCCCGGTCCGCGGTCCGCAGCCCGCAGTTCAAGGCGATGACGCCGCTGCTGCGCGGCGCGGACCACCTGATCGCGGTCAGCCGGTTCGAGCGCAACCGGTTCTCGGCGCTCACCGACATCCCGCACCACCGGTTCACCGTCATCGGGAACGGTGGTTCGCTGCCGGCACCGGTCGAGGACGTCCCGGCCGTACCCGGTCGGATCGTGTCCAGCGGCCGGTTGGAGCGGTACAAGGGTCATCACCGGGCGATCGAGGCCCTGCCGCTGATCCGCCGCGACATCCCGGACGCCCACCTGGTGATCCTCGGCGGCGGACCCTACGAGCAGGATCTCCGCGACCTGTCGTCCCGACTCGGGGTCGAGAGCGTCGTCACCATCAAGCATCTGCCGCCGGCGGATCGTGGCGCCATGGCCCGCGAGCTCGCCTCGGCCACCGTGATGGCGGCGCTGTCCAGCTACGAGGCGCACCCGGTGGGCGTGATGGAGGCGGTGGCCGGCGGGCTGCCCGTGCTGGGCAGCGACATCGCCGGCATCGGCGATCTGGTCGAGGACGGCCTGGTGACCGGCCTCGACCCCGAGGCGTCCACCGAGCGCACGGCCGATGCCCTGGTCACCATGCTGCGGACGGTGTCCGGCGCCCCGCGCACCCGGCCCGACGTCGAGCTGCCCACCTGGGAGAGCTGTACCGACGCCGTCGTCGAGGTCTACCGGGGCGTGCTCGCGGCCCGGGCACCCGCGGGGCGCCCGTGACGGGCCCGGACTCCCCCCTGGTCGTGCACGTCATCACCGCACTGGGGACCGGCGGCGCCGAGCGGCAGTTGCAGTGGCTGGCGCACCGATCGGGCCACCGCAGCCATGTGATCGCGCTGTACGGGGACGGCCCGGTCGCCGACGCCATGCGCGCGGACGGCACGACCGTCGAGGTGCTCGGGATGGCCGGCGCCGCGAAACTCACCGCGCTGCCCCGGCTGGTAGCCCGGCTGCGCCGGTTGCGGCCGGCGGTGGTGCACGTGCACCTGCTGGCCGCTCAGCTGTGGGGCATCCCGGCCGCCCGGCTCGCCGGCATCCGCACCGTCGTGTCCAGCGAGCACTCGCTGATGGACACCACCATCGAGAACCGGCCGCTCACAGCGCGACTGCGCCGGATCTACCGCCGGTTGGAGAGCTGGACCGCGCACACCGTCGCGGTGTCCTCCGCCACCCGCGACCGACTGCTGCGCTGGGACGTGCCCGCCGACCGGATCACCGTGGTGGACAACGGGATCGACTTCGACGCGCTCGCCTTCGACCCCGGACTGCGGCGCGACTTCCGCGCGGAGCTCGGGATCGCCGACGACGTGGTGCTGATCGGCGGCATCGGCCGGCTGGAGCCGGTCAAACGGTTCCCGCAGCTGCTCCGCGCGCTGGCGCCGGATCTCGGTCCGCTCCGGCAGCTGGTCCTGGTCGGTGCCGGCCCGCTGGAGGAGTCTCTGCGGTCCACGGCCGCGGAGCTGGGACTCGGCGATGTCGTGCACGTGCTGGGCGCCCGGGGCGACGTGCGCTCCGTGCTCTCCGGTCTCGACCTGCTCATCAGCCCGTCCCGCGACGAGACCTTCGGCATGGCCGTGGTCGAGGGTGTCGGTGCCGGACTGCCGGTGGTGCGGGCCCAGTGCCCGGCCCTGGACGAGTTGGGTGAGGACGTCCCGGGTGTCATCACCCTGCCCACCGACGCGGACGAGAAGGACGAGGCCGCGGCCATCCTCGCCGGCTCCCGCGCACTCGCCCCCACCGACGTCGCGCCGGGTGCGCGCCGGCCCGTGCCGGACGGGCTGCGGCGCCGCTACGGGATCGCCGGCGTCACCGCACGGATCGACGGCCTCTACGACACACTGCTCGCGGGTGCTGCGCGGCGATGACCCCCGACCCACGGCTCGCGCTGGTCTCCCGCGGGGACCCGTTGACGCCGTATCTGTTCCGTGCGCTGCGTCGCCGGTTCCCGGTGGCCGGCCAGCTGTCCCCCGAGCTGAACCAGGTGCAACGCGGCGTCGTCGCGGCCCGCACCTTCCGCCTGCAGCGGGAACGCTGGGCGCAGCAGTTCATCAAGAGCCCGCTCGGGTACGCCCTGCGCACCCGCAACACCCGGCGACGGTTGTCCCGCCTGCCGGACGGGCACGACCTGGTGTTCCAGGTGCACGGGCTGTCCGGGGTCCCGGACCGGCCCTCCGTCCTCTACCTGGACTGCACCCACCTGCAGTCGGTCCGCCAGTGGCCGGAGTGGAACCCGCTGGACGGACGCGCCCTCGACCGGTGGATCGCCGCGGAGCGGGAGTCGTACCAGCAGGCCGTGCACATCTTCTCGTTCACCGAGGAGACCCGCCGCACCCTGGTCGACGACTACGGGGTGACGCCCGGGCGCATCACGGTCACCGGGGCCGGGGTCAACCTGGACACCCTGCCCTCCCTGGACCGCCCGGCGGCACCGCCACCGGACGATCCGGTCATCCTGTTCGTGGGCAACGACTTCCGGCGCAAGGGCGGCGAGATCCTGCTGGAGGCCTTCCGTCTGGTCCGCACGGTGGTGCCGCGGGCGCGGCTGGTGCTGGTCGGCGACCGGCCGGACATCCCGGACCTGCCCGGGGTCGAGGTGCACGGCCACATCGACGACCGGAGCCGGATCGTCGAGTTGTACGCCGGCGCATCGGTGTTCACCCTGCCTTCACTGTTCGAGCCGTACGGTCTGGTGGTACTGGAGGCGATGGCCTTCGGCCTGCCCGTGGTCGCCTCCACCAGTTCCGGCATCCCGGACATCGTGCGGCACGGGGAGACCGGGCTGCTGGTGCCCGTCGGCGACGCACCGGCCCTGGCGTCGTCGTTGATCTCGGTCCTCACCGACCGGGCGATGGCCACGGCAATGGGCCGGGCGGGTCGCCAACTCGTCGAGGAACAGCACACCTGGGACCTGGTGGTCGACCGGATGGCCGACACACTGGCGGGCACGACACCACCGGCGGCCGGTGTGACCGGAACCCGGGTGGCACGCGCGCAGCAACCGGGTACCAGCACGGAGAAGCACTGATCTGCCCCGACCGACGAACCATCGGGCGCCCGCACCAGCCGACCGCGTGCACACCGCGTGCCACGACCGACGAGGAGTCCGACAGTGAAGTTCCTGCCGCGCAACGGGAGCCGGTCCCGCACCGCCGCACGGCGGTCGGCCGTGCTGGTCGCCGCCCTGTTGTTGCTGAGCGCCTGCAGCGGCGGCAGCACCCAGGTGCCGGACACGGGGAGCACTGCCGCCACCGGGAGCGCCGTCGCGACACCGGGTCCGACCGAGACACCCGGGACGCCCGCGACCCCCGGCCCGTCGGAGACCCCGGGCACCCCGCCCACCCCTGGGCCGACCGAGACCCCGGGCACCCCGCCCACGCCGGGGACCCCGCCGACCGGGACGACCTCGCCGACGACGACCAGCACGTCGGCACAGGGTCCGACGTCGTTCGTCACCGCAGCCGGGCGCGACTTCGAGATCGACGGCGCACCCTTCCGTTTCGTCGGCGTGAACATCTACGACGCCGCCGCCACCGACCGGTACTCCTGCGCCCCCGACGCCCGGATGTCACCGGACCAGCTGCGGGAGACCTTCCGCCGGTTGCACGACGAGCAGGGAGTCACCGTCGTCCGGTTCTGGGCCTACCAGACCTACACCGACTCCGGACGGGACTGGTCCGGGCTGGACGGGGTGATCGAGGCGGCCCGGGAGACCGGCATCCGACTGCTGCCGGTGCTCGAGGACGGCCCGGGCTACTGCACGAC
This sequence comes from Nakamurella alba, assembly GCF_009707545.1. Classification (NCBI taxonomy): domain Bacteria; kingdom Bacillati; phylum Actinomycetota; class Actinomycetes; order Nakamurellales; family Nakamurellaceae; genus Nakamurella; species Nakamurella alba. The sequence continues at coordinate 1,610,767 of NZ_WLYK01000001.1, read as the reverse complement.
CTCCGAGGAGGTGCTGCCGAAGGCCCAGTACGAGGACGACACCTGGTTCGTCGACGGCTACAGGAAGCAGTTCGGCAGTGCCGTGCTGTCCTTCCGGGACTACGCCAAGATCGTGGCCGAGCGGTACCGCGACGAGCCGGTGATCATGGGCTGGAGCCTGATCAACGAGGCCGACACCAGCAAGCGGGACGACCAGGACCGTTCCGTGCTGGTCGATTTCGCCGAGGACATGGTGCCGTTGATCAAGTCCGCCGACCCGAACCACCTGCTCACGCTCGGCACCCAGAGCAACGGCGCCGCGGGTGCCAGCGGGCCGGACTTCCTCGAGGTGTACGGCGTCGACGGTCTCGACTTCGCCGAGGTGCACGACTGGGGCTACTGGGGCTCCGACGACGCGCCGATGCCCGGCGGCAACGGCGCAACTCCGCCGGCGGCGAACTCCGCGGCCTGCAAGCAGACCCAGGCCCAGTCGCTGCTCGGTTGCTCGTTCGCACTGTCGGTCGAACTGGACAAGCCGCTGCTGGTCGGCGAGGCCGGCATCGGCCGCGGTGACGGGGCGGCCGGGCTGCAGAACCGCGCCGACCTGCTCGACGCCAAGATGACCGCGGCTTTCGACGCCGGAGCCGCCGGGTACCTGCTCTGGCGGGTGACCAGCAAGGTCACCGATCAGTACGACATCCTCATGGACGACGGCGATCCCGTGCTGGACGTGCTCTCGGAGCAGGCCGACGCCGTGCGCTGACGAGATCGGCGCCGGAAGTTCCGGCGCCGTGAACGGTGACAGGAAGCAACTGTCGCCGTACTCTCCGCCCTCCGCACGATGCAGCCCACGCGACACCTGCCCGCGTGACCCCGTTCCCGACAACGCCTTTCCGGATGACCCCCGTTCCCGGCAACACGACGCCTTCCGGACGACCCTTCTCGGGCAACAGCCTTCCGGACGAGAACCCGGCACCACAGCGCCGTCCCGAGCACGCCGGTGCCGAGCACACACGACGGAGCCGGCCGCGGCCGGGTGAGCACCAACAGGGCGAGCACGCCGAAGCCCCTCCCGGGATCCGGGAGGGGCTGCGTCGGTGGTGCGATCGGCAGGAGCGTCCGGTCAGACGGCGCTGTGCAGGGCTCCCATGGGTGAGCCGGGGAGCTCGTCGATGCTCGGTGCGGGGCCCGGCTTGGGCTGCACACCGGTGAGGATGCGCAGCCGCGCGTAGGCGTAGCCCACCGTGGTCGCGGCCAGCCCGGAGACGACGGCACCGGCCCGCCGGCGCCCGTCCTTGCGCTGCACGGCCGAGCTGTGCAGCGAGAAACCCTGTCGCACACCGCGGATCACGGCGGCCGGCAGCACCTTGCCGACGTAGCTGCGCTCGCTGCCGAGCCCGTCCTGTGCGCCCACCAGCTCGGCGACGACGGCCTTCGACAGGCCCTCGGCGTAGCAGCGGCGGAAGAAGTACTTCGGCCGGACCCGGTCGGCGCTCACCCGGTGCCGGACGCGCATGTCCGGCTCGTACACCATCCGGGCCTGGGGGTCGTGCTGGCGGATCCGGATGCAGAGCTCGGTCTCCTCGCAGCCCAGCGGGATCTTGCCGACCCGGCCGATCGCGTGACTGAACCCGCCCACCGCGTCGAAGTACGACCGGCGGATCGACATGTTGCAGCCGATGAAGTTCCGCACCTCGGCGGTGGTCTCCGGCTGCCCGGTGTAGCTGCAGCCGACCACCCAGTCGAACTCGGTCGGCAGCCAGCCCGGCCGAGCGGCCGGCCACACCGGGGTGGCGTGCCCGCCCACCCCGGCGACGGTGGGATCCACGTACGGGGCGCGCAGCGTCTCGATCCAGTCGTCGGCCGCGGTGGCGTCGTCGTCCAGGAAGGCGACGACACCACCCCTGGCCGCGCGGACGCCGCTGTTCCGGGCGCCGGACAGTCCCTTGCGGTCGACGCTCGCCAGCACCCTGACCGGCGAGGTACCGAAGAAGTGCCGGCGGGCCCGGTCCAGCAGCTCGTCGTTGTGATCGATCACCACCAGCACCTCGAGAGCCGGGACCGTCTGCGCCACCGCGGATTCCACCGAGGCCCGCAGGTCGTCCCACCGCTCGTCGGTGTAGGCGCAGATGACCACCGACACCGTCGGGGCGGACGGCTGCACCAGGTGGATCACGCCGAGGCTTCCTCGAGATCCACGGTGGCGGCGGACCGCTGGGCCGGGATCGTCGGGGCCACGCCCGGGGTGACGGCCCGGCGGGCACGCCGACGGGTCCGCAGCGCGGTCCGCTCCGCCGCCGGCGCCACCGGGGCGGCCGGTGCAGCGGTACGCCGCACCTTGCGGGCACGGACGAGCTCGGTCGAGATCGTCTTGAGCACCCGCAGACCGTCCTTGACGGCGTGCAGGTTGCTCTCGCCGAACAGCCGCAGCAGCTCCACGCTGGGCACCTCGGTGACCTTGAGCTTCGCCACGGCCACCCGACAGTTCAGCAGCGTCTCGATCTCGAACCCGTCGCCCCACTGCATGTCGCCCGAGACCGGCTCCGGCTGCGGCAGGTCGAGCTCGGGCAGGATGTCCCGCCAGAAGGCGTTGTAGCCGTAGCAGAGGTCGGTGTAGCCGGTCCGGAAGATCAGATTGGTGATCCCGGTGAGGCCCTTGTTGCCGAGGTCCCGCAGCACGGTGATGTCCTTGGACCCGCCGCCGGGCAGCACCCGGCTCCCCTTGGCGAAGTCCGCACCGGCGCGGAGAGCGTCGACGTAGCGGTCGATCTCGGCCGGATCGGCGGAGCCGTCGGCGTCGAACATGACGATGATGTCGCCGGTCGCGGCGGCGAAGCCGACGGCCAGGGCATTGCCCTTGCCGCGGCGGGTCTGCTGCACGAACCGGGCATCCGGGCGCACCCGGCGCACAACTGCCTCGGTGTCGTCCACGGAGTGGCCGTCCACCACGATGATCTCCGCACCCTCCGGCAGGGTGGGCAGGACGACCTCGAGGTTGCGGGCCTCGTTACGGGCCGGCACCACGATCGAGACCTTCGGGTTCTCGACCGGGCGGAGGTGTACAGGATGCATCGAAGGCTCCCCTGATTCGATGTCGTGTCCCGCCGTGGTCGGTCTCGCCTCTGGCTCCCCCACCCGGTATGTGGCGACCGATGCACCGGGAAGGATCAACGCCACCACTTCGTGAACAGTCCGAAGACTACGGGGTTCATTCCATTGGTACGTCCGGGCGAAACAAGAGTGTTACATCCAACACACAGCGTATGTAGAGCACCTCCTGACCCGCTCGACCGTTACCTCTACGGGTGAAGTTCACCCGAAAGTTGGTCGCGACGATGACCTGGCGTGACGGCGTGGGCGTGTGTGTTCGCTCCGTGGTCCCGTGCGACACTCTGCGGCATCAGGGGCAGGCGGATCCGGCACTCCGGGTCGGCAAAGGAGGCATGGTGGTCCGCGGCAAGTCCCGTGATGCTGTCCTCTGCAGGTGTGGGCACGAGAGAGCTGCCCACGAGCACTACCGCCCCGGGACGGACTGCTCGCTGTGCCCGGCCGGCGGCTGCGACAAGTTCCGGCGCGACCCGTCGGCCGCCCTACGATCGTTCACAAGTTGGATACGCTCCGCAGCCCCGCGATAACACAAAGTGAGCTACTCTGAACGCGGCGTGATCGGATCCTCCGCGTTCATGCCACCCGACCCGGGCCGAACCGGGGTTCTCGCAGGTCCACGACTTCTGTAGAGCGCACCGGGGTCCACGGGGGATGCGAGGCCGGCGCTCACGCAGCGTGAGTGTCGCGGTGGCACCGAGGTGGGGATCATGGGCGGCACCAGCACGCGTCGGAACCGGCGCCGACTCGTCGTCGCCCTGGTGTCCGCGGCGGCACTGGCCACCGGAGCGATCGTCGCCCTGCAGCCCACCGCCACCACCGCGGGGGCGGCGCGCATCGCCGACGTCGACGACAGCAGCCCGGACATCCGGTACGTCGGCGACTGGTCGGTTGCCACCGGCGACGGCAAGTTCGACGGCGGCGACCGCTGGACCGACCGGGCGGACTCCTCCGCGGTGCTGGAGTTCGACGGCACCGGCATCGCGGTGCACGGAGCGAAGGCGCCCTGGCACGGTGACATGGTGATCAGCATCGACGGGGTGCGCGCGGCCCAGGTGTCCGCCTACGCGGCCGAGCGTGCCGACGACGTCGTGCTGTTCTCCCGCGACGGTCTCGCCGACGGACCGCACGTGGTGACCGTGACGGCCACCGGGACCGCACCGGCCGCGTCGACCGGGACCGTCGTGGCAGTCGACCGGTTCACCACCACCGCTCCGGTGCCGGCGATCTCGGTCGCCTCCGCCGCACGGGCCGACGACACCGCCGACCGCTTCACCTGGACCGGCACCTGGCAACGGACCAGCGGCGCGGGACGGTTCAACGGGACCGACCAGGTGGCGACCGCTGCCGGCGCCACCGCCACCCTCACCGTGGCGGGCAGCACGATCGCCGTCTACGGCGCCCGCGGGCCCGCCTCGGGCCGCGCCGCGGTCTCCGTCGACGGCGGCCGGGAGACCGTGGTCGACACCTGGGCCGCGACGCGGACGGAACAGCAGGTGCTGGGCCGCTGGACCGGACTGGCCGACACCACCCACACGGTCCGGATCCGGGTGCTCGGCACCCGCAACGACATCTCCACCGGGACGGCGGTCTCGGTGGACCGGTACGACGTCTCGGCGGGCGCCGAGGCCCCCTCGGCTCCGGCCAGTTCCGGGTTCGTCACCCGGGAGGGCAACACGCTGATGCTGGACGGCCAGGTGTTCCGGTTCGCCGGCGCCAACCAGTACTACCTCGGCCTGGACGACAACATCCGGGACGACAAGGGGAACCCGACCTTCCCGCCGCAGTCCCGCACCGACGACGCGCTGAACAGCGCCGTGCGCACCGGGGCCACGGTCGTGCGGTCGCACACCCTGGGCATGTCCGTCGGCTGCGCGGTCTGCATCGAGCCGCGGCGCGGCGTGTTCGACGACACCGCCTTCCGCTCCGCCGACTACGCGATCTACCGCGCCGGCAAGCTGGGACTGAAGCTGATGATCCCGCTGGTGGACCAGTGGCGCTGGTACCACGGCGGCATCTCCACCTTCACCGGCTGGCGCGGGTACACCAACAATCCCGACGTGAGCCGCAACGCCTCCAACAACCAGGCGCAGCGGGCCTCCGAGGCGCACTTCTACACCGACCCGAACGTCATCGCGGACTTCCGCCAGTACGTCCGGCACATCCTCGAGCACGTGAACCCCTACACCGGGCTGGCGTACAAGGACGACCCGACGATCATGGCCTGGGAGACCGGGAACGAGATCTGGACGGCGAACCCGGACTGGACCCAGCAGCTGGCCTCCTTCATCAAGCACACGGTCGGGGCGAAGCAGTTGGTCGCCGACGGGACCGCGGCGACCGGGATGTCGGTCTCGAACGCCGCGATCGACGCGCCGGACGTCGACATCGTCGGCGGTCACTTCTATCCCGTCGACGTGGCCTGGATGCAGCGCGACGCCGCCGTCGCGGCCGCGCACGACAAGGCCTATGTCGTCGGCGAGTTCGACTGGACCGACAAGGCGGCCACCGCGAAGCTGCTGGCCGCCGTGGAGAAGGACCGCAACATCTCCGGCGACCTCTACTGGGTGCTCATGCCGCACCTGGAGGACGGCAGCCCGGAGATCCACGGCGAGAAGTACGCGATCTGGAGCCCCGCCCTCGATCCGGCGGCGCTGCAGATCCAGCAGCTGCTGACCGCCCACGCAAAGAGGATGTCGCTGCCGTCCTGAGCACGACGCCGTGGCAAGAACACGGCCGTTCCGCTGCAGGGGCGTTCCACTGGAGAGCCGCCCCGGGTACGAGCGCAGCGATCCCGCGGATGGGACGGGCTCCGGAAACCGGTGCGTGCGCTCAGATCTCGTCCGGCACCGGCGGCGGGGTGTCCACGCCGGTCAGCTCGGCGATCACCGAGTCCAGCTCGTCCGGTTTGATCAGCACCTCGCGGGCCTTGGACCCCTCGGAGGGCCCGACGATGCCGCGGGTCTCCATCAGGTCCATCAGCCGGCCGGCCTTCGCGAACCCGACGCGCAGCTTGCGCTGCAGCATCGAGGTGGATCCCAGCTGCGAGGTGACCACCAGGGTGACCGCCTCGACCAGCAGACCGAGGTCGTCGCCGATGTCGGCGTCGACCGACTTGTTCGGGTCGGCCTTCGCCTGGGTGACGCCGTCGGCGTACTCCGGCTCGGCCTGGGTCTTGGTGAACGCGACGATCTCCGCGATCTCCTCGTCGGAGACGTAGGCGCCCTGGATGCGCAGCGGCTTCCCGGCACCCATCGGCAGGTAGAGCCCGTCGCCCATGCCGATCAGCTTCTCCGCGCCCGGCTGGTCCAGGATGACCCGCGAGTCCGTCAGCGACGACGTGGCGAACGCCAGCCGCGACGGCACGTTCGTCTTGATCAGGCCGGTGACCACGTCGACCGACGGCCGTTGCGTGGCCAGCACCAGGTGGATGCCGGCGGCCCGCGCCTTCTGCGTGATCCGGACGATCGCGTCCTCGACGTCCCGCGGCGCGGTCATCATCAGGTCGGCCAGCTCGTCGATGATCCCGAGGATGTACGGGTAGGGCCGGTAGACCCGCTCCGAGCCGGGCGGCGTGGTGATGTCACCGGAGCGCACCTTGCGGTTGAAGTCGTCGACGTGCCGGACGCCGTGCGCCAGCATGTCGGTGTACCGCTGCTCCATCTCCTCCACCAGCCAGGCGAGCGCGGCGGCCGCCTTCTTCGGCTGGGTGATGATCGGCGTGATCAGGTGCGGGATGCCCTCGTACGGCGTCAGTTCCACCATCTTGGGGTCGATCAGCACCATCCGGACCTCGGCCGGACTGGCCCGCTGCAGCAGCGAGACCAGCATCGAGTTCACGAACGACGACTTGCCGGACCCGGTGGCGCCGGCGACCAGCAGGTGCGGGGTCTTCGCCAGGTTCGCGGTGACGAACCCGCCCTCGACGTCCTTGCCCAGACCGATGACCAGCGGGTGCTGGTCCTTGCGCGCGTCCGGGGCGGCGAGCACGTCACCCAGCCGCACCATCTCGCGGTCGGAGTTCGGCACCTCGATGCCGACCGCGGACTTGCCCGGGATCGGCGCGAGCAGCCGGACGCTGTCGGTGGCCACCGCGTAGGCGATGTTGCGGGTGAGCCGGGTGATCGCCTCGACCTTCACGCCCGGGCCGAGCTCGACCTCGTAGCGGGTGACCGTCGGGCCGCGGGTGAAGCCGGTGACGGCGGCGTCGACCTTGAACTCGGAGAGCACACCGTTGATGCGCTCGATCATCTCGTCGTTGGCGCTGGACCGGGTCTTGGGCGGCGGGCCGAGCTTGAGCAGCTGGACCGGGGGCAGCTTGTAGTCGCCTTCGGCACCGTCCAGCGTCAGCTGTGTCGGCTCGGCGGGCGGCGGCGTCGGATCGGCGACGGCCGGCTTGACCACCCGGCGGAGACGGCCGACCGGGATCTCCTCGGTCGGCGCCGTCGCGGCCACCACCTCGGGGCTCGGCACGATCGGCACCGGGCCGGTCGGCAGGTCGGCGGTGTCCAGCGCGTCGGCCGCACCGACCGGATGCCCGTCGCTGCCCTGCCTGCTGCGGGACGGCCGGCGCAGCCGGGTGGTCGCGGTCAGATCGACGTTCTCGTCGAGGTCGACCGGCGCGCCGTCCAGGTAGTCGTCGTGCTCCCCGGCCGGTGCGGCCTTGCGGGACCGCGGCCCGCGGCCGGAGGTGTCGTCGAGAGCAGCGGCGTCGTCCTCGTCCAGCCACTCGTCGTGCTCGTCGGTGACCCGCTCGCCGCGCAGCACGGCCAGGCCGTGCCGGGTCCAGCCCGGGATGTCGCGGATGGCGATGCCGGTGACCAGGAGCAGTCCGAACAGGCCCAGCAGCACCAGCAGGGCGACCGCGACCGCGGTGCCCAGCCCCTGGCGGAGCGGGGTGCCGAGCAGCCAGCCCAGCGCCCCGCCGGCGTCCTTGCGCAGCGCGGTCGAGTCGGCGCCCGGTGACCCGAGCGACGACAGGTGCACCGCCTGGAAGATGCCGGTGATCGAGAGGACCAGCGCGGCCGAGCCGACGATGCGTCGGGCGCGGTGGTCGGGATCGGGCTCGGTGCGCATCAGCACCACGGCGGCGATCACCAGCAGTGCCGGGACCAGCACACCCGGCACGCCGAACCACACCAGCACGGCGTCCCTGGCCAGGCTGCCGACGATGCCGGCGCCACCGAACCAGGTGCCGATGATGCCGATCAGCGCCAGCGCCAGCAGTCCCAGCGCGAGACCGTCCCGGCGGTGGGCGGAGTCGATGTCCCGGGCGGCGCCGGCACCGCGGCCGACGGCCCGCACCAGGTGGCCGACCCCGCGGGCGATGAGCCGCCAGAGGTGCGCGACACCCCGGCCGAAGCCCTGGATGCCGCGGACGAACGGGGACGGGCCGGTGCGCTTCGGAGCCGGCGGCCGACGGTTCTGCGGAGCGGGTGGGCGCCGGGTGCCGGTGCGTGGGCGTCGGGTGGCGGGAGCACCCTTCGCCGAGGATCGGCCGGCGGCCGGCGCCGAGCGGGTCGTGCCGCCGCGCGGTGCTGCCGCGCGCTGACCGGAACCGGTGCTGCGGGCGCGTGTTCCGGCACCGCTCCGGCTCGTGGTGGCCGCGCCCCGGGAACCCCCGGTCGATGACGATCGAGGGCGCGCTGAGGCAGAGGTCTTACCGGCCATGCCCCAACGCTAGTCGTCAGGTCCCAGCAGTCACAGGCGCCACACCGATCACTCCCGACCCGGTCGCGGTACCTGCTCCGACTCCAGGACCCGCGGCAGCGCCAGATCGACGTCGGTGCGGGCGGCGAGCCGGGCCATCGTCTCCAGGCTGACGTCGACCCGGTCGACGATCGACGGCAGCCGCTTCACCGGTCCGTCGAGCGGCCGCCAGAACCGGTCCCAGTGGACCGGCCGGACCACCCGGGCGCCGACGGCGCCGGCGGTGGCGGCCCAGTAGTCCTCCCGCCACTCCTCCCGCTTGCGGCCGATCGCCCCGATGCCGAGGTAGAGCAGCTCCGCCAGGTACCCCTCGAGCCCGTCGGGCACGGCACCTGCGCTGCCGTGAACCAGCACCCGCCCGGCCGGGTGAGCGATGTGGAAGCTCCAGCAGCCGCCGGTCCGGTAGTCCTTCGCCCGGGCCGGCGGTACGACGGGAGCGGTGATCTCCCCCGGCGCGCGGTCGCCCGCGCTGTGCTCCGCCCGGATCGGGGTGACGGTGAAGGCCCCGGCCCGCAACGGTTCTCCGTCGACCAGGTCGGCGAAGGGCCGGTCACCGAGGCCGTACCCGATCTGCACCTGCCGGGTCGACGGCGAGCCGGCGAGCACCGCGCCGGTCAGGTCGGCGACCACCGGCGCATCCAGCACGTGGTCGACATGGGAGTGCGAGACCAGCACCGCGTCCAGCCGGTCCACCCGCAGCCGGTCCAGCGCCCAGCGGATCCGCTCGTGATCGGGCGCGACGCGGGTGAGCAACCGGCGCAGCGGCGGCCGGCTGAAGAAGCCGTCGACCAGCACCGCGGACGACCCGTCCGAGACGAGCACGGTGGACACCCCGGCGAAGACAGCGGTCAACATGGGTCCACCGTGTCAGGCCGACGTCTCCCGGTCGAACCGAACTCCGGGGAGTCAGGCTCCGGAACGACGCTGCGCCGGCAGCAGCCCACCGTCGACCGGCAGGCCGGTGTCGTCGCGGACGCAACGGATCCGCCGGCGGTCGGCCTCCAGTTCGACCGCGACGTTGACCCGGCGCTCCGCGGAGCCGGCGAAGACCAGGCAGGCACCGGCGACGTCGCCGCCGTGGTGGTTGCGCCGGGACCAGGTGACCAGCCGGCCGCGGACCAGGTCCTGGAGTTCGTTGCAGGCCCAGGGCGAGACGAGGTGCACCCGGGCGCCGGCCGCGGCACAGGCCGCCGCGAACACCGCGCTGCCTGCTCCCCCACCGAAGACGACCACCCGCTCACCGGCCAGCGCGACGCCCGCCGGCACCTCGACGCTCACCGGTCCACCGAGCTCGACAGCACCGCGCTCATCGCCACCGTGCCCAACAACACCGCAGTCATCGACACCGTGCTCGCCAACAACGTGCTCATCGCCACCGTCCCCGGATCACCGATCTCTGTTCAAGATCGTGATCCCGGGAACGGCACGCCGGGTGTCGCCCGTGTTACCAGCAGGTACCGCGATGTCCGGAACGACCGGAATCAGCGGTGCCGGTCTCGGCATCGAGCGCGTCGACCGCAGGACCGGCGGACGTCCACGCGGGACGACCCGCCCGCCCGCGGCTCACACCGCCAGCACCGTCGGCACGATCATCGGCCGGCGGCGGTACGTCTCGCCCACCCACTTGCCGACCACCTTGCGCACGGCCTGCGCGACCCGGTGGGTGTCGGTGATGCCGTCGGCCTCGAGCTGGGCCAGCTCGGCCTCCACCAGCGGGACCACCGCGGACAGCGCCTTGGGGTCGTCGGAGAAGCCGCGACCGGACAGCGTCGGCGAGGCGACCGCCCGGCCGGTGTGCCCGTCGATGGCCACGGTGATCGCGATGAACCCGCCCTCGCCGAGGATCAGCCGGTCGGACAGCGTGTTCTCGCCGACGTCACCGACCGCGTTCCCGTCGACGTACACCATGCCGACGTCCACGTGACCGGCGATCCGGGCCCGGCCACCGGACAGGTCGACGACGGTGCCGTTCGGCGCCAGCACCACCCGGTCCTGTGGGACACCGGTCAGCACGGCCAGTTTCGACTGCGCCCGCAGGTGCCGCCACTCGCCGTGCACCGGGATGACGTTGCGCGGCCGGACCGCGTTGTAGAGGTACAGCAGCTCGCCGGCCGAGGCATGGCCGGACACGTGCACCTTCGCGCTGCCCTGGTGCACGACGGTGACCCCGAGCCGGGAGAGCTCGTTGATCACGGTGAACACGCTGGTCTCGTTGCCCGGGATCATCGAGCTGGCCAGGATCACCGTGTCGCCCTCGGTGAGTGCGACGTTGCGGTGCTCGCCGCGGGACATCCGGGACAGCGCCGAGAGCGGTTCGCCCTGGGACCCGGTGGAGATCAGCAGCACCTGGTGCGGCGGCAGCTCGAGCACCTTGTCCAGCGACCGGACCAGTCCGTCCGGCACCGTCAGCAGCCCGAGCTCCTGGGCGATCTGCATGTTGCGCACCATCGACCGGCCGACGAAGGCGACCTTGCGGCCGTGCTTCTCGGCGGCGTCCAGCATCTGCTGCACGCGGTGCACGTGCGAGGCGAAGGACGCGACGATCACCCGCTGCCGCGCAGAGGCGATGAAACCGTCCAGCACCGGCCCGATCTCGCGCTCCGGCGAGACGAACCCGGGCACTTCGGCGTTGGTCGAGTCGACCAGGAACAGGTCGACCCCCTCGTCGCCGAGCCGGGAGAACCCGCCGAGGTCGGTCAGCCGGCCGTCCAGCGGCAACTGGTCGAGCTTGATGTCACCGGTGTGCAGCACGGTGCCGGCCGGCGTCCGGATGCCGACCGCCAACGCGTCCGGGATGGAATGGTTCACGGCGAAGAACTCGAGATCCCAGTCGCCGACCCTGCGCCGCTCGCCCTCGGTGACCACCTGCAGGTTCGGGGTGATCCGGTGCTCCCGGCACTTCGCGGCGATCAGCGCCAGCGAGAACCGCGCGCCGATCACCGGCAGGTCGCGGCGCAGCCGGAGCAGCCAGGGCAGAGCGCCGATGTGGTCCTCGTGGCCGTGGGTGATCACGACGGCGTCGATGTCGTCGATCCGGTCCTCGACCAGCCGCAGGTCCGGCAGGATCAGGTCGACGCCGGGCTGCGCGTCCTCGGGGAACAGCACGCCGCAGTCGAGCACCAGCAGCCGGCCGTTGTACTCGTAGACCGTCATGTTGCGGCCGATCTCGCCGATCCCGCCGAGGGCGACGACGCGCAGCGTGTCCTTCGCCGCCGGCCGGGGAGCCACCAGGTTCTGGCCACGGCCCCGGTCGCCGGAACGGTCCCCGCCGCGGTCACCCCGGTCCTGCGGGCGGCTCATCGCAGCGGCCCGATCTCGTCGAGGTCCGCGGCGATCTGCTCGGTCTGCTCCGGGGTGGCCGGGATCTGCGGCAGCCGCGGGTCGCCGACGCCGAACCCGCGCAACCGCAGCGCCGCCTTGGCGAACACCAGCCCGGCGCCGCCGCCGGTGCGGGACATCGCCCGGTGCACCGGCATCAACGCGGTGTGCAGCTCGCGCGCGCGCACGAAGTCGCCGGCGGCAGCCGCGTCCACCATGGCCCGCAGGTACGGCCCGACCACGTGCGAGACGATGCTGACGAACCCGGCCGCACCGACGGCGAGCCACGGCAGGTTCAGCGGGTCGTCGCCGGAGTAGTAGGCGAGGTCCGAGCCGCTGATGACCTTGGACCCGGCGTACAGGTCGCCCTTGGCGTCCTTCACCGCGGCGATCCGCGGGTGCTCGGCCAGTCGCAGCAGGGTGTCGGGCTCGATGGCCACCACGGACCGGGCCGGGATGTCGTAGAGCATGACCGGCAGGTCGGAGGCATCGGCGACGGAGGAGAAGTGGGCGACCAGACCGGCCTGCTGCGGCCGGGAGTAGTACGGGGTGACGACCAGAAGGCCGTGCGCACCGGCCTTCTCGGCCAGTTTCGCCTGGTGCACGGAGTGCGCGGTGTCGTTGGTCCCGGCCCCGGCGACGATCGTCGCGCGGTCGCCGACGGCGTCCACCACGGCGCGGATCAGCGCGACCTTCTCGTCGTCGGAGGTGGTCGGCGACTCGCCGGTGGTGCCGTTGAGGACGAGTCCGTCGTGGCCCTCGTCGACGAGCTTGGTCGCCAGCGCGGCCGCGGTGTCCAGATCCAGCTCGCCCCCGGCGGTGAAGGGCGTGACCATGGCGGCGAGCACCGTGCCGAACGGCCGGCCGGGCCGTCCGGACGGTCCGGCGTACAAGGAAGTCATGCCCCTGAACCTACCGTCCGCCGCCGTGCCCGGATCGCAGGGACGGCCCCGCTCACATCACCCGTTGGACGCGGTCGAGAGCCGCCACCGCGTCGGGATCGCCGGCCAGGTCCACGTCGGCCGTGCGGCGGCCGGCCAGCCAGAGGATCAGGTCGACCAGGGAGCCCGTGAGCTCGGCGACCGGGCCGCCGGCGCGCAGGGCCGCCGAACCGGGCTCGCCGGGCGGCGCATCGGTGATCCGGACCAGCACGCCGACCCCGGCCTTGCGCAGCGGGCGGCCGATCAGCGGGTTGTCCAGGATCTTCCGGGCCTGGGCCCAGGTCCCCGGCGGTAACGTTCGGGGGCCGAACCCCGGCGTGCCGCGCCGCAGGTCCTCGTGGTGGATCAGCATCTCGGCGCCGTTGGTCAGTTCGTCCAGCGGGCCCCAGCCCATCGGGTTCCACCCGGGCGGCCCGGACCGGAACTGCGCCACCTTCTCCGCCCACGGCCTGGATCCCACAGCCTGCTCGACCTTCGCGGCGTGCCCGCGCAGAGCCGGCACCAGCATGCCCGCCGCGGCGTCCGGCCGGCGTTCCCGGACCAGCAGGTGGGTGAGCAGGTCGGCGCTCCGCCAGCCCTCGCAGAGGGTGTCCGGGTCCGGCCCGACCTCGTCGAACAGGTCGGCGAGGGCGGCGCGTTCGCTGTTGGCCAGGCTCATCCCCCGACCCTACGCACGGCGACGCAAGGACGACGCAAGGCGGGGGTGCCAAGGTGGGCGCATGCACACCGATCCGCCCGCAGATCCGGCCGCGCCGCACTTCCGCCCGCTGACCCCGGGCGACGCCGCGGTGGTGCACGAGCTGCACGGCGACCCGGCCACGAACCGGCACAACCCGTTCGGTGCCTCTCCGGACCGGGCCGCGAGCGCTGCCCTGCTCGACGGCTGGCTGGAGCACCGGCGCGCCTACGGGTTCGGCTACGACCTGGCGGTGGTGGACGGACAGGTCGCCGGCATCTGCGGTGCGCGGCACGACGTGTGGCGCTCGCTGCCGGTGCTGAACCTGTACTGGCGGCTGCTGCCGGAGTTCCAGGGCCGCGGGCTGGCACCTGCGCTCGGCCGGCACGCCCTGCGGATGGCGGCGGCCGCCGGAGGCGGTACTCCCGTGGTCGCCCGGATGCTGGCCGGGAACACCGGCTCCCGCCGGGTGGCCGAGCAGCTCGGGCTGCATCGCCGGCCCGACCTGGACGGTCCCGGGCACGGCGCCGACTGGATCCTCTACGCCGACCTGCCGACCGCCGCCGAGCGTCTCGCCGTGGCCCTCGGCACCGCCGGACCACGATGACCGCTGCCGGTGCCCCGGCCAGGATCAGGTTCCTGGTCCTCGGACCGCTCCAGGTGCTGATCGACGGCCGTGCCGTCGAACTGGGGCCGGCCCGGCGCCGTGCGCTGCTCGCCGCCCTGCTGGTGCAACCGGGACGCACCGTGGGGCTGGAGACCCTGGCCGACCGGGTCTGGAGCGGGGACCCGCCGGCCAGCCCGGCCGCCACCCTGCACGCCTACGTGTCCCGGCTGCGGTCCGCGTTGCGCTCCTTCGACACCGACGGCACCGAACTGCCGTCCCCGCTCCGCACCGCGGCGCCCGGCTACCTGATGGACATCGCGCCGGACGACCTGGACGCGCACCGGTTCGGCACGCTGGTCGACCGCGCGCGGGAGCGGTCCACCGGAGGCGACACCGCGTCCGCCCGCGCCGCGGTGTCGGAGGCCCTGGCCCTGTGGCGGGGCCGGCCGTACGCCGACGTCCCGGCCCGCTTCGCCGAGCTGGAGTCCGACCGGCTGTCCTCCCTGCACGGCGCGGCGCTCGAGCTCTCCGTGCGGCTGGACCTGGCCGACGGCAGCACCGCCGGTCTGGACGACCGGATCCGCACCCTGCTCCCGGACCACCCGCTCCGCGAAGGGCTGCATGCCGCCCTGCTGCTCACGCTCTACCGGACCGGCCGCCAGGCCGAGGCACTCGCCCACTACGCGGTCGTGCGCGGGATGCTCGCCGACGAGCTGGGTGTCGATCCCGGCCCGGAGCTCCGGCGGATGCACGAACGGATACTGCGGCAGGATCCCGGCCTGCTGCGCACCGATCCGCCCGCCGTGACCGGGGCGCCAGGTCCCACACCTGCCGGACCGGTCCGCACCGGTCCGACCCCGGTGCCGTTCGGCGGGCCGGACGCCATCCGCCCCGCTGCCGCTCCGCCCGCGGCAGCGCCCGGCGCACCTGCCGCAGCCGCACCTGCCGCAGCCGCAGAGTTCGTAGCACTGCATGCAGCAGCCTCCGCAGCGCCGGCCACGACGTTGCCCCCTGCAGTGGCCGGCCCGCGGATGCTCGGCCGGGATCGCGAGCTGGCCGTCGCGGAGACGGCAGTGCAGCGTGCCCGCGCCACCGGACCGGCCGGGATCGCACTGGTCGGCGAGGCCGGCATCGGCAAGACCCGGCTGGCCGAGGAGGTCGCGGACCGCGCCGCCCGCGACGGCGCCCTCGTCGCGTGGGGCCGGTGCTGGCAGCACGAGGGCGCCCCGGTGCTGTGGCCGTGGATCCAGGCCCTGGAGTCGCTGGCCGCTCGGGTCGACCCGGCGGTGCTGGCTGCGGCGGCGTCAGGACGCGGGGGTGGTATCGCCGCGTTGTTGCCTCATCTGGGGACCGCGCCGACGGGTGGGCGCCCGATCGATCTCGCCCAGGTGCAGCTCTACGACGCCGTCGCCGGCTTCCTCACCGGACTGGCCACCGACCGGCCGGTGCTGGTGGTGCTCGAGGACATGCACTGGGCGGACCGGGCCAGTCTGGACATGACCGAGTACCTGCTGGCCAACACGCCGGCCGGCGTCCGGCTCGCCGTCCTGGTGACTGTGCGCTCGCCCACCGAGGACTCCTCCCGCGCGGGTACCGAACTGCTCACGGCACTGACCCGGTCCGGCCGTACGGACCGGGTGGACCTGCGTGGCCTGTCCGGCGAGACCATCCGGCAGTACGTCGCCGCCCGCACCGGGTCGGTGGTGGACGACGCCACCGCCGCGGCCCTGGCCGACCGCACCGGCGGCAACCCGTTCTTCCTCGGCGAACTGGTGCGTTTCGTGGTCACCGACGACGATCCGGGCGCCGACCGTACCGGGAGAGCCGATGTGCCGGAACGGGTCCCGGACTCCATCCGCGAGGTGGTGGTCCGCCGGCTCGAGCGGCTACCGGAGCAGGACCGGGCGGTGCTGCGCTGCGCGGCGGTGGTCGGGCGCACCTTCGACCTCGACCTGCTCGCCGCCGCCTGCGACCTCGGCGAGGACGCCGTCGACGAGGCGGTGGACCGGGCCACCGCCGCCGGCATCGTCGTGTCCGATCCGGAGGACGCGACCCGGCACCGGTTCGTGCACGCCCTGACCCAGCAGTCGCTGCTGGAGACGACCGGACCGGCCCGGCTGCGCAGGCTGCACGGCCGGGTCGCGCAGGCCCTGGAGCGTCGCGGGCAACCGGTCACCGCGGCCGGGGCCGAGCAACTCGGCTACCACCTGGCGTCCTCCGGTGGCGAGGACGCGCTGCGGCGGGCGATCGCCCTGCACCTGGACGTGGCGCACCGGCTCACCGGGCACGGGAACCTCCCCGGTGCGGAGTCGTTGCTGCTGCGTGCCCTGGAACTGACGGCCCGGATCGACGGCGAGCCCGGGCAGCGCGCCGAGATGACGGTCCGGGTCCGGCTCTGCGCGCTCTACATCGACGCCTCCGGGCCGGCGTCACCCGCAGCGACGGGCCAGCGCCTGCGGGCCCGCGCGCTCATCGACCGGTTCGGCGGGCCGCTCGACGTGCTGGCCGGCCACCAGGCGGCCTGGGCCACTGCGGTGATGGCGGACGACCTGCGCACGGCCGCGTCGCTGGCGGAGGAGATGACCGCGGCGGCCGAGGCATCGGACGACGACCTGATGCGGTTCGCCGCCCGCCTCTGCCGCGGGCAACTGTTGATGCATCGTGGCGAACCGGTCGGGGCCATGGCGGAGTTCGACCTCGCCCGGGGGTACGGGCCGGTGCTCGACGACGTGCCGGCCGGCGTCTTCCCGCTGCAACCCCGGTTGTGGGTGGCGGTCTGGCGGGCGACCGCCGCCGCGGTGCTCGACGACACCGGTGCACTCACCGACGAACTCGCCGGGCTGCGGGACCTGCTGCCGACCGCGTCGGAGCCGACCGCGGCCTACGTCGACACCATGCTCGCGAACCTGCACGCGCTGCGGGACGATCCGGTGGCGACGCTCTCGCACGCCCGGCGCGCCCGGGACCGGATGGTGGAGTTCGGGGCCGGCGAGGCCGTGGCCTTCGTCGACGTGCTGCTGGGATGGGCCCGCGGCCGGTGCGAGCCGGGGGTCGGGCCGCACGCCGTGCTGCAGGCCGTCACGGCCTCACTGACGTTGCCCACCATGGCCTTCCGGCCGATGATGCGCGGGCTGGCCGCCGATCTGCTCATCCGGTCGGACCGCTGCGCGGAGGCACTGCGGATGCTCGATCTGGCCGAGCAGGACTCGATCGACACCGGCGACCGGCTCGCCGCCGCGGAGACGAGCCGGCTGCGCGCGCTGGCGCTCGGCGCGCTCGGCGACAGCGACGGAGCTGCAACAGCTCTCGAGGCCGGCCGGCGGATCGCGACGGACCAGGGTGCGGCACTGTTCCTCCGCCGCACCCTGGTCATACCCGTGGTCGCGGGCTCAGGGTCGCAGGCTGCGGGTCAGAGGTTGCCGCCGGCGGCGGCAGGTGCGGACGCGTCCTGACCGGCGTCGCCGACGACCTCACGGGCCAGGAAGTTCTCCACCTCGAACCAGTCGTCACCCGCGCGCTCGGCGATGGTCAGCAGGGTGGTCATGGAGGCGACCTCCTCCACCTGCTCGGAGAGGAACCAGAGCATGAACTGCTCGCCGAGGAAGTCGGCCTCGGAGCGGGCGGTGGCGAACAACGCCTTGACCTGGTCGGTGACCGCCTTCTCCTGGGCCAGCGCGACGCCCACCGCGTCGGCGATGTCGGTGAACTCGCCGCGGACCTCGTCGACGCCGGGGATGGTGACCGGCAGGTCCCGGTCGAGCATCCACTGCACCATCATCATGGCGTGGTTCCGCTCCTCCACCGACTGGCGGTAGAAGTGGGCCGCCATCTGCGGCAGGTCGCGCGCGTCGAACCAGACCGCCATCGCGACGTACTGCTGGCTGGCGTTGAACTCGTTACGGATCTGCGCCTGCAGCAGATCGGCGAAGGCGGTGGAGCTGTGAGTGGTGGCCGGGATGCTCATGCATCCAGCCTAGGGCCCGCCTGCGAGGGCAACCGCGCCAGGCCCTGACGCCACCCTGACGTCAGATCAGGGTCGACATGACGCCACTCAGGGTTGAAATGACGTCAATGTGGTGTCACAGTGGTGTCATGGACCTCACCCCCTACATCGACCAGCTCCGCGAGGACCTGGTGGCAGCAGCAGCGGTCGGGGACGAGCAGATCCGGCGCGCCGCGTCGGTGCTCGCCTCGGCGATCGAACCGAGCACCCGGCTCGCTGTGATGAACGCCCTCTCCGACCTCGCCGCCGAGGTGACCGGTGCGCTCGACGACACCACCGTCGACATCCGGCTGGCCGGCCGCGACGTCAAGGTGCACGTCACCCGGCACGAGGCCGCCGCGGCCGAGGTGCCGGCCCCGGCCGCCGGGCCGGACGGCGCCGCGTGGAACGACCCGGAGTTCCGCGAGCGCTTCGGCGACAAGGCCGAGGAGCTCCGCAAGGCACTCGGCGACGCGAGCGGCGAGCTCTCCCGCACCACGGTCCGGATGTTCAACGACCTCAAGGCGCAGGCCGAGCAGGCCGCATCCGACCAGGGCGTCTCGCTCAACACCTACATCCAGCGGGCCGTGTCCGAGGCGCTCTCCGGCGCGATGCCGCCCGGCGGCTTCCCCGGCGCGAAGGGCCCGCGCGGCCCCGTCGGGCCGGGTCGGTCCGGCCGCGGCGGCCGCACCGTCACCGGCTACATCCAGGCCTGACCGGCCGCATCCGACAGCAGCGAAGAAGAGCAGAGAAGACAGGACAGCACCATGCAGACCTTCCTCACTCCCGAACCGGTCGTCCTCGAGCTGCGCAACGCCGCGGGCGAGATCCACGTCGACCTCACCGACACCACCGTCACCACGGTCGATGTCACCTTCACCGGCAGCCGCCGCGGCGGCTTCGACGACATGCTCGGCGAGCTGTTCCGGTCCTGGAACGGCCGGCGCGGCGGCAGCTGGTCGCCCTTCGCCGACGGCCCCGGCGCCTCCGACACCGCCGAGGGCGGCACCACCACCGCCGAGCACGCCGGACCCGACCCGGTGGACCAGGTCCGGGTCGAGCACCGGCCGAGCGACGACGGGCCCGACGTCCTGGTGGTGGACACCGATCCGGCCCGCGAGGGTCGCCGCGGCGCCTTCGTGGTGCGGGTCACCGCACCGCTGGACTCCGGCGTCCGCATCCGGTCCCAGTCCGCGCCCGTCACCGTGACCGGCCCGGCCGACCGGGTCGAGGTGCGCAGTGCCTCCGGCGACGTCCGGCTCGCGCACACCCGCGGCCGCACCGTCGCGCAGACGGCCTCCGGCGACGTCTCGCTGGAGAGCTCCACCGGTGACGTCGACCTGCGCTCCGCGTCCGGCGACGTCCGCGTCGGCCGGGTCGAGGGCGCCGCCGTGCTGCACAGCACCTCGGGCTCCGTGCGCATCGACGAGGCCGGCGGCGACGTTTCGGTCCGCAACGTCTCCGGTGACGTCCGGGTGGGCGATGCCGTCGCGGGCAAGGCCGAGATCCACGCGGTCAGCGGGGATGTCGAGATCGGCGTGCACGCCGGCTCGGTGGCTCGGCTCGATCTGCGCACCGTCAGCGGTCGCACCGACACGGACTTCGAGGTGCGCGACGAGCAGCCCGCCGCGGACGCACCGCAGCTGGACATCCGGGTCAAGACCACCTCGGGCGACATCCGGCTCCGCCGCGCCGCCTGAGACCAGGGACCCGACCGGCTCAGACCAGCACCGCCAGACCGCCCCGCCGTGGATCCGCGGCGGGGCCGTCGGCGCCGATCATCGCCGCGCCGCCGAAATACGGCTTCGCGGCGTCCCACTCGACGACCGCGTCACCGGCCGCCCGCAGCGCCCCGGCGGTGCCGGCCGGGAACCCGGGCTCAAGGTGGACCACCCCCGGTCCGACCGCCAGCCGGGGCGCGGCGACGGCGTCCGCGGTCGACAGGCCTTCCAGCAACATCCCGGACAGCACCTGCACCAGGGCGGACCGGATACGGCTGCCGC
The DNA here is from genome assembly GCF_009707545.1 of Nakamurella alba. NCBI lineage: Bacteria > Bacillati > Actinomycetota > Actinomycetes > Nakamurellales > Nakamurellaceae > Nakamurella > Nakamurella alba. The sequence goes on along the minus strand of NZ_WLYK01000001.1, from coordinate 1,590,447 downwards.
CGGCCGCACCACCCGCCGCCACCAGCCGGCCGTCCCGGTCGGTGACCACGTGCGGCACCATCATCGACGGCATCCGCAGGCCGGGGTGCAGGTCGCCGCGCAGCAGCTCCCCCTCGCCCAGCATCGAGTTGCCGTGAACGCCGCTCACCCAGATCCCCGATCCCAGGCCGAGCGAATGCGTGGCGGCACAGGCGTTCCCGTACCGGTCGACGGCCACCACGCTGGTCGTTTCGGTGCGCTGCAGCGGCGCCCGCAGGGCCGACACCAGCGCCGCCGCCCGCCGCGGGCCACCCGCGCGGATCTCCGCCGCCGACAGCGCGGCCAGCGTGCCGGCGAAGTGGTCCAGGTCGTTGCCGCGCACGTGCACGACCGCGTCGCCGACAGCCGCGGTGGCCACCGGCAGGTCGGCCACCCGGTAGGCGGTGAGGTCGTCGGCGGACAGCGCCCCGCCGTCCGCGCGGACGGCCGTCACCAGGGCGGCGCCGGCGCCGCCGTGGGTGAACACCTCCGGACCGCCGGTGAGGTAGGCGTCCAGCGTCTCCGCCAGGCCGGGGTGCAGCAGGTCCTCACCGGCCGCCAGCAGCCGCCGGTCGCCGCTGCCGTCCGGTCGGGTGTAGCTGTGCACGCCGTCGCCGAGCACCATCGCGGCCCGCACCTCCGGCAGCAACTCGGCATGCGCAACGCTGAAGGGCACGCCGATCGTCGCCAGATCCCGGGCCGGCGTGACGATCTCGGCCCACGGCAGGTTGCCGAACCGGTGGTGCAGGGCGGCCACCCCGGACGGTGTGCCGGGCACGGCGACGCTCGGCCCGCCGACCGCGTACGGCACCGGCACGTCACCGAACACCACCTCGATGTCCCGGGCCGGCGCCGGGATCGTGCCGTCCAGCCCGGGCACCGAGACGAAGAAGTCCAGGCAGTGCACCGAGCGGTCGGCCGCGGTGTAGACGGTGGCGAACCCGCCACCGCCGAGCCCGGTGAAGATCGTCTCCGCCACGCATCCCGCGAGCACCATGGCGGCGGCCGCATCGGCGGCGTTCCCGCCGCGCCGCAGCACGTCGGCGCCGACGGACGCCGTCGCCGGGTGACCCGCGGCCACCCCCGCCGGCACCGGTTGCAGCCGCCCGCCCATCGACATCGCCGCAGGGTATCGCCCCCTCGCGCCACGGGCCCGCGCCACCCGGTGGTGTGCCGTGCCGGGCGGGCTGAACATCGGCCTGATCCCACCCGTACAGACCGACACCAGTGACCGGCAACACACCACGGAGGGATCCCACCATGAACAGCACCGACCGACCCGAAACGCCGACCGGCCTCCGGATCCTCCGGAAGCTCGCGGCAGGGACCGCGCTCGCGGCCGCGGCACTCGTCCTCGCAGCGTCCCCCGCGGCCGCCGCCCCGATGGCCGGCGGCACCGCCACCACCGGCGAGAACGTGGTGCGCGGAGCCGGTTCCGGCACCGCGGAGGCAGAGGTCGATCCGGGGACCGGCGCGATCGAGGTGACCGCCCGGGCCACCGGCGGCAACGGTCTGCCGATCGCGCTCCCCCTGCTGGGCAGCACCACCTCCGCGGGCGCCCAGGGGCAGGTGGCCAGGAGCCTGGGTGTCGTCGGGCCCGGCACCTACCGGGTCACCGTGACCTACCAGCTGGCCGACACGTCCGGAACCCGCACCGGCACCGCCGCGTCCACCGATGTCCGGCGCACCACGGTCGCGGGCTTCGACTGTGCCTTCGAGTGCGCCGGCAACCAGCAGCAGATCCGTTTCGAGACGCTGCCGTCCGGATCCACCACCGTCAGCACCTCGATCCTGCTGACCGTCCCGGACGGGCGCACCGAGTCCGTGCGCGCCTCGGCCAACGTGTCCGCGACAGCGACGGCCACCGGTCGTGGCAGCGCCGCCACCGTCACGGCGTCCGTCGACGGGGTGACCTTCGAGCTCACCCGGCTCTGACCCGCACCGCCGCCCGGGTCTCCCGGTGCAGGTTGCCGCGCTCCACCACCTCGATCTCCGGAAGCTCCAGCCAGTCGGCCATCCGGCGCAGCTCGCGGGCCGCGGTGGTCGCGGCGGTGGCCGGGTCCGCCCCTGGCTCGAGCCAGGACGCCTGCACCAGCAGCCGGCCGGTCGCCCGGTCGGCCTTCAGGTCGAAGCGGCCGACCAGCTCGTCCCCGGCCAGCAGCGGGAAGACGTAGTAGCCGTACTCCCGCTGCGGGGCCGGGGTGTAGATCTCGATCCGGTACCGCATGCCGAACAGCCGCTCGGTGCGCTGTCGCTCCCAGACGAGCGGGTCGAACGGGCAGAGCAGCGCACTGCCCTGCACGGTGCGCGGGCGGCGGGCCTCCGCGTGCACCCACGCCACGGATCGCCAGCCCGGCACCTGCACCGGCTCCAGGATGCCGTCCGCAGCCAGTGACGTCACCGCCGCGGTCGTCGCCGCCACCGACATCCGGTAGTAGTCGGCCAGATCCTTGACGGTGCCGATCCCGTGCGCGCGGGCGGCGCGCTCGACCAGCACCCGGTGCGCCTGCGCCGGGTCCGGCACCGACACCTCGAGCAACGACGGCGGCAGCACCCTTTCCAGCAGGTCGTAGTGCCGCTCGAACCCGCGGCGGTAGGCGGTGCCCAGCAGGCCGGCCGAGAACAGCGCCTCGCACGCCTGTTTCGCCTGCGACCACTCCCACCACCCGGGTTTCCCCTTCACCCCGGTGGTCAGCACCTCCTCGATCTGCCCGGCCGTGCTCGGGCCGCGTTCGGTGACCACGGCGAGCACGTTCTCCAGCAGGCCCGGGTGTTTCGCCCGCATGCCGGCGGCGTTCTTGCTGCTCCAGTGCCGCCGCTCCCACCGCAGCATCGGGTGCAGGTCGACCGGCACCATCGAGGCCTCGTGCGCCCAGGTCTCGATCAGCGTCCGGCGCTGCGGCCGGGTGGTCCAGACGGACTCCTCGAGGAACTCCACCGGGTACGGGCCGAGCCGCGCCAGCAGCGGCAGCCGGTGCGCCCGGGACAGCACGTTCACCGAGTCGATCTGCAGCAGACCGAGCCGCTCCACGGTCCGGCGCACCGTGCCCCGGTCGATCCGGGCCGGCGCCTTCGCCCCGTCCAGCTGCTGGGCCGCCACGGCGATCCGGCGTGCCGCGGCGGCGCTCATCGTCGGCGGGACGGTCATGGGTGGCATGCTGCCATCACCGTCCGACACCCGCCGCGACGGTGCACCCGACAGGCAGGAGCGCGCGTGGGTCCGCAGGATCGATGGGCCGCGCTGCTGGACATCCTCGGCCGGGACGGCCGGCTCGACGTCGCCGACGCCGCGGCCGAGCTGGACGCCTCCCCCGCCACCATCCGGCGGGACCTGGACCAGCTGGCCGCCCGGCGGCTGCTCACCCGCACCCGCGGCGGCGCACACCCGGCCGGCGTCGCCTACGACCTGCCGCTGCGTTACAAGACCGGCCGGTTCACCGAGGAGAAGGCCAGGATCGGGGCTGCGGCCGCGGCGCTCGTCCCGCCCGGCTCGGTGGTCGCGGTCAACGGCGGCACCACCACCTCCGAGGTGGCCCGGGCGCTGGCGGCCACCGACGGTCCCGGCGGCCCGGATCCGGACCGACCGGACTACACCGTGGTCACCAACGCGCTGAACATCGCCACCGAGCTCGCCGTGCGCCGGACGGTGAAACTGGTGGTGACCGGCGGCGTGGCGCGGCCGTCCTCGTACGAGCTCATCGGGCCGCTCGCCGAGCCCTCGCTCACCCGGCTGCACCTGGACCACGTGGTGCTGGGGGTGGACGGTCTCGACCCCGGCGCCGGTGCGACCGCGGATCACGAGGGCGAGGCCGCGATCACCGCGTTGATGGTCGGGCAGGCGGATCACGTGGTGGTGGTCGCGGATTCGTCGAAGCTCGGCCGCCGGTCCTTCGCCCGGATCTGCCCGTTGGCATCCGTCGGCACCCTGGTCACCGACACCGGGGCCGACCCGGCGCTGCTGGCCGCGTTCGCCGACGCCGGTCTCCGGGTGGTGGCGGTCTGAACGGCAGGGTAGGACTGCAGGACGGGCCGCCCGACCGCGGCAGGACCCGGGGGACGATCCGCACGGGAGCACAGGGGGCGCAGGGTGATCGGTGAGGTGATGCGGGCCGGGCTGCTGGACGCCGACGTGGTGGCACGACTGCAGCTGGATCTCTGGCAGCAGGCCTACGCCGAGCTGCTGCCCCCGGCGGTGCTGGCGACCCCGCTGGAGACGCTGTTCGACCGGTGGACGGCGCGGATCGCCGGCGGTGGCCCGGTGCTGGTGGCGATGGAGGGCGGTACCCCGGTCGGCCTCGCGGCGCTGTCCGCGCTGCCCGTCATGGGCGTCGGCGAGATCGAGGTGTTCGGCGTGCTGCCGCGTTTCGCCCGGAGGGGGCACGGCGGGCGGATGCTGGCCGAGGCGGCCACCCAGCTGCGGGACACCGGCGCGCACGGCGGGCGCTGGTGGGCGCCGGAGGAGGACCGCACCATCGAACGGTTCCTGGCCTCCGCCGGCTGGCAGCCGGAGGGCCGTCGCCGGGTGTTGGACACCGGGACCGGCCGGTTCGCCGAGGTGGCCTACTCCGGCGGGTTGGACCTCGTCGCCGTCTGATCCCCCGGCGCGGCGGCGTCCCCGCGGGACTCCAGCTCGATCGCCGTGCGGATCGCCGCCCGGGCCCGTTTGCGGTCACCGGCCAGCTCGTAGGCCTCGCCCAGCGCGAACCAGCCGCGCCAGTTGTCGGGGTCGGCCTCCACCCGGTCCTTCACGGTGCCGAAGTACTCGTCGGCCGCCGCCCGCTCGACCCGGCCGGACGGACGGCGCGGCAGGTCGGCACCCTCCGGCGGCACGCCCTCGGACTGCAGCCGGCGGGACAACCGGGCGCTCGCCGCACCGAACCGCAACTCCATCACCACCAGCACGATGCCGATCAGCGGGAGCAGCAGCACCCCGACACCCAGTCCCACGCCGACGATCTCGCCGGACCCGATCAGCAGGAGGGCACGGTCGGTGAGGAACCAGAAGTAGATCCCGAGCACCGCGACCAGGATCGCCACGGTGATCCGGGCGCGCATCGGCGATCAGTCCAGTCCGAGGACCGACTCGAGGCCCAGGGTCAGCCCGGGCCGCTGCGAGACGGACCGGACGGCGGTGAGCACGCCGGGCATGAAGGAGGACCGGTCCAGCGAGTCGTGCCGCAGGGTCAGCGTCTCCCCCGTGCTGCCGAGCAGCACCTCGAGATGGGCGACCATGCCCGGCAGCCGGACCGAGTGCACGTGGATGCCGTCGACGGTGGCGCCGCGGGCACCGGCGGTCTCGATGGTGGTCGCATCGGGCACGTCGCCGAGCCCGGCGGCGGCGCGGGCCTGCGAGATCCCGCGGGCAGCGGCGACGGCAGTGCCGGACGGGGCATCCGCCTTGCCCGCGTGGTGCAGCTCCACCAGCTCCACCGATTCGAAGAAGCGGGCCGCCTCCCGGGCGAACCGGGCGGCGAGCACCGCGCCGAGGGCGAAGTTCGGCACCACCATGACGCCGAGATCGGTGCCCTGCAGCCATCCCCGGATCGTCTCGGCCCGCTCGTCGTCGATGCCGGAGGTGCCGACCACGACGTGGATCTGCTGGTCGAGGGCGAACCGGATGTGGTCCATCACGACGTCGGGGTGGGTGAAGTCGACGACCACCTGGCTGCCGGCGTCGGACAGTGCGAACAGCCACTCGCGGCCGCCGACGGTGGCCACCAGGTCGAGGTCGGGCGCCTCGTCGATCGCCCGGCTGACCTGGGTGCCCATCCGGCCGCGGGCGCCGATCACGCCGACCCGCAGAACCTCATCCGACATCGCGCTGCTGCCTCTCTCGCCGTGCCCGGGGAATGCTGGTGACCGTGCCGCTCCGGGGCCGCACTGTGGTCCCGGCTGCGGCGGACGCCCCTACCGCCTCGAGGAGACCGGCCGGCAGGTCCTGCTCGTGGGCGTAGGGACCGACCACTGCGCCGACCAGCGGGCCGCGCAGCAGCTCCGCGGCCAGCGCGCCGACCGCCTCGGCGTCCACCGCACGGATGCCGGCGAGCTCCTCGTCGACGGTGCGGTGGCGGTCCCGGGTGAGCAGGTTCTTGCCGATCCGGCTCATCCGTGACTCGGTGTCCTCCAGGCCGAGCAGGAACCCGCCGGTCAGCTGGCCCTTGACCCGCTGCAGCTCGGCCGGTTCCAGGCCGTCGGCGGCCACCGATTCCAGCTCGGCCCGGATCAGTCCGCCGACGGTGCCCAGGTGCTCGGGCTGGCAGCCGGCATAGACGGAGAAGGACCCGACGTCCGCGTAGGCCGAGGTGGCCGCGTACGTGGAGTACGCCAGGCCCTTCTCCTCGCGGATGGTGCGGAACAGCCGGGACGACATGCCGCCGCCCAGCGCCGCCGTCAGCACGGCCAGGGCCGGCCGCCGGGTGTCCGCCCGGCGCAAAGCCGGCACCCCGATGTTGAGGTGCACCTGCTCGATGTCGCGCTCGACGACCAGCACACCGGTCCGCGGCTTGTAGCGGCCGGTGCCGACCCGCGGGCCGACCGGGCGCCGGCCCTCGACGGAACGGCCGGCGAAGGCCCGCCGCACCCAGCGGACCACGTCGCCGTGGTCCACCCCGCCGGCCACCGCGACGACCATCCGCTCCGGGTGGTAGCGGCGCCGGTAGTAGCCGTTGACCTGGGTGCGGGTCATCCGGGAGATGGTGTCGACGGTGCCGATCACCGGCTCCGCGATCCGGTGGCCGGCGAACAGCGCGGCGGCGAACGAGTCGCCGAGGGTGTCCTCGGGATCGTCGTCGCGCATGGCGATCTCCTCGAGGATCACCGATCGCTCGACGTCCACGTCGTCCGCGGCGATGACCGCGTCCAGCACGACGTCGCAGACCGTGTCCACGGCCGCCTCGCAGGTGCTGGCCAGCACGTGCGCGTAGTAGCAGGTGTACTCGTGCGAGGTGAAGGCGTTGAGCTCGCCGCCGACCTCGTCGATCGACGCCGCGATCTCCGGACCGGTCCGGGTCCGGGTGCCCTTGAACAGCAGGTGCTCGAGGAAGTGCGACGCGCCGGACAGGCCGCGCTGCTCGTCGATCGAACCGACACCCACCCAGATGCCGACCGAGGCGCTGCGGGCGCTCGGCACGCTCTCGGTGACCACCCGGAGTCCTCCGGGCAGTACCGAGAGCGTCACCGCGCTGCCGCCGTCACCCCGCTCGAGCACACGGGTCTGCACACGTGCGGCCACGAAGCGGTCGGCCTCAGCCCTGGGCCGGGGCGGACTCGGCATCGGCCGGCGCTTCGGCCGGTGCGGAATCGGCCTTGACCGGCACCAGGCTGATCTTGCCGCGGGCGTCGATCTCGGCGATCTCGACCTGGATCTTGTCGCCGACGTTGGCCACGTCCTCGACCTTGTTGATCCGCTTGCCGCCACCCAGCTTGCTGATGTGGACCAGGCCGTCGCGGCCCGGCAGCAGGGAGACGAAGGCACCGAAGGCGGTGGTCTTGACGACCGTGCCCAGGAACCGCTCGCCGACCTTCGGCAGCTGCGGGTTCGCGATGGCGTTGACCATCTCGATCGCCGCGTTGACCGCGGTGGCGTCCGCGCCGGAGACGTAGATGGTGCCGTCGTCCTCGATCGCGATGTCCGCACCGGTCTGCTCGGTGATCGAGTTGATCATCTTGCCCTTGGGCCCGATCACCTCGCCGATCTTGTCGACCGGGACCTTGATCGTGGTGATCCGCGGTGCGAACAGGCTCATCTCGTCGGGGGCGTCGATGGCCTCGTTCATCACCTCGAGGATCGTCAGCCGCGCGTCGCGGGCCTGCAGCAGCGCGGCGGCCAGGACCTCGGCCGGGATGCCGTCGAGCTTGGTGTCCAGCTGCAGCGCGGTGACGAACTGCTTGGTGCCGGCGACCTTGAAGTCCATGTCGCCGAACGCGTCCTCGGCACCCAGGATGTCGGTCAGCGCGACGTACTCCGTCTTGGAGTCGACCGTGTCCGAGACCAGGCCCATGGCGATACCCGCGACCGGGGCCTTCAGCGGCACACCGGCGTTGAGCAGCGACATGGTCGAGGCGCAGACCGAGCCCATCGAGGTGGAACCGTTGGAGCCCAACGCCTCAGACACCTGGCGGATGGCGTAGGGGAACTCCTCCTTGGACGGCAGCACCGGCACCAGGGCGCGCTCGGCGAGCGCGCCGTGGCCGATCTCGCGCCGCTTCGGCGAGCCGACGCGGCCGGTCTCACCGGTGGAGTACGGCGGGAAGTTGTAGTTGTGCATGTAGCGCTTGCGCGTCTCCGGGGAGAGCGTATCCAGCTGCTGCTCCATGCGGAGCATGTTCAGCGTGGTGACGCCCAGGATCTGGGTCTCGCCGCGCTCGAACAGCGCCGAACCGTGCACCCGCGGCAGGTAGTCGACCTCGGCCGACAGCGGGCGGATGTCGGTCAGCCCGCGGCCGTCGATGCGGACCTTGTCGCGCAGGATGCGCTGCCGGACGACCTTCTTGGTGACCGAGCGGAAGGCGTTGCCGATCTCCGACTCGCGGCCGGCGAACTGCTCGCCCAGCGCGGCGTAGACCTCGGCCTTGACGGCGTCGCTGGCGGCGTCGCGGTCGTGCTTGCCGGCGACGGTCATCGCGGCGGCCAGCTTCTCCGAGGCGGCGGCCGAGACGGCGTCGTAGACATCGCTCTGGTACGGCGGGAACAGCTTGAACTCGGCGGTCGGCTTGGACGACTCGGCGGCCAGCGCCTGCTGGGCCTCGACCAGGGTGCGCAGGAACGGCTTCGACGCCTCCAGGCCCTGGGCGACGATCTCCTCGGTCGGCGCGGTGGCGCCACCGGCGACCAGCTCGACGGTGCGCTCGGTGGCCTCGGCCTCGACCATCATGATCGCGACGTCGCCCGACTCGGTGACCCGGCCGGCGACGACCATGTCGAACACGGCGTCGGCGAGCTGGGAGTGGGTCGGGAAGGCCACCCACTGACCCGCGATCAGGGCGACGCGGACACCGGCCACCGGGCCGGAGAAGGGCAGGCCGGCGATCTGGGTGGAGGCGGAGGCGGCGTTGATCGCCAGCACGTCGTACAGCACGTCCGGGTTCAGCGCGAGAACGGTGATGACGACCTGGATCTCGTTGCGCAGTCCGTCGGTAAACGAGGGGCGCAGCGGGCGGTCGATGAGGCGGCAGGTCAGGATGGCGTCCTCGGACGGACGGCCCTCACGACGGAAGAACGAGCCGGGGATGCGGCCCGCGGCGTACATCCGCTCCTCGACGTCGATGGTCAGCGGGAAGAAGTCGAACTGCTCCTTGGGGTGCTTGCCGGCGCTGGTGGCCGACAGCAGGACGGTGTCGTCGTCCAGGTAGGCCAGCACCGAACCGGCGGCCTGCTGGGCGAGACGACCGGTCTCGAAGCGGATGGTGCGGGTGCCGTAGGCGCCGTTGTCGATGACAGCGGTGGCGCTGGTGGCGGTGGGGTCGGACATGTGTCTCCTCTTTGTGACCCGGTCCCCGTCCATGGGGTTGCCCGGGGTGTGGTGCGCCGCGCGCGGACATCGGTGCCCGCGGGCGGTGCCACCTCGTCGTCGTCGGGTCGGCGTGCTCGCGGGACGTCCCGCCTGGGCCGGCCGTCGATCGAAGCCAACGGACCTCGCCGCGCCGTGCGCGGGTGTTCCGGTGGCCACTACCGAGGACCGGTCAGAGCCGGCTGCTGCTTCCGAGGTGGCTGGGTGGTGCTGGTACTCGTACTGCTGGTGGTGCTGGTGCTGCCGGTACTGCAGGTCCTGCGTCGCAAGGGCGCAGTAGCAGTCAGGGGAGCACCCTGGTGGGCACTCCCCTGACCGACCGCCTTATCGGCGCAGGCCGAGCCGCTCGATCAACGAGCGGTAGCGGGTGATGTCGACGGTCTGCAGGTAACGCAGCAGGCGACGACGACGCCCGACGAGGGCCATCAGGCCACGGCGGGAGTGGTGGTCGTGCTTGTGCGCCCGCAGGTGCTCGGTCAGGTCCGAGATCCGCTTGGTCAGCATCGCGACCTGGGCCTCGGCCGAACCGGTGTCGGTGTCGTGCAGGCCGTAGGAGGAGAGGATCTCCTTCTTCTGCTCGGTGGTCAGTGCCACTGGTGGTGCTCCTTGTGCTGCTGTGCCGTGACCGCCCGCTCCGGACGTGTGCCGGGGGGATGACGGTGCCGGCCGCCACGGACTGCAGCCGGACCCAGCAGAGAATCCTACCAGCGGCGACCGGCCCGGCCGCGCACGCCGACCCGGGCCGTCAGACCCCCAGCACCTCGCGGGTGCGCTCGACGTCCAGGCCGATCTGGGTGATCAGCGCGTCGACGTCGGTGTAGCGCACCTGGCCGCGCAGCCGCTCGACGAAGTCGAGCGCGACCCGGCGGCCGTAGAAGTTGCCGCCCTCGTCCAGGACGAAGGCCTCCACGGTGCGCACCTTGCCGGAGAAGGTCGGGTTGGTGCCGATGGACACCGCGGCCGGCGAGCGCCGGGTACCGAGCAGGAACCAGGCGGCGTAGACCCCGTCGCCGGGCACCGCGGTCCACGGCTCGACGTCGAGATTGGCGGTGGGGTAACCGAGTTCGCTGCCACCCCGGCCGTCGCCGTGCACCACGAAGCCCTCCACGCGGTGCGGGCGGCCGAGCGCGGACTCGGCGGTGCGGACGTCGCCGGCGGCGATGCAGGCCCGCACCATGGTCGAGCTGACCGCGACGGTCTCGTCGGTGACCAGGTCCAGCCCGTGCGCGGTGAAGCCGAACTTGGCGCCCAGCTCGGCGAGCAGCTCGACCGAGCCGGCGCCGCGGTGCCCGAACCGGAAGTTGGCGCCGACGACCACGGCGGCGGCGTGCAGCCGGTCGACGATGGTGTCGTGCACGAAGACGCCCGGGTCGGTCGCCGCCACGGCGGGGGTGAACGGCAGCACCAGGAACACGTCGATGCCCAGCTCGGCCACCAGCTCGGCCTTGTGGCGCAGCGTGACCAGCTGCGCCGGGTGACTGCCCGGCCGCACCACCTCGGCCGGGTGCGGGTCGAAGGTCATCAGCACCGACGGCAGCCCCAGTTCGCGGGCCTTCGCGACGGTCGCCGCGATCAAGGCCTGGTGCCCGCGGTGGATGCCGTCGAAGACACCGATCGTCAGGACGCACCGCCCCCAGCCCTCGGGGATCGCGTCCAGACCACGCCACCGCTCCACGCCGCACTCCTTCGTCACCGCCCGGCCGCCGGGCCCGTTCCGCACCCCAGGGTGTCACGCGCCCGGCGCTGCCCGGACACACCCCCAGGACCGGGGAACGCTGTGTGGCCGGCGGTCGGCGGACCCGCTCGCCCGTTCAGCCGGCGCGCGCCCCTCAGCCGGCCGGCGCCCAGACCAGTTCGGGTCGCGCCTGCACACCGCGGTTGCGGACCAGCGCCATCAGCCGGCCGTCGTGCAGCACCGCGGTGGTGGCCGGGTCCCCGCCGGCCTTGATCCCGCGGCCGAATGCCAGCTCGCCGGCCTCGGTGGCGTCGGCCTGCCGGACCGGGAACACCGCCCGCACCACCGCCTCCGGCGGCAGCAGCAGCCCGGCGGCCCGGGTCCGCAGCTCGTCGGTCGGGTCCGGGTTCCGCTCGCCGCGCGGGGCCGGCGGCCGGCCGTCGAAGACGTCCAGCGCCGTGTCCACCGTGAACGGGCCGACGGCGGTGCGCCGGAGCCGGGTGAGATGTGCGCCCACACCGAGACTCTCGCCGAGATCACGGGCCAGCGCGCGGATGTAGGTGCCGGACGAGCAGTCCACCTCGACGTCCAGGTCGATCCACCGGCCGACCGGATCGCGACGCACCGGCCCGATGATCTCGAACCGGTCCACCCGCACCGGGCGGGCCGGCAGGTCCACCTCGACGCCCTCGCGCACCAGGTCGTAGGCCCGGCGGCCGTCGACCTTGATGGCCGAGACACTGGACGGGCGCTGCAGGATGTCGCCGGTCAGCGGCGCGACGGCGGCGGTGACCGCGGCATCGGTCACCGCCGCCAGCGCGGCCGGGTCGGCGGTCGTCAGCACCTCCCCCTCGACGTCGTCGCTGACCGTGGTGGCGCCGAGCCGGACGGTCGCGGCGTAGGACTTCCCGGTCAGCACCAGGTGGGACAGCAGCTTCGTCGAGCGCTCCACGGCGACCAGCAGCAGCCCGGTGGCCATCGGGTCCAGGGTGCCGGCGTGCCCGACGCGGCGGGTGGCCATGATCCGGCGCACCCGGCCGACCACGTCGTGCGAGGTGCAGCCAACCGGTTTGTCGACCAGCAGCAGCCCGCCGTCCGGTGGCCGCGTCACGAGACCACCCCCGACCGCTGCTCCGCCGGCACCGGAGCCTCTCGGACCACCTCTGCCTCCCGTGCGACCTGTGCCTCCCGGACCAGCTGCGCCTCGCGCTCGAGTTCCTCCTCGTCGACCAGCTCCCAGCGGTGCACGTGCAGGTGCACCGGCACCTGCTCGCCGCGGGCCTCGGCCAGCAGCACGGCCGCCCGGGTGCGCAGCCACCAGGTCATCAGCCGGGCCAGCGCGACCGCGGTGACCACCAGGATCGCCAGGAAGGCCAGCCGGTAGTTGCCCGGTCCGCCCGCCGGATCGCCGGTCAGGTCCAGGATCTGGCCGACCAGGAAGGTGCAGACCACGGTCCCGGTGAACCCGCCGACGTTGACCATCCCGGTGGCGGTGGAGATCCGGTGCCGGGGGTTGTAGTCGCGGGCCAGCATGAATCCGACCGCCGACGCCGGGCCGCCGACCGCCAGCAGCACGATGACCACGATCAGCACGGCCACCGGCGGCCGCCCACCGGGCCAGGCGACCAGCACGACCCACCCGGCCATGCAGGCCAGGCTGACCACCACGGCGAGGGGCGTCCGGATGGTCGGTCGGCGCCCGACCAGCGGCCCGACCAGCAGGTTGCCGGCCACGCCGCCGATCACGAACAGCGTCATCAGCGACGACGCGACCGACGGCGCCAGCCCCAGGTACTCCGTCATGTACGGGAAGCCCCACAGCACGGCGAAGGTCGTCGGCCCGGCCATCGTCGTCAGGTGCACCCAGAAGCCGAGCCGACCGGCCGGCAGCCGCCAGGCCGTCTTCACCTCGGTCCACACCCGGCGACCGGCCACCGGGCCGTTGGCCGTGGCCTCCTCGATCTCCCGGAACGGCGCGGCGGTCGCGGGACGCAGCAGCAGCAGCCCGTAGACGATCGAGAGCCCGCCGGCCACGGCGAACGTCGGGGTCCAGCCGACGCCGTGCAGCAGCCCGGTCATCGGGAGGGTGGCGGCCAGGTTGCCGATGGTGCCCATGAAGCCGGTGAAGGTGGTCAGCGTCGCGTACCGCCGGGCCGGGAACCAGCCGGCGACCAGCCGGAGCACGGAGATGTAGGTCATCGCGTCGCCGCAGCCGAGCAGTCCGCGGGCGAGCAGTGCGGGGACGAACCCGGTGACGAACGAGAACAGCACCTGGGCCGTGCCCATCGTGAGCGTCGCCGCCAGCAGGATCCGCCGCGGCCCCCACCGGTCGACCATGATCCCGGTCGGGATCTGCATCACCGCGTAGACGGCCAGCTGCAGCATCACGAAGGCGGAGAGCTGGGCCGCGTTGAGCGAGAGCCGTTCGGCGGCCAGCGGGCCGGCGACGCCGAGCGAGCTGCGGTGGAAGACGGCCAGGACGTACACGCCCGCACCGATCGCCCAGACCAGCCACCCCGGTGCGGGAGCGGTGGACGGGCGTCGCAGCAGAGCGACGGGCGAGACGGACACGATGCCTTCCGGGAGTTGCGGGCGGTGCTGGACGAGCTGCGGGGGTCAGGTCAGGGCGAGCGCGGCGGTGGCCAGGTGGCGGGTGGTGAGCTGGCAAGCCAGCTCCGCGTCACCGGCGGCGATGGCCTCCCGGATCCCCCGGTGCTCACCGAGAGTCCTTCCGGCGCGGGCGGTGTCGAGCCGGCCGAGCGGATCGAGCAGGTTCGCCCCGCCCATCCGCAGCTGCCGGTCCCGCAGTCCGCCGTACAGCTTGGACAGGATGGAGTTGCCGGCGGCGTCGACGATCGTGGCGTGGAAGTCGCGGTCGGCGGTGACGTACTCGTGCAGCAGCCCGTCCGCGGCGGCGGTGGCCAGCGCGTCCAGCGGGCCGTCCAGGGTCTGCGCCAGGGTGGGTCCCCGACCCTCGCCGATCACCTGGCGGACGCAGTGCGTCTCCACCAGCTCCCGGGTGGCCAGGATCTCGCGGGCCTCCTGGGCCGTCACCGGCAGCACCAGCGCGCCGCGTTTGGGCAACAGCCGCACCATGCCCTCGGCCTCCAGCCGGAGCAGCGCCTCCCGCACGGGGGTGCGGGACACCCCCGTCTCCTCGGCGATCCGGCCCTCGGCGAGCAGGTCGTGGTCGGCGAACCGGCGGGACAGGATCGCGGTGCGGACGTGTGCATAGACTCGGTCGGCGGCCGACGACCGCACCTCGGGTGCGCGGGTGTGCGCAGCGCAGTCCACCGATGATGCGTCCATGATGTATCTATGCTGCCCCAGGTGCGGCGCCGAGGCAACCGGGGGCCGGCCCGCTCATCCGGACAGGGCCGCCAGCAACCGTTCCCGGGCCTGCCCGATCGTGCCGTCGCAGGAGTAGCCGGCGGCCCTGACGTGCCCGCCGCCGCCGAGCACCGTGGCCACCGCCGAGACGTCGGTGCCGGGCAACGAACGCAGCGACACCTGCCAGTGCGCCGGCCCGGCCTGTTTGAACACCGCGGCGACCTGGGTGCCCTTGGTCGTGCGGACGATGTCGATGACGGAGTCGAGCTCCTCGCTGCGCAGCCCGGCGGCGTCCTCGGTGGTGATCCAGGTCCAGACCACCCGGGTGCCGGTGGAGGCGGTGACCACCTCGGCCCGGCCGAGGACCGCTGCGAGCATGCCGAGCCAGCCCTCGGGGTGCGTGTCGGTGATCGGGCGCATCAGCTCGTCCGGGCTGACCCCGACGTCCAGCAGTCGTCCGGCCAGCCGGTGCCCGGCACCCGTCGAGTGCCGGAAGCCGACGGTGTCCGTCGCCAGGCCCGCGTAGAGGTTCTCCGCGATGTCGGTGTCGATCGGCAGGCCCATCCGGTCGAGCAGGGCGGCGATCAGCACGGTGGTCGACTCGGCGGTCACGTCCACCACATGGTCCGAACCGAACCGGGTGTTGGACGCGTGGTGGTCCACCACCAGGGTGCGCGGGGTGGTGTCGACCAAGGCGCCGAGCCGGCCCAGCCGGGCGCGGGAGTTCACGTCGACGGTGACCAGCAGCCCGGGGGTGGGGTCGACGTCGTCGGCGGGCACGACGAGCTCGGCACCGGCCAGCCCGGCCAGCGACTCCGGGATCTCCGCCGGCTCGGCGAACGCCACCTGCACGGTGCAGCCGTTCCGGGACAGTGCGAGACCGAGGGCAAGGGCCGAACCCAGGGCGTCGGCATCCGGGTTGACGTGCGCCAGGATGACCACCGACGACGCGTCCTCCAGCAGCGCCGCTGCGGCGGACAGGTCGGCGTCGTCGAACCGGGACGGCGCACCGGCCGGGCGCGCCCGCGCAGAGGTCCTCATGCGCCGGCTGCTCGGGTCATGGGCGGGAGGCTACTCCCCCGCCGGTGAGCCCCCGGTCCGCTGTCGTGGGACATCCACCTACCGCCGTTCAGGGGTGCTGCTCGACCCGTTCGTCGGTCAGGTCGGCGTCCTCGTCGGACCAGTCGTCCGTGTCGTCGGGGTCGACCTCCCGCGGGGCCTTGTACGGGTCGGCCTCGCCGGCGTAGGTCGCGCCCTCGGCGCGCTGGGCCACCTCGGCATCGGATGCCCGCGCGGCGGCGAGCAGGTCCTCGATGTGCGAGGCGTGCTCGCCGAGGGTGTCCTGCCGGAACGCCAGGGTCGGGGTGAACTTGATGCCGGTCTGCCGGCCGACCGTGCTGCGCAGCACACCGGTGGCGCTGGCCAGCGCCTTGGCCGACTCCTCGGCCTCCTCCGGCGTGCCGTACACGGTGTAGTACACGACCGCGTCACGCAGGTCCGGGGTGACGGTCGCGGTGGTCACCGTGACCATGGCCAGGCGCGGGTCCTTGACCGTGTGTTCCAGTTCGGTGGCGACGATGGCCGCGATGCGCTTCGCGAGCCGTCGTGCGCGGGCGGAATCCGCCATGGGGTGCTCCTCGTTCTCGTGCTGCCGTACCTCGTGCTGCCGTGCTTCGTGGTGCAGTACCGGTGCCGTGCCCCGTACTGACGTGCTCAGTCCTCGGGGCCGACCCACCGCCGGTGCACGGACAACAGCTCCAGTTCCGGTTCGCCGGCCAGTTGCCGCTCGCAGGTGTCCAGCACCTCGCCGACGTGCGCGGCGGTGCCGGAGACCACGGCCACCCCGATCTGCGCCCGGCGCAGCAGGTCGGTGTCCCCCGCCTCGGCAACCGAGACCTCGAGCCGGCGGAGCCGGGCCAGCACCGGTCGCAGCACGGCCCGCTTCTGCTTGAGGGAGGAGACCGCGCCCAGCAGCACGTCCGCCTCCAGGATGCCGACGTACACGCCACCCCCCGGTCCGGGCGGTGCGCCGTCCCGTCCGGCCGGACGGGACGGCGCACCCACCTCGTGAGCTGCGCTCAGCTGCGCGGCTTCTCGCGGATCTCGTAGGTCTCGATCGTGTCGTCGACCTCGATGTTGTTCCAGGACCCGAGCCCGATACCGCACTCGAACCCTTCGCGCACCTCGACCGCGTCGTCCTTGAACCGGCGGAGCGAGTCGATGGTGAGGTTGTCGTTGATGACGACACCGTTGCGCAGCAACCGGGCCTTGGCGTTCCGGCGGATCTCCCCGGAACGCACGATGCAGCCCGCGATGTTGCCGAACTTGGACGACCGGAACACCTCGCGGATCTCCGCGGTGCCCATGGCGACCTCTTCGAACTCCGGCTTGAGCAGGCCCTTGAGCGCCGCCTCCACCTCGTCGATCGCCTGGTAGATCACCGTGTAGTACCGGATGTCCACACCCTCCTGCGAGGCCATCTCCGAGACCCCGCGCACCGGCTTCACGTTGAAGCCGATCACGATCGCGTCGGTGATGACCGCCAGGTTGATGTCGTCCTGGGTGATGCCGCCGACGCCGCGGTGCACGACCCGCAGGTTGACGTCGTCGCCCACGTCGAGCTTCATCAGGGCGTCCTCGAGCGCCTCGACGGTGCCCGAGTTGTCGCCCTTGATGATCAGCGTGAGCTGCTCGATCTTCTTCTCGGCCAGCGCGGCGCCCAGGTCCTCCAGCGAGATGCGGCGGCGGTTGGCGACCTGCGCCTTGCGGGTGGCGGCCTGGCGGGCACCGGCGATCTGCCGGGCCACCCGGTCCTCCTCCACGACCATGAACGAGTCACCGGCGCCCGGGACCGAGGTGAAACCGAGCACCTGGACCGGCCGCGACGGGAGCGCCTCGGAGACGTTCTCGCCGTTGTCGTCCAGCATCGCCCGGACCCGGCCGTAGGCGTTGCCTGCCACGATCGAGTCGCCGACGCGCAGCGTGCCGCGCTGCACCAGGACGGTCGCCACCGCGCCACGACCACGGTCGAGGTGCGCCTCGATGGCCACACCCTCCGCGTTCATGTCGGGGTTCGCCCGCAGGTCCAGCGCCGCGTCCGCGGTCAGCAGGATGGCCTCCAGGAGACCCTCGATGTTGAGCCGCTGGCGTGCGGAGATCTCGACGAACATGGTGTCGCCGCCGTACTCCTCGGCGATCAGGCCGTACTCGGTGAGCTGCTGCCGGATCTTGTCCGGGTTCGCGCCCTCCTTGTCGATCTTGTTGATCGCCACCACGATCGGCACCTCGGCGGCCTTCGCGTGGTTGATCGCCTCGACGGTCTGCGGCATCACGCCGTCATCCGCCGCGACCACCAGCACCACGATGTCCGTGGACTGCGAACCACGGGCACGCATGGCGGTGAACGCCTCGTGGCCCGGGGTGTCGATGAAGGTGATCAGCCGCTCGTCGTCGCCCAGGTGCGTGGTGACCTGGTAGGCGCCGATGTGCTGGGTGATGCCGCCGGCCTCCCGGTCCACCACGGAGGTGTTCCGGATCGCGTCCAGCAGCTTGGTCTTGCCGTGGTCGACGTGACCCATGACCGTGACCACCGGCGGGCGGGCCTGGAGGTCCTCCTCGCCGCCCTCGTTCTCGCCGTAGGTGAGGTCGAAGCGGCCGAGCAGCTCGCGGTCCTCGTCCTCGGGCGAGACGATCTGCACGTCGTAGCCCATCTCCGAGCCGAGCAGCTCGAGGATGTCGTCCGAGACCGACTGGGTCGCGGTGACCATCTCACCGAGGTGGAACAGCGCCTGCACCATCGACGCCGGGTTGGCGTCGATCTTGTCGGCGAAGTCGCTCAGCGAGGAGCCGCGGGCCAGCCGGACCGTGGAGCCGTTGCCACGCGGCAGCTGCACGCCACCGATGGTCGGCGCCTGCATGTTGTCGAATTCCTGGCGACGCTGCTTCTTGGACTTGCGCCCCTTGCGCGCCGGGCCGCTCGGGCGACCGAACGCACCGGGCGCGGCACCGCCGCGACCACGACCGCCACCGGGGCCACCGCCGACGCGCGGACCGCCACCACCGGGCGCTCCGCCGGGACGGTAGCCGCCGCCGCCACCACCGGGCGCACCGCCCGGACGGTAGGGACCGCCGCCACCGGTGCCGGGACGCGGGCCGCCGCCCGGACGCGGGCCACCGGGACCGCCCTGACCGGGCACACCCGGACGGGCGCCGGGGCGCGGGCCGGGAGCACCGCCGGGACCGCCCGGACGCGGGCCGCCCTGGCCGGGCGCCCCACCGGGACGGGCCTGCGGCGGACGCGGGGCACCCGGGACCGAACCGCCGGGGCGGCCGGGGGGCGCCTGGCGGGCACCGACGTTGAACGGGTTGTTGCCGACCCGCGGCGGGCGCGGGGCACCGGGGACGCCACCGCTCGGGCGCGGCGGGCGCGGTGCCACCGGGGCACCGGCGGCCGGGGCCGCACTCGCCGCCGGGGCGACCGGTCGGGCCGCAGGGGCGGGAGCGGGTGCGGCAGCAGCCGGACGCGCGGCCGGAGCCGGCGCCGGGGCAGCCGGACGGGCTGCCGGGGCGGGAGCGGGTGCAGCAGCAGCCGGACGCGCGGCCGGAGCCGGCGCCGGGGCAGCCGGACGGGCAGCGGGAGCCGGGGCGCTCGCCGCCGGGGCGGGTGCCGGACCCGGACGGGAGGCCGGCGCTGCCGGGCGACCCGGGGTCGGGCCGCCGGCCGGACGCGGAGCGCCGTTGCCGGAACCGTTGGTGGAGCCGCCCGACTTGCCACCGGCGGCCGGGTAGGCCTCCTTGAGCTTGCGGACGACGGGTGCCTCGATGGTCGAGGACGGGGACTTCACGAACTCCCCGAGATCGGCGAGCTTCGCCATGATCTCCTTGGAGGACTTGCCGAGCTCTTTCGCGAGCTCATGTACTCGGGCCTTGCCTGCCACTGCTCTCCTCACGGTGAGGCCGGGCGGGCTGGGCCGCTCGACCTCGTTAGTAGTACCGGTGCCTGCTCATCGGTGGAGCTTCACGGGGTGCTCACGATGGGTCGACCTGCTTCCTGACGAGGGGGCTCCACCGCGGGAGTGCGGTTCGGTCCCGGGTCCGGCGGTCCTGCGGCCTCCGGTGAACCGGTGGCCGCGACGAACTGCCGCACCGTACTGCCGTCGAGCGGCTCCGACCGGCGCAGGGCGCGGCCGAAGGCCTTCCGACGCTCCGCGAGCGCCAGGCACCCCTCGTCGGGATGCAGCCAGGCCCCCCGGCCGGGGAGCCTGCGTCGTGGATCGGGGACCAGGGTCCCGTCGCCCGCGACGACACGGAGCAGTACCGACACCGGCTCCCGCCGCCGACAGCCGATGCAGGTCCGGGTCGGCTCCGGCCTGGCTCCGGTACTGCTCGTACCGGGAGACATGCGGGACCCATCTCGGAGAATCTGCTGGACGGCGGACTGCGGTGGAGAGTCGGCGGACCGGGCGCACGGATGCACACGGCCGGTCGGCCATACGAGTCTAGCGCTTCGGCGGGCTCCCGCTCACGACGCGCTCACCGGTCGCGCTCGTTCGGCAGTTCGCAGCCGTCCGCCGGCAGCCGTCACGACCCGGCGGCCGGTGCCGGCGCCGCGTCGCTGCGGATGTCGATCCGCCAGCCGGTGAGCCGCGCGGCGAGCCGGGCGTTCTGGCCCTCCTTGCCGATCGCCAGCGACAGCTGGAAGTCCGGCACGACCACCCGGGCCGCCTTGGCGACCGGGTCGACCACCGTCACCGACAGCGCGCGGGCCGGGGACAGCGCGTTGCCCACGAAGGTCGCCGGGTCGTCGTCGTGGTCGATGATGTCGATCTTCTCGCCGGACAGTTCGCTCATCACGGCCCGCACCCGCTGCCCCATCGGCCCGATGCACGCGCCCTTGGCGTTCACCCCGGGGACGGTGGCACGGACCGCGATCTTCGACCGGTGACCGGCCTCCCGCGCCACCGCGGTGATCTCCACGGTGCCGTCGGCGATCTCCGGCACCTCGAGCGCGAACAGCTTCCGGACCAGGTTCGGGTGCGTGCGGGACAGCGTGATCTGCGCCCCGCGGGGTCCGCGGGTCACCGACACCACGAAGCAGCGGAGTCGCTGGCCGTGCACGTACGACTCCCCCGGCACCTGCTCGGCCGCCGGGATCACCCCCTCGACGTCGCCGAGGCTGACCACGACGAGGCCGCGGGCGTTCACCTTGGCGTCGGCGGTCACCGTGCCGGTGATCAGGTCGTGCTCGGTGCCGGCGAACTCGCCGAAGGTGCGCTCGTTCTCCACGTCCCGGAGCCGCTGCAGGATCACCTGCCGGGCGGTGGTCGCGGCGATCCGACCGAAGTCCTCCGGGGTGTCGTCCCACTCCCGGAAGTCGTCGTCGTCTCGGTCCGCGGAGCTGGCGGCCAGCACCCGGATCACCCCGGTCCGCCGGTCCACCTCGACCCGCGCGTGCGCGGCATGGCCGTCGGTGTGCCGGTAGGCCGTGAGCAGTGCGGTCTCCAGCGTCTCGATCAGCGACTCGAAGGAGATCTCCTTCTCCCGCTCGACCGCGCGCAGGGCGGCGATGTCCACATTCATCGGCTCGTGCCCTCTTCCTCTGTCACTGCTGATTCCCTGTCACTGGTGTCACTGCCCTCGTCGTCGGCGGTGTTCTCGTCGTCGACCGAGTCGTCGTCTTCGTCGGCGTGCTCGGCGTCGTCTCCGTCAGGCCCGTCGAGGTCGACCTGCTCGTCGTCGTGGTCGGCACCGGCCTGCGCCAGCAGTGCCCGGACCGCCGGTGGCGGCGGCGCGAACTCCACCTCGACGGCGGCTTTGGCCACATCGTCGTAGGCCAGCTCCTCGGTGACGACGGAAGCCGGTCCGGTCAGCACGGTGAGCACGGTGTCGGTCGCAAACAAGATCCGCACCTGCCGGCGACCGCCGTCGGTCGTCTGCAGCGAGACCAGCCGACCGGCGGCCCGGCGGAAGTGACGGGGCAGGGTCAGCGGCCGGCCGATGCCGAAACTGGTGACCTCGAGGGTGTAGGCCCGGCCGCCCATCGGGTCGGTGCCGGCGGCCTCGCGCGCGTCGAGCTCGGCCGAGACGGATCGGGAGACGGTGGCGATCCCGTCCAGGTCGACGCCGCCGTCGGCGTCGATGACGATCTTGACCCGGCGACGTGCGCCGGCGGTCTGGACCAGCAGTTCCTCGAGGTCGTACCCGGCGGACGCGACGACGGGGGCGACCACGGCCCGGAGCCCGTCCGGTTCACCAGCGGACATCGACGTGCACCCGACCTTTCTGCAGTTGTCCGGTCGCCGACCGGCAGTGCGGCGGCGATCCCGGTGGGCAATCGTAGTCGACCGGCGGCCTTCGGGAGCGCCCGCTGTGGTGTTCCGGCGCCGGCCGGGATGCCGGCAACGGCTCGCCGGGTGCCGCGCGATGCCGGAGCACCGCCGGTGCACTGACATGATGGGGGCGTGCATCCCTCCGCCCCCGACCCGGCCGCGCGTGCCCCGCGCACCGCACCCGCCGTCGGGCGGCGCGCGGCGATCGCGGGTGTCGGCGGCGCGGCGCTGCTGCTGGCGGCCGGCTGCAATCCCTTCGGCACGTCGTCGGCGCCGAGCACGGTGACGGAGACCGCTGCCACGGATCCGACGATCGACCCCATCGCGTCGCTGATCGCCACCACCCGCCTCGCCGTCCTCAATCTGGAGGCGGCGGCCACCGTCGACAAGGAGCGGGCAGCGCTGTTGAAGCAGCTGCTCGGCGACCGGCAGGCGCACCTCGAGGCGCTGTTGGACGAGTACGCCCGGACCGACAGGGCGAAGGCCGAGTCGATGCGCTCCGCCGGTGGTTCGGTGCCTGTCCCGGCCGACGCCGACGCGGCACTGGAGCAGGTCCGGGCGGATGCGACCCAGGCCTACACACAGTTCACCGACGGGCTGGCGCTCGTCTCCCGCTACCGGGCAGCGCTGTTCGGGTCCATCGCGGCCTGCCTGCAGACCCATCGGGTGGTGCTCGGATGAGTTCGGTCGAACCCACACCGTCCGATCCGGGCACCGGCGTGCCGGACTCCGGCCAGGGAACGGCGCAGACGGTGCCGGCCGGACTGCCGGCGGAGGCACTGGAGTCCCTGGGCACGGTGCTCGACAACGAGCACGCCGCGGTCTGGGGCTACGGGCTGGTCGCAGGTTTCGACAAGGCGAACGCGGCGCTGTACGCGGTGATCCGCAACGCGCACCTGGCGCGGCGGGATCAGCTGGTCACCATCATCACCGCGTCCGGCGGCTCGCCGTCCACCGCCGCACCGTGGTACCAGGTCCCCGCGGTCACCGACCAGAAGTCGGCCCTGGCCCTGGCTCTGGAGCTGGAGACGGACTGCGCGACGGCCTGGCACGCGGTGATCGGCAACACCGACATCGCCGAGCTGCGCGGTCTCGGCCTGTCCGGCCTCACCGACGCCGCGACCTTCATGACCCGGATCAAGACCGCGGGCAAGATCAACCCCTCGACGATCGCCCTTCCCGGCGCCCCTGCCTGACCCACCCCGAGGCGTCGTCCACCAGCAGGTTCTCCACCGGCAGCGGCGTCACCGGTGCTCACGACCCACGGTGCTCGTCACCCACGTCGGCCAGCAGGATCCGGGATCACCGGGCACCCGCACGGCAGCCGCGCCCCGGGCGAGGCAGCCGTGCGGGCGGGAGCTACCGGGCCAGCTGCGCCACGGTGTGCGCGGCCTCGGCCAGGGCCACCTCGGACTTCTCGCCGGTGGCCCGGTCCCGGACCTCGATGACACCGTCCGCGACCCCGCGGCCCACCACCACGATCGTGGGCATGCCGAGCAGCTCGGCGTCGGCGAACTTGATGCCGGGCGAGACGTTCCGGTCGTCGAGCAGCACGCTGATGCCGGCGATGCCGAGAGCGGTCGCGAGATCCTCTGCGGCGCCGGTGATCTGCTCGCCCTTGCCGGCGATCACCAGGTGCACCTGGTACGGCGCGACCGCCCGCGGCCAGATCAGACCCTTGTCGTCGTGCGAGTTCTCGGCGACCGCCGCGACGGCACGGGACACCCCGACCCCGTAGGAGCCCATGGTGACGGTGACCAGCTTGCCGTTCTGGTCGAGCACCTGCAGCCCGAGTGCGTCGGCGTACTTGCGGCCGAGCTGGAAGATGTGTCCCATCTCGATGCCGCGGGCCAGCGACAGCGGGCCGGACCCGTCGGGAGCCGGGTCGCCCTCACGGATCTCGGCCACGTCGAGCACCCCGTCGGCCTCGAAGTCACGGCCGTGCACCAGGTCGAAGACGTGCTTGCCCGGGGCGTCGGCCCCGGTCACCCAGGCGCTGCCGCGGGCGACCCGGGGGTCCAGCAGGTAGCGGATCCCGGTCGCCTTCGTCTCCCCCAGCACGCCCGGCCCGATGTAGCCCTTGACCAGGGCCGGAACCTTGCGGAAGTCGTCCTCGGTGAAGGCGTCGACCTCGGCCGGGCTGATCGCCGCCTCCAACCGCTTCATGTCCACCTCGCGGTCACCGGGCAGGCCGATGGCCAGCGGCTCCCGGGTGCCGTCCGGGTGCCGCAGTGTGACGATCACGTTCTTCAGCGTGTCCGCGGCCGTCCACGCCGCGCCCGCGCGGGGGTGCAGCCGGTTGGCCACGGCGACCAGGGTGTCGATGGTCGGGGTGTCGGGGGTGTCCTCGACGTGCGCCGCCGGGGTGCCGGAGCTGTCCACCTCGGCCGCCGGCGGCGTGCGCACCGCCTCCACGTTGGCCGCGTAGCCACCGGCGGACCGGACGTAGGTGTCCTCACCCACCTCGGAGTCGGCCAGGAACTCCTCGGAGGCGCTGCCGCCCATCGCACCCGACATCGCCGACACGATCACGTACTTCAGCCCGAGCCGGTCGAAGATCCGGATGTAGGCGGCCCGGTGCGCCAGGTACGAGGCCTCCAGCCCCGCGTCGTCGATGTCGAACGAGTAGGAGTCCTT
Organism: Nakamurella alba; assembly: GCF_009707545.1. Taxonomy (NCBI): domain Bacteria; kingdom Bacillati; phylum Actinomycetota; class Actinomycetes; order Nakamurellales; family Nakamurellaceae; genus Nakamurella; species Nakamurella alba. Next base: position 1,565,950 of record NZ_WLYK01000001.1, on the reverse strand, counting down.
CATCACGAACTCGCGGCCGCGCAGGATCCCGGCCCGCGGACGCGCCTCGTCCCGGTACTTGGTCTGGATCTGGTAGATGGACAGCGGCAGCCCCTTGTAGGACGACACGATGTCCTTCACCAGCAGGGTGAACATCTCCTCGTGGGTGGGGCCGAGGAGGTAGTCACCACCCTTGCGGTCCTTGAGCCGGAACAGGTTGTCGCCGTACTCGGTCCACCGGCCGGTGGCCTCGTAGGGCTCGCGCGGCAGCAGTGCCGGGAAGTGCACCTCCTGCGCGCCCATGGCGTCCATCTCCTCGCGGACGATGCGCTCGACGTTGCGCAGCACCGTGTACCCGAGCGGCAGCCAGCTGTAGATGCCGGGGGCGGCCCGCCGGATGTACCCGGCGCGCACCAGCAACTGGTGGCTCGGCACCTCGGCGTCGGCGGGATCCTCGCGCAGGGTGCGCAGGAACAGGGTCGACATGCGGGTGATCACGGGTGCTTCTCCTCGGTGTGGGCGCTGCGTCCGGGACGGCGCGCCCACACACCCTAGCCGCGCGCCAGGTCGCCGCCGGTCGCTCGTCGGGATCGTGCGGTCGAGCATCGCGGCGAGGATCGGTCGCTCGTCGGGATCGTGCGGTCGAGCATCGCAGCGAGGAATCGGTCGCTCGTCGGGATCGTGCGGTCGAGCATCGCAGCGAGGGACGAGCGAGAAGCGCAGGACGCGAGATCCCATCAAGGACGAGCGACCCGCGAGCGCCAGCTCGCCATGTCACGAGCGAGAAGCGCAGGACGCAGGATCCCATCAGGGACGAGCGACCCGCGAGCGCCAGCTCGCCATGTTCAGGCGGGCCGGGGCGGTCAGAACCGGCGGCCGTAGGTGGTGTTCAGGTGGGTGGGCTCGAAGCCGATCCGCCGGTAGAGGCGGCCGGCGCCGGTCGGCGAGTCGGAGTCGACGTTCAGCTCGGCGTACTCGTAGCCCTGCGCCTGCAGCCGGTGCAGGGAGTGGATCAGCAGGGTGGTGGCCAGGCCACGACCGCGGCCGCGGCGGGCGGTGCCGACCCGGGCGATGTAGCCGACCCGGAAACCGAGCGCCGCCGTCTCGGCCGGGAACTCCTCCACCAGCACGAAGGCGACCACACCCTGCTCGTCGACCGCGACCAGCGAGTCGGCGCCGCGGAAGCTGCTGGAGTCGGCGAAGTAGCTCTTCCACCGCACCGGGTCGATCGGCGCCGACCCCCAGTGGTCCGCGAACGAGTCGTTGGATGCGACGAGGGTGGAGTCGTCGAGATCCGGCGACCAGGGCAGGATCTCGATGCCCGCGGGTGCGGGCGGCAGCTCCGGGAGGTCGCCGAGGGTGTGCCGCATGTCCTGGAAGTAGCGCCACGGCTCGTAACCGGCGGACTTCGCCAGCCGGGTCAGCCGGGGGCGCCGGTCCCGTACCCAGATCTTCAGCTCGCCGGGCATGCCCGGGTGGTCGGCATCGCGGATGGCCGTGGCACCGGCGGTCAGCTCGTCCAGCAGCCGGCGCCCGAGGCCCTGCTCCAGGTAGTCCGTCCGCACTCCCCCGAACAGACCGGCCTTCCACACCCCGACCGGCTGCGAGATCGACAGCGACCCGAAGGCGACCAGCCGGTCCCCGTCGGTGATCCCGACCGTGCCGCGGGCCGCGTCGGTGGTCGGGCTGTCGAACTCCTCCAGCACCTCCTCGACGTCCCAGAACTCGTCGGCCGGCTCCAACGCTTCCATCTCGGCGATGATCTCGACCATCGCGGGGGCGTCGGACTTCTCCAGCGGGCGACTCTGCAGGCTCACCCGGCTGACGCTACCGGGCACCGGCAACCGGATTCCGGCCTACGAACGACGGGCCCGCGGTGGGCACGGTCCGCTC